>JAGCYQ010000089.1 GCA_017960765.1 Treponema sp.
ATGCATACGGTAGCTCCACCATGTATAATTCTCCGGTTACTGGCAGAAATGACGGAATGTATCTGTGTATCCGTTTGATGTGAAAAAATCCATCCATGCCCTTTCTTCCGGGAGATAGCCTGCGTTGTGCTCGTTTGCCTTGGGGTGTGAAAGGTCTATCGGCTTGTGTGCTATGTTGTAGTCCCCGCATAGTACGATGTCCATGCCTTTGGAGACATACTCGTTGCATTTTTCGAATATGGCCTTGCAATAGTCAAGCTTATACGGCAATCTGAGGCCTTCGCCCTGACTGTTGGGGAAATATGCGGAAATAACGGCCAGCTTCCCGAATCCTGCTATGGTGGTGCGTCCCTCGTCATCAAATTCCTTTACACCCATCGTCTCAACAAAATCGGGCTTTATCCTTGTATATATCGCAGTCCCTGAATAACCTTTTTTCTGTGCGGAGGAAAAATATCCGTGATAGGCATTGTCAGGGCTGTCGCTTTGGGCAAAAAGGGGAGTATCATCATCGGCGTCCTCACCTGGATTCAAGAGGGCTGGAGTCAGCTGATCGGGACTTGCCTTTGTTTCCTGAATGCATACGACATCGGCATCTGATTTAAGGAGCCAGTCTACAAAACCTTTTTTTTCTACGGCGCGAATACCGTTTACGTTCCAAGATATGATTGTCATAAAAAAAAGAATACATCAAATATGCCTTGATTTCAAGACGGTTGTTTTTTTTGCGAATCCGTGGTAAATTTAGCTTGTTAGGAGTATTACATTGATTAAGAAAATTGCAAAAGGCTATGGAAATTTATTCTCATCATTCTTGAAGATCATTTTACTGGCAGTTTTATGTCTGGGACTTGGTTTCCTGATTGTATATCCGCTGTGGCTTTTTGCTTCATCCGCACCCTCTGCCTATACCATTTGTATGATGGTGGTCATAGCCCTTGCCCTGGTTTTTCTTATTGTCCTGTCGGCAAAGAAACTTGGAATTGGACGCTTTTTGATAAGGATAGCCAAGCTTGTGATTGTCCTTGGCGGTATAGGACTGTGCGTTTATTTTGTTTTTGCAAGTAACCGGATAGCTGCTTTGCTTGTTTTAATAGCAGTATTCGTTCTATATGGATTATTGGCTTTTGGGGTAAAGAAAAATGAAAAAAAGAATTGAGATATTCTCTGTTTTACTTTTGTTATGCTCTGTTTTTGCTCATTCACAGGATTTGACGCGTATTCCTGAGCTTGTTTCCCGAAACCCTGTGTTCAAGCAGTATCAAAAGCAGATTGAGGAAGCAAACAAAGCTGTGTTTCTGGGAAAAAATCCAGCGGATTATCTTTATTTCTATGAATATGAATGCACCGAGAAAGATAACCTCCTTCAGCTGGCAGCCAGATGTGCAATACGCTATGACACTATAGCCACTTTGAACCGAATCGATTCACCTGATGATGAGCTTAAAGGCCGTGTCATTCTGCTTCCTACATTGAACGGTCTTTTCATACCTTATTCACCACAGACTTCCATAGAGATACTTCTTGCCAAAGAATATTCAGTTGATGCTCTCTCAGGAAAATATGAGTCATTTGAGATAAAGGGAGAGGAATTCTTCTTCTTGCCTGATGAAAAGTTTTCTCCAACAGAAAGGGCATATTTCCTTGAGCCTGGAATGGTGCTTCCACTTGAAAAAAGCGTCCTTACATCATCGTTCGGCATGAGGGTAAGCCCCATAAGCGGAAAATGGCTTTTTCACAAGGGGATAGACATGGCAGCCCCTACAGGAACTCCAATTTATGCATGCAAGGCCGGTACGGTTCAATATGCAGTCAATATGGATGCAACCTATGGAAATTACGTGATTCTGAGCCACGGTGGAGGAATGACAAGCCTTTATGCCCACATGAGCAAGATTCTGGTCCAAAAGGGTGAGGCAGTTGCTACAGGACAGGAAATCGGTAAAGTAGGCTCAACAGGACTTGCGACGGGTCCACATCTGCATTTTGAGATACGGATGAACGGTGAGGCCCAGGATCCACAGAAATACCTGCCAAAAAAGCTGTAGGTACTGGAAAAACATCTAAAATTTTAGTATATTATTTAGCGTTATGGATTTAGAGAGTACAAGAGAAAGTTATAAAAAGAAGCTCACAATATTCGCCATCCTTTTTTTTCTTTCAAGTGCTGTAGCTTTTTCCGAACAGTTCAGGGTTCATAAATCTGTTTCCCTGCCAATTTCACGTTCAGGAAGCAAAAATACAGTTTCTGTGGGGGTAAATGACTGTATTGTCATCGAACTTCCCAGTGACATGGAATTCATAGAAGGTGTGGAGCTGCAGTTCAAGGTGCCAAAGGAAGTAGCGGCATGGAGAGATTCTGTTGCCTATTCTTTTTATGACGGAATTGTACCCGAGCCATCATCTTCGATAATTGACTACAACGGCATAAGGCGCACAACCGGAACCTTCGGGTCATCTCTGAGCCTTACGCTGAAAATTCCGCTTAAAAGAAACCATACAATCAAAAAAGACGCATATTCAACCTTGATGTCATCTGTTCCCGAGGTAGTGAACGGCAAAATCTTCCTGAGGATGCAGCTTGCAATGAAAGGAACCAGTGATGACCTCTATTCTGCACAATTTCAGGTCTCAGGACGGCCTCTTTTCATAAACAAGGGAAAGCTTTTCGTTCAGCCCACCGATCCGGACAAGGGAGATGTAAAGCCATATACGGTTTATATAGACGGAAGCCAGACCGATGTTTCAAACGGTGTATTGCTGACTCCCGGAATCCACAACATCAACCTGGTCAGCGACTATTACAGAAACGAATTCCGTACTGTCACGGTTGAGCAGGCAAAAAGGCATACTGTCAACGTTGAATTCCAGTCAATTGAACCCATGGTCAGGATTGCGGCTCCAGAGGGAATCCAGGTTTACCTTGATGAGACTTATGTCCCGAACATTACCAGTCCAGTCTTTGTGTCACAGGGAGAGCATCAGATTAAGCTGGTTATCGGCGACTACGAGATGGTGCGTTCTATTTCCGCGTTAAAGGGCAGAACCTACAATGTTTCGGTAAACATCAACGCCACAATTACTGAGGAAGAGTGAGTCCACGACAGCCTCTATAGCGTAAAAAAATAAAATATCATTCAAGAAACCGCTATCTTTGCCGATATATATAATACCGGGTGTACAATTTATCCCCTCCCACCCATTTACACCCGGTTGCCTGATGGGCATGGCCGGCGTTGAGCCGGCCTCTTTTTTTGTGTGGAAGGAAATGATATTTATTTGGTATTAAAGCCGTAAATTACAGGGCGCGTACCGTCTATACTGCAGAAAAGGGCGTTCCTTAGCTTAAATTCACTCTTTGATGATAAATCCCAAGCTAGCACCGATGGACTGTTTCTGAGCCTTTCTACGGCCCGTACAAGGGATTTTTCATCCAAGCCTTGATCTATTTCAATAACAATCAGAGTTCCGTCTGTGTTACATTGCTCAATATGGCTTTGATCAACGGTAAGGGGCTCTGTCTTTATTTCCATCGCCTGTTGACGGGAAAGTGAAAGACCATTAAGAAAAAACTGTTTTCCCTCGTATTTTATGTCCCTGAAGGCTATTCTGTCTACCCGGCTGAAAGCAAGCTCTTCGTTCGGTGAAATCAATTCTGTTGTCAGTCTGTACATGGCGGGGCAGGATGGAGACCACCATTGTATTCCTGTTGCACGTGCGCTTGTAATGACATTTTTACCCTGAATTCCAGCTAATAGTTCAGCACATGGATTTTCTGCATCCCCGACTATTGGAGCGTTCAAATCCGGAAACAAGACCTGCCTTACAGAGTATTGGGTAAAATCAAAGTCTTCTGCCAGTCTAATCGTCGTTGTAAGCTTGTTTTTTTCTGTTTTGAAAAAAATATCCTGAATCAATTCACCGTTCATTCTGTAATTGTAAGCTAAAGAAGGATAATAAACAAGAAGTTACATTGATTTTTAAAACAGTCTAATTGCTTATTGTCCTGTTACGTCCGCTTGTCTTGGCCTCGTACATGGCACGGTCAACCCTGTCAAAAACACTCTTTGCGGTGTCACTGGATTTTACTTCTGTAAGGCCTACGC
The DNA here is from genome assembly GCA_017960765.1 of Treponema sp. Classification (GTDB taxonomy): domain Bacteria; phylum Spirochaetota; class Spirochaetia; order Treponematales; family Treponemataceae; genus Treponema_D. The sequence goes on from JAGCYQ010000089.1 coordinate 4,107, forward strand.
TGCAGGTAAGCTTTCCGACTGTATCAAAATCTGATTCCAGGATTTTCTGCCTTAGCTCTTCTGCAACCTGCTTAACTTTTCCGCTGTCCATGTCATAGCAGACGCAGACGAATTCCTCTCCGCCCCATCTTCCCGTGATGATGTTGTATGGCTTAAGGAAATCAACAACCAGATCAGCAAATTGCTTGAGGATAATGTCTCCCACAGAATGTCCGTGCGTATCGTTGACTTTCTTGAAGTAATCTATGTCAAGCATCATGAGGGAAACCTGAGTTCCTTTTGACTTGAAGGCTTCAACTCCATTGCTTATCTCTGTCTCGATACGGCCATGATTGAAAAGCGATGTGAGAGGATCCCTGGAAGCAAGGTCCTCGTATTTTTTTAGTGTTTCAAACAGCTGCATTGAGTTCTCATGAATATCCTGAACCATAAAGACAAATCTGAAATCTTCCTCATTGTTTGTGCTTGTGCGGCTGAAAATCAGCTTGACCCAGATAAACACGCCCTTTAGGTTTTTCATCTGGCAGTCAAAGGAAGTTGTGCGTCCTGGATGCAGGTTTTTCTTTAGGTAATCCGGATCTGTGCGTTCAAGGAAGAGTTTCTGGTCCTCGGGCCAAATCATGTTTACAATCATCATGCGCCATGTAGTATATTTGACGTCATAATTCTGCGGGTTGCTTGATATTTCCGTTACATTGATGCTGTATGCAATATCCTTGATCAAATCGACATACATTGAGAAAAGATATGAGCTTTGGATTGTATCAACTTTTCTGTCTGTAAGGAATTCGCGAAGATATTCACTGTTGTCCAGTTCGTCAAAAATGAACATATACTTGTTGCTGTCGTCATCAAGAGGGTAAATTGATATCTGAATCAGCCTGATCTCGTCATTGATCTTAAGCTTGATCCTGTCTACATATTTACCTTTGAACTGGCCTATCATAGGGATAAAGACATGATAATCGTCAGCTATCTTGTTTGAGTTGTCGCTGAAGTGGAACCACAGTTTTTCAATAAGGCTTTTGTAATTACCATCTGTCTCAAGAAAATCCTCAAAAAGACCTCTTTTCTTGACTGTGTGATAGACATCCTTTTGTGCGTCAACAATGATAATCGCATCCACCTTGTCATAAAATAAAGTTGAAACTGTTTCCCTTGTATACTCGTTCATACAGCTGTATCCCTTGAATCTTATGAAAATTTCATACTTATTATATATGAATTTCTCATTTTATTCAATCCTGAAAATTCTGTCCTTTGTCCGGCTTCTGACAAGCACCGTGTCCTAAATGAGTTACGGCATCTCTTGATGAAACATGCTTCAAGTGATAACATCGTGTCCTATGGGGGTGCGGGAAATGGACAATCTATGCATACAGACTTTTGACATGAAGAACATTCCATACATGCTTGACATTCTTACTCCGATGTGGTGCGCTCCTTATGGGGACGATGAATACAGGCGCTTTTCGGTGGAGAACATTGTAAGAAACAATATTTTTGAAAACGACTACAGGTTTCAGCTTGTAGACAAAAACGACGGAACTTTTCTCTCTTCTGCTTTTTTTGCAAGAAAGGGGGACATAAACAAAGCCCAGCAATGGCTGACAGATGCATTTCATTATCACAAGGAAGCGATGATTCCGCTGGATGTCAGCAGGATGTACATAGAATTGATGGATGAGCGTACACAGAAGCTAATGAGCGACAACGATATTCAGATGACGCTTTTTGTAAGCAGGAAGCCTGGTGCCGGTTCAATGCTTCTGGATTCACTATGCCGGACGTTGCATGAGGAAGGCTGGAAAAATCTTTTTTTATGGACAGACTGTGACTGCAACTGGCAATGGTACATAAGGCATGGTTTTACTCTTGTGGATAAAGATGTCTACGAGCAGTTCTCAGATGATGACCATGACTATGAGACCTTCATCTTTAAAAAGAGTCTGTGAGTAATGAGCTTATAGTTCTTCAGGCTTTAACTTTGTCTACAGTTCCTTGATGTCTTTCAACCTTTCTTCGTAGCGCGTCTCGTCTGAACGTGTTGAAAAATCCCTTACGTTAAAGATAATCCTTTTTTCGGTGTGGTCAAGTGCAAGGAAAGTTCCATAGATGTAGATGTCGGTTCCCAGTTCATATTCGTCTTCAAGATATGATCGGAAATTGGTCTGCCAGCACATGACAGGAGTATACTTGAAGTCTGATTTTACGACTGTGAATGATTCCCATATGTTTCTTCCAAAATAGCTTGCGGAAGTTAAATACAAAGTACCGTATGAATTAAGAGGTCCTGGAAGCTCATCAAGCTTTGTCTTGAAACAGATGCTGTCAAATTCCGTGTAAGTGAACAGTGAGTTGTATCTTACTTCGTTTGTAGCGCTGTCCTCAAGATCTGCCTCCCATCTGGCATAATAATCTTCTACGCAATCATCAAATGATTCAACCTGCCTGTAAGAAAGCGTGTCAGTGACTTGAACAATCCATCCAGGCTGAAGATAATACAGTCCGTCATATTTAATTGCCGGATAAGATGAGCCAAGAACAAGATAAGGATCTGCAGTTTTACACCTTCCAAGCAAGACGGAGTCATCGGCTATTTCACCAAGAACGTCACCTTCCTTTATTTCCGACGCTTTTTTATAATTCTTGATGTTGTAGATTATCATCTCATAATCGCATTTTTCTTCATTGCCTTTCCAGTAATAGTAATGCGTACATGAAATAACAATTGTGGTTTTCTTTCCTGATTTCTGCTCTTTTATGATTTTTCCGTCTACCGGGCTGGTAAGTTCTGAGCCCACGGAATTAGGGTTATAGCCGAGCAAATTGAATTGAGTAGGGGCTGAAGGGATTTTCGCAATCTTTTCGGCGTACAGAGATGTCAAAAGGATAAAGAATGAAAATAAAACTGCGGCACTTTTCTTTAAGGTAAACATGACAGGCCTCCTGACAAAGTATTTGTCTTGAAATTCATTATAAGAACATGCTTTTCCCTTTGTCAAGGCTTACTGCTCAATGAGTAGTTTTAGCTTTCGTTGTATCAGGTTTAGTTTTTGTCAACAATCTTCCTGAAATATTCTATAGTCCTGTCAAGTCCTTCATCCAGCATTATTTCCGGCTTCCAGTTGAGCTTCTTTTCTGCAAGGCTGATGTCTGGACGGCGCTGTTTTGGATCATCCTGCGGCAGGGCTTTGAATACAAGCTTGGAGGAAGACTTTGTCTTTTCAATCACCTTCTGGGCAAGCTCAAGCATGGTGAACTCTCCGGGATTTCCTAAATTTACAGGTCCGATGATTTCATCTGGGGTATCCATCAGGTACTGGAAACCGCGTATCAGGTCATCAACATAGCAGAAGCTTCTGGTCTGAGTTCCATCTCCGTAAATCGTAATGTCCTCTCCCTTTAATGCCTGAATTATAAAATTGCTTACAACACGACCATCATCGGGATTCATGTTGGGGCCATAGGTGTTGAAGATGCGGACAATCTTGATTCTTGTTCCATGCTGCCTGTGGTAGTCACAGAAAAGTGTCTCAGCTCCTCGCTTTCCCTCATCATAGCAGCTGCGGATTCCATTGCAGTTAACGTTGCCCCAGTAATCTTCTGTCTGTGGGTGTACAAGGGCATCTCCATAGACTTCAGATGTTGATGACTGGAAGACTTTTGCATGCCACTTGTCGGCGAGTTCCAGTGCGTTTAATGCTCCGAAAATACTTGTCTTGAAAGTGGAGATAGGATCTGCCTGATAATGCGGCGGACTTGCAGGACATGCCAGATTAAAAATCTCGTCAACATAAAAACTGTAGGGGACAGTCACGTCATGGCGGATGAATTCAAAATCAGGATTCTGTAAGAAAGGCTCAATGTTCCTGGTACTTCCTGTGAAAAAATTGTCCATGCATATTACATGGAAATCACGCTTCAATAGTTCCCTGCAAAGATTGGAACCAAGAAATCCGGCTCCTCCGGTTACCAAAACTGTCTTCTTTGAAAACTGATTCATTCTAGAATGTTCTCCCTACGCAATAATAATCAAATCCTTCCTGCTTCAATGCATTACCGTCATATTGGTTTCGTCCGTCAACAATCACGGGATTTTTCAAATTAGATTTCAGATAATTAAAATCAGGAGACCTGAACTGTTTCCATTCTGTCAAGAGGATAAGCGCATCGGCTTGTCGGGTCACTGCATACTGATCGTCAATGTATGAGATGTGATCTTCTGGAATGTCAGAAAGATAGAGGTGTGCCTGAACGAATGCCTGTGGGTCATAAGCCTTTATGACTGCGCCTGCACCAACAAGATCGTGAACGACTTCAATGGCAGGTGATTCCCTCATGTCATCTGTCTGAGGCTTGAATGCAAGTCCCCAGAGTGCAAAAGTTTTTCCGCGGAGGTCAGTTCCGAAACGCTCAAAAATCTTGTTGCTTATCCAGTGCTTCTGCCTGTGGTTGACCTCTTCAACTGCCTCGGCAACTTTCATTTCAATTCCATTACGTCTTCCAACTGCAATAAGTTCCTTGACGTCCTTTGGAAAACAAGAGCCTCCGTATCCGCATCCAGCATAGAGGAAGCGCTTTCCAATCCTGTTGTCTGCACCGATTCCAAGCCTTACCATCTTGATGTCACCGCCAATTTTCTCGCAAAGACCTGCAATTTCATTCATAAAACTGATGCGTGTGGCAAGCATTGCATTTGCGGCATATTTCGTAATCTCCGCTGACTTTACATCCATAAAAATAACTGGATTGTCTGAACGTACGAACGGCTCGTAAAGCCTGTGCATTACCTGTCTTGATTTCTCATCATCACATCCGATTACAACACGGTCTGGCTTCATGAAATCCTCAATGGCCACACCTTCTTTTAAGAACTCCGGATTTGAGACCACTGAAAATTCAACCTGAACACCCCTTGCATCCAGGGCTTTTTGAATTTCCTTGCGTACAAGGATGCTTGTTCCAACAGGTACGGTTGATTTGTCTACAATTACGGTATACTTGTTGATGTGCTCACCGATGTTTTTTGCGGCGGCAAGAACGTAACTGATGTCTGCGCTGCCATCTTCTCCCGGTGGAGTTCCTACGGCAATGAAGGCAATGTCTGATTGTGGAATGGCCTTGGAATAATCTGTTGTAAAATGAAGCCTGCCGTCCTTTTTGTTTCTGGCAACCATTTCCTCAAGGCCCGGTTCATAAATCGGGATGATGCCGTTGTTCAGCCTGTCAATTTTATCTTGAACCACATCAACACAAGTTACATCGTTTCCCATCTCCGAGAAACAAGTTCCGCTGACCAATCCGACATATCCGGTACCAATAATAGAAATATTCAATGTAGTGCTCCAATTGTTTATGGTAAGGACATTCTACTCATTTTCATGTTTTTTATCAATAATATTTGAAAAAAAGCAATCATACATGCTGATGACAAACAAAGAAAAAATGCTAGAATGCTTTTGGAGAGCATAGCTTTTTTTGTGTGAGGTTTTTATGTTGATTATTGGTATTGTTGTGCTTGCCGTTGGACTTTATTCAATGATTGTGACATTGTC
>JAGCYQ010000090.1 GCA_017960765.1 Treponema sp.
GCACTTTCTGGGGCACTTAACCGCCAGGGACTTGAAAAACTTGCAAAACCGTTTTATGCACAGAACAAAAAGAACGGACTTGCTACTGTTCTCTTCTTTGTAGACATCAACAAGATGAAGCACATCAACGATCAGTTCGGACATCTTCACGGTGATCTTGCCGTAAAAACTGTTGCCGCCGCCGCAATGGAGATTGTGCCGAAAAACTGGCTGTGTATTCGTTATGGTGGAGATGAATTCCTTATCGTCGGTAACAGCCGGAATTACAATGGAGAGGATTACGGTGCCATGATCAAGGAGCGTCTTGCATCTAAAACATCAAGGATGCGTTTGCCATACAGTCTTACTGCAAGTGTGGGTACATATTCAGTTCCACCGCAGTCAACGCTTACACTTGAGCAGGCAGTTGAGAATGTTGACACCATAATGTACGAGCAGAAGCAGGCCTTCCACAAGGACGATGACAAAAAGGAGAATAAATGATATGGACAGAAAAATTGCAGTAATCGGCTTTGGCAGCATGGGAAAAATGCTCTATGAAAAAATCTCCGCATCAAAAATAGTTGACGAAAAAAACTTTTATCTTGCAAACAGGACCTTTTCAAAAATCGAGGCACTCTCAAAGGATTCCGGTGTAAATCTGTGCAAGACAAATGCAGAGGCGGCGGATGCTGCGGATATAATTTTTGTCTGTATCAGGCCTGCAGAGATGAAAACCGTATTGCAGGAAATTGCTCCTGTGTTGAATGAAAAAAAACATTTGATTTCCCTTAACGGAAGCATAAGTTTTGCTCAGCTGGAAACAATCTGCAGGAATATTAAAATCTCAAAGGTTATTCCAAGCGTAACGGCAGAAGTTGATGAGTCACAAACCCTTGTGTGTCATAATCCTCTAGTAACTGAAGATGATAAGGAAACTCTTTATGCTCTGCTTAAAACCTTTGGCAATGTAATTGAGCTTCCGGAGAATGAAATGGGCATGGGATCTGAGCTTGTAAGCTGCATGCCTGGATTCATCGCCTCACTGTTCAACGAAGTGAAAAAGGCCGCACAGCTCCACACGAAAATCCCGGAAAACCAGGTTGTAAAAATGCTTGCTGATACTTTGCGGGGAACTGCACGCCTGATTACGGAAAAGCAGATGACTTTTGAGCAGGTGTGTACCCGTGTAGCGACAAAGGGGGGAATAACGGAAGAGGGAACAAAAGTAATAGAAAAAAACTTTCCTCCGGTTGCACAGGAATTGTTTGATAAGACTCTGGAAAAAAGAAGGCTCACCTCTGAAAAGGCTGTGCAGGCATTCGGGGATATTTCTTCTGGCAAAAGAAAATGGAATTTTGATTCGAGCCTGGAGTTAAAAACAGAACGGCTTGTGCTCAGGCCCATACGTGTCGGTGACGAAAAGGCTGTTCATGAATATGCGGGTGACCCTGAGATTACGATGATGTTCTGGCTTCCCAACGATACATTTGATGACACTGTTGCCTTTGTAAAAAAGAATGCGGCTGCATGGGAATCTCCTGATCAGACTAACTTTGAGTTTGTGATTCTATATGACGGAAAAATCATCGGTGGCTGTGATTGTGATTTGGGCTACAGCGAGGATCATTCATACGGAACGCTCGGCTGGATATTGAACAAAAAATACAGGAAGCAGGGCTTTGCATCAGAGGCGGCAAGTGCTGTTGTTAAATTTGCGTTTGAGAATCTTGGCATAAAGCGGATCCTTGCACAGTGTGACAGTAAGAATGCGGCTTCGTTCGGTGTGATGAAAAAAATCGGAATGAAACTCATAAATGACAAGGGTACACGGACTTATCCCAAGACAGGAATCACATCGGGTGAGTTTACATGTGAGATAGTAAAGCAAGTTTGAGTCAAAATATAAAAAGAGGTTAATTGAATATGAACGAGACATTGAAAAAAATCGGAGACACTGGAATCATTCCGGTTGTTGTTTTGAATCGTGTGGAAGATGCGGAGCCTTTGGCGGAAAGCCTTATAAAGGGCGGACTTCCATGTGCGGAAGTTACTTTCAGGACTGATGCGGCAGAAGAAAGCATTCGTGCGATTGCGAAAAAATTCCCGGATATGTTCGTGGGGGCGGGAACTGTCCTTACGGTGGAGCAGGCAGACAGGGCGGTTGATGCAGGGGCATGTTTTATCGTAAGTCCTGGATTGAATCCAAAAGTCGTGGAGCACTGCTTGAAGAAGAACTATCCAATTACACCGGGAATCATGACACCTTCGGAATTGGAGATTGCACTGGGCTTTGGACTGGACGTAGTGAAATTCTTTCCTGCAGAGAATGCCGGTGGCCTCAAGATGATAAAGGCAATAAGCGCTCCATACACGATGATGAAATTCATGCCAACAGGTGGAATCAATACGACAAACGTACGCGAGTATCTTGCCTGTGACAAAATCCTTGCATGCGGTGGAAGCTGGATGGTAAAGGGAGATTTGGTCAAAGCAGGTGCTTTTGATGAGATAGAAAGGCTTACTCGAGAAGCAAGCGGAATTGTCAAAGAAATACGAGGGTAATCACACGGATTGGGTATTACTAACGTAATTCCGAAGTAAAAGAAAGGAATATATAAGGAGAAATATAATGAAGGTAGTTACATTTGGTGAGATTATGTTAAGGCTGGAGCCTGAGGGATATTTTCGTTTTGTTCAGGTTGATAAAATGACATCGACGTTCGGTGGAGGAGAGGCAAACGTTGCTGTGTCCCTTGCGAATTACGGACTTGATGCATATTACGTTACCAAGCTCCCCAAGCATGAGATTGGACAGGCGGCGGTGAACAGTCTGCGCAGATATGGCGTTCATACTGAATACATCGTGCGTGGCGGTGACCGCGTGGGCATTTACTATAACGAGCGTGGTGCAAGTCAGCGTGGATCAAAGTGCATTTACGACAGGGCACATTCTTCAATTGCAGAGGCTGTTCCCGAGGACTTTGACTGGAAGGAGATTTTCAAGGACTGCAAGTGGTTCCATCTGACGGGCATTACTCCGGCATTGGGCGGCAACATGGTAAAGATTTGCATTGAGGCATGCAAGGCCGCAAAGGAAGCGGGTGCAACCGTAAGCTGCGACTTGAATTACCGCGGCAAGCTCTGGACTCGTGAACAGGCCCGTGAAGCAATGACGGAAATTTGCAAGTATGTTGACGTGTGCATTTCAAACGAAGAGGATGCAAAGGACGTATTCGGAATTGAAGCGGAAAACACGGACATCAACGGCGGCAAACTGAACAAGGAAGGCTACAAGTCAGTAGCAAAACAGCTTGCTGATAAATTCGGATTCAAGAAAGTTGCGATTACACTTCGCACTTCAATCAATGCAAATAGGAACAATTGGGCTGCCCTTTTGTATGACGGAAAGGATTACTGTTTCTCTAAGGAGTATGAAATGTACATCGTGGACCGTGTTGGTGGAGGAGACAGTTTCGGTGGAGGTCTGATTTATTCGCTCCTGAACGGAAAGTCAACACAGGATGCCGTGGAATTTGCCGTGGCTGCCAGTTGCCTTAAGCATACCATCGAAGGCGACTTTAACATGGTGAGCGTGGACGAAGTGGAAAAACTCTGCAAGGGAAACGGTTCCGGAAGAATTCAAAGATAATCAGTTTTCCCTGAAATGATTAAAGCCCAGACGGTTTCATGAACGCTGATCTGGGCTTTTTCTTTTGGTGGAAGCAAGGGCTATTCAAGAATGTGGCCGATATGCCTCTTTTCAAAGAACATGTCGCGGTTTGTGAGCACTATGATTGTGGCTGCGACTACAACGACTATGGTTTCAACACATTTTGTGTTCTGCGTCATTGCGATTTTTTCCTGCATGAAGTTGATGAAAAGGTGGAAGATAATGCTTGCAAGCATGCTGCGTCCGTTCTTGACATAAACCCATGTCGTGATGAATCCCATTGGTGCAACCGAAATCAGGAAGTTGAGCATGTAAAGCACGTTCATCTGCCTTATCTCGTAGTGGTATGTTCCGGGAATCCAGAAGAGGGGAAGGTGCCATAATGCCCAGACAAAACCGAAGATGATAGACTCCTTGAACCATGAATGATACTGTGCGATAGAGTCTTCTCCATAACCGCGCCATCCTACTTCCTCAAGAACTGCGGCAAGGAAGATTGTTGCAAATGCGGAGAGCACGCCTACACCAGAAAACGAAAAATCCTTTGTGAATGAGAATTGATCGAGCGATTCACCAAATACAGTTGATAGCAAAATAGAGCATGCAACGATTGCAGAAAAAAGAAGTACTGCGGCGATAATGTAGAGCGGCTTTAGTTTCCAGAAGTTGAATATCTTCCGCTTGAAATCTTTCTTGAGTGCATCGCTTTTTGACGTGAAGACTGTGATTATTGCGACTGTTGCAGGGCACAATCCTCCAAGTACCATTCCTAGTGTGTTGGTGAGTCCGTCGTTGAACATGATTGCGAAAATCCAGAATGCCCATGTTGTTGCGAATACCGTAATATAAAATCTCTTTGGTCTATAAATATACATATGAAATCTCCTTAATAAATTTTACTGAGTCAGTTTCAGCATTGAGTTAATGAATAGTAAATAGATAACCTGAGTTAATTTCGGGATGACAGTCAGATAATCTGCACTTCGCTTTTCCAGCCGTTGAGCTCAACAATCAAATCTGTCTCTACCTGAGGATTTTCCTTTTCCCTCTTTCCGGAAATGACCTTTGCATTGGAATCCACAAAACGCGTGAACCGCCCTGCATTTTTGAGGTAATAGTTCTGACCTTCTGCCATATTGATTTTTGAAACCGCATGGAAGTGGTTCAAGTCGATTTTTCCCTTTACACCGTTGACTTCCATCTTGATGTTTGAGTTTGTGTTCAGCTCGATATGTCCTGAGGCGTTGGTGACAAAAACATTTTTCGCCTTGCCGTCGAATTCAATTGAGTCAAATACTATGTCGCGGATCTTAAGGTTTTCAAGTTCAGCGTTAAGCTCAATGTCTGCCACGAACTTTACCGGAATGCGGACAAGGATGAAGAGGTTTTCAAGCGATGCAAGATCAGAAAGATCTGATGTATGCTTTACCACAACATCCATGTTCCTTTTGTCTTCCTCGATTTTGACCTTCACCTGCTGCTTGATAAATGAAAGCTTGTTGGATGCGGCAATGACCTGGATTTTCTCATCGCTGGTCTTTTCGATGATGAGCTCATGTGCCGTTCCAATCTTGAGGTCGATTTTCTTCGGGCTGTCCAGATCGTACTCCGTGCGGCTGTCGTAAAGAAATTCATTTTTTGAGATAAGGCTTTTTTCTTCGCTTAAAAGTGAATCGATTGATTCATTAAAGATTGAAGAAATGGCAAGGAGATTTTCGATGTCCGGAATCCCGTTGCCACTCTCCCATTTTGTGATGGCCTGACGGCTCACGTGAATTTTTTCAGCGAGCTGTTCCTGTGAAATGCTTTTCTGCTTTCTTAGTGTCTTAAGTTTTTCTGCAAAATTCATGTTACACCTCTCTTATGATGTTTTATCTCCGGAGATGGTCCCCGGTCTTTTCACAAAACATCATAAGGCGACCTGTCCGATTTTACTAGAAATTACAGTTTGCAAAAGCATATTTTCCCGCTACTTATCGTAGCAATTTGATGTTTTTCTGATAATTACTTCAAATAATCCTCAGAAAATGCATCAATATCAGGGTATCGCTTGGTTTTTATGCCGGCTTTCTCATATTCCTGCAAAAAAGAATCCAATAGCGCATCAAATCTTACTGCTGTTTCATTCAGGTCATCGGGGTTGTAGGCCTCCAATCCGTCGTACAGCGCGATGTCCGTCATGCCGTAAAGCTCTTCTGCCATACCGGTGAAATTGACAAGGCTTGTGAATGCAAGATGTCTGTTCCCAGTGGCGGCAGCAAGGTGCATTTTGTTCCTCCAGTTTGAAAACATTTCCTCGTAGGCTCCAGGAAGAACGTCGGCTGCCTTCTGCTTTTCGCTTGTAAGCGTTTTTTTAGCTTCATCAAATGTAGCGATGCATTTTTCCATGAGCGTGCATAGTGCGGATTTGATGTCTTCTATTCTTCCTGCTGAGATTACTGCCTCGATCATGTCACAGAGACCGTCCGGCTTTTTCTTGAATTCAAAGAGCTCCTCATAGATTCTTTTTGAGCTTTTCTTGAAATAAGTCTTGTTCAGCATGGCAAGGCTGTTTTCAAGGACTATCACTGTGGCTCCGCTGTATTTCCTGCATTCCGGAAGTGACGTCGATGTAACTGCCCGAGCGAAAAATGACTGCGCCTCCTTTAGCGATGATTCAGCTTTTTCAAAATCATCATTGGAAAGCTGTTTGTTGAGTTTTCCCCTTACGCCGTCTCGTAGAGATTCAAGCTCCCTGCGGTACTTTTCGTCTGAGCAGTAAACGATTTTTGAGTCCATGAGTTTCCCGATGTTGGGGTGATTGTATTCCGCGTCGTTTTTGAGCGAGTCCCAGTTCGTGCAATAGATGTCATGTCCTACGTTCAGATCGTCCTGAATGAAACAGCTTGAAAGCTGCCAGCCCCTGTCGTCGTTTATGAGTATGAGCAGGTCCAGGTCGGATTTTGCATGAACGTCTCCTGTTGCAAAAGAGCCGTAGATTCCGATGAGGGCAATTGAGCCGGGACATAATTTCTTTTCTTTTTGAAGAACGGCATCAATTATCTTTTGATTCCTTTCCTCAAGCTGCTTTTGATTGATGTCGAATTCCATTTTATTCCTTTGCTTAAAGTAATGATATTTCGTCAGCGAATTCTGCAAACGGGCCCGGCACTACATGTGTTCCGCGGTGGTTTCCGAAGAAGTCCCTGTTGAAGATGATGTCGCTTCCGTCGCGGCTTTCAAACCTCTGTTCCGGTTCAAATGCTGAGCCAAGAACTGCAGTGGTAATCACTCCCGTCCTATAGTCGCCAATCAGCTCTGCAAGGTTGTTTTTAAGCACTCCACCCTTGAGGCTGATCTTTGCCTTTGTCTTGGATGTGAGCTTGTCGCTTTCATGCTTGCAGATGTCGGCACCGTTAAAGTAGGCGTTTCCTCCAACCCATACAGGAAGATGTCCGAAGTGTGCGGTTGCAAGTTTTCCCATGTCCGGTTCCTTTCCAATGTTGAAGAGCGAGATCCATTCGTCGTAGCTTGGGAAAATGTCGAACGATGCGGTTCCTACAACCTCGTAATCTGCGTCGGTGGGCTTCTTATCCTTGTTCTTTATTGCGTTCTGCTGTACGAAAATGTTGTTGTAGATTCTGTCGTCGCCGTGCAGTATCGTCATGAATCCTGCGACCTCTGTCCTGTGGCGGATGTGGTATGGAGTATAGCGCGGTTCCCTCTGATCGTTTACGATGCTGTCAACACCGGAATTAATCAGGCTGAATGAACCGAAGACAAGATTGTGCACCACGCCGATTCCTTCGCTTGGTATTGTAATGGAAACTTTTGAAAGCAGGAGGTTGTTGTCGATGAGTGTCGGTCCGTGTCCTACTTCGATAAATACGTCGGTGGAGAACATGGCTCCCTTTGCCTGCTCAAGTCCGTCAGGCCTCTGGTTGTTGTACATGAGGTTCTGGGTAATCCTTGCGCCCTGTGCTTCCCAGTCCAGCCATACGCCCATGATGCAGTCGTGGATGTGGTTCCTCTGAATCAGCACGTCGATTGCGGCATGAAGCTTTATTCCGGCGGTTTCCGCTCCCCCAAGCTGCTGTGAGTTGCAGATGTGGTGGATATGGCAGTCTTCTATTGTGGAGAAAAC
>JAGCYQ010000091.1 GCA_017960765.1 Treponema sp.
AACAGGGAAAAAGGTGAATTCGACTTTGAAAAGCACCATGAGATTGCCCGCGAGATTGAGGAGGATTCAATCGTTCTTTTGAAGAATTCAGGCCTTCTTCCTCTGGACATGTCAAAAAAATATGCCGTCATCGGAGAATTTGCACAGAAACCGCGCTATCAGGGTGGCGGATCAGGTCACATCAACGCAAAGAAGGTTTCAAACGCAATTGACGCTCTTAAAGCCGCAGGCCTTGAATTTGAATATGCAAAGGGATTCATGGCAGAACCTGGAAAGGACGCAGCCAAGGCAAAGGAAACAAATGCCTCACTTGCAAAGGAAGCCATGGCTGTGGCAGAAAAAGCGGATGTCGTCATTGTATTTGCAGGATTGCCAGACAGTTTTGAGAGCGAAGGCTATGACCGCACTCACATGGACATGCCCCAGGAGCAGAATGAGCTTATCGACTCACTTTGCAACGCCGGAAAGGAAGTCATTGTGGTCCTTCATAACGGCTCCCCTATCACAATGCCATGGGTAGACAAGGTTGAGGCCATACTTGAGCTGTATCTTGGAGGAGAGGCAGTTGGAGAGGCATGTGTCAACGTATTGACCGGAAAAGTTAATCCAAGCGGAAAACTTGCAGAGACATTCCCTCTCAGGCTGGAGGACACACCTTCATACATGTCATTTGCAAACGACAAGACCCACACAATCTATGGCGAGGGAATATTCGTCGGATACCGCTGGTATGACACGCGCAAGATGAACGTACTCTTCCCGTTCGGTTACGGCCTTAGCTACACTACATTTAAATATTCAGACCTTCAGCTTGACAAAAGCGAGATGACAGACTCAGACACTGTAAAGGCCACGGTAACGGTGACGAACACAGGCTCTGTTGACGGAAAGGAAATCGTTCAGCTGTATGTATCAGACAAGACAAAAACCGCAGTCCGCCCGGTAAAGGAGCTCAAGGGATTTGAGAAAGTCTTTATTCCGGCAGGCAAGTCACAGAAGGTAAGCTTCGAGATTGACAAGCGCAGCCTTGCATGGTTTGACGTTGATATGAACGACTGGTATGCCTCCTCAGGAGAATACGAGATTCTTGTGGGACCGTCTTCCGCAGAACTCCCCTGTTCCGCCAAATTGAACTTCAAGACATCGGTTAAGAGGCCAATTAAAATCTCCGAGAACACGACTCTGGGGGACCTCTACAGTAACGAGAAAGCGGCTGCCATACTCAAGGGACTTCAAAAGTCTGCAATGCAGGATCTTGAGAATACCAGCGAAAGTGCCTCCGAGGCCCTTAATGAGGAGATGGGTGCTGCAATGATGGACGGTTCCCCGCTTAGAAACCTCATGGTCTGGGGACGTATGTCGCTTGAAGAGTACGATAGCCTTGTTGAAAAATTAAAGGATGCTGTAAAAAATTAAGTAGGAAAGGAAATGAAAAGAGTTTACCATCTACATCTATTAGTTTGTCTTATGGTCCTTCTGCTTTCTTCATGCCAGTTTGACGGACATGAGGCCTTTGACATTTCTTCATCATGGAAGATTCAAAATGGAGACAACAAGTCATGGGCGGATCCCCTATTGGATGACAGCGGATGGAAGGACTGCGCCTCTTTCCTGAAGGAGACAAAATTTGCAGATTCCACCAACAGGATGTGGGCAAGGAAAAAAGTTCAGATTCCAAACTTTCTGAAAAACGATGAAGTCTGGCTTGGAATAAGCAAATTGACTGCGGCGGCTGAGGTATATGCAGACGGTGTGTACATCGGAACTGTAGGCTCTCTAAACCCTGACCTCGACATCCGGACGGAGCGTTTTTCAGAGATCCTGATTCCTTCAACCCTTACGGAAGACGGTGAGGTACTTATTGCCCTCCGCATATCAGGAAACGCCGGCATCTTTTCGTTTGTGGGACTTTCTTTGGATAACGAGGCACAGGCTTCATTCCAGATGCACATACACAACGTGTTCTCAGAAAAGCTTTTCTGCATAATCTCCTACATCTGCCTCTTCATCATGTTCTATTCGGTTTTCCATTTCTTTGGAAACAGAAAGGACCTGACATACCTTTTCTATTCGCTCTGTCTGCTTTTCATAAGCCTTTACTTCTACGATCTCGGGGCAGACCACATCTACACATATTATCCGGTGCACAGAATAATTGCCAGGGCATGCCTTCCTGTAAGCGTCAGTTTCCTTGCACTGTTCCTGAATACATTCTTCAAGGCAAAACATCTTAAGGAACTCCTTATCGGAAGCCTTGCATTCGATGCCCTGATATTCATACTCTATTTTACGGCGGTAAAGAACGGCCCCATGCAGAACCTCCTGTTCAAGGTGTTCCTGCTACCTATCATCGTCGTAATAGTCTATGGATTCATACTTTCGTCCAAGGGCATGAAGAAAAAGCGGCTTGATGCAACCATCGTGTTCATAGGCTTTATTCTTGGAAGCGGCCTTTCGTTCTACGACATCGTATACATGCTTTCGGGAAAAGTTCCGTTCATCTGGCTGCAGGGACTGGGATTCTTCATCCTGAACCTTTCTGTTTTCGTAACTTTGAGCATTAGGTCTGCATACGACAAAAAGCAGGTTGTTCTTCTTGCAGGAGAATCAGCGGAACAGAGGGACAAGCTTTCTGAGATTTTTGCGGCCGCCAAGCTCATGGCTAATGAGACCTCAAAGATTTCCAATGAGCTGGAGCAGTCCGTTGAATCAGTTTCAATGGCAACAAAACAGTCACAGGACAAGGTCTCGGTAATCAACAGTGCAATCGTTGAGCAGAACAGGATACGCGAGGAAACCGCAGATGCAGTAAAGGAACTTACGGAATTCCTTGGCAGAATGAATGACGAGTTCGCAATTTCATCCGCCAGCATTGAAAAGACAGCTTTGAGCACACGTCAGGTAATGGATGGCATCGAGACTGTCGGACAGGGAATCACCACTGCGGCAGGGTTCTCCAACTCGCTCAGTTCCCTTACCAACGACGGTACACACGACATGAAAAAGCTTGATGAGCTGATGAAGGACATTCAAAAGTCATCAAACGAAATCCTGTCTGTCGTCACTACGCTCGATGACTTTGCACAGCAGACGGACCTTCTGTCCATGAACGCCTCAATAGAAGCGGCACACTCCGGAGAGGCAGGAAAAGGTTTCTCTGTAATCGCACATGAAATAAAGAATCTTGCGGCACAAAGCTCAAGCTGGTCTGCAAAAATCGGTGAGATAATCATGACGGTCATCCAGACCATAGGCGAAGGCGTTAAGCTTACGGACAAAGTAAACTCAACACTGGACATGATCAAGAACGGAGCAAGCCAGAGTGCCAAAGAAGTATCTCGTGCGGCACATGGCATGGAAGAACAGCGTGTCGCGGGAAAAGCGGTTACCGAGGAATCAATCGCACTTTCTGATTCAGCCGTCAGAATGAAAAATGAGGTATCCAGCCAGAGCTCATTTGCAACTCAGGTCATGGGAAACATGCACGAGCTTTCAAAGGCATCTGAACTTGTTACACATGCAAGCTCGGACATATACACTGATTCCCAGGTTCTGGCACAGACTGTCGAATCCCTTAAGTCTCTTGCACAGAGAAGTCAGGAAGCGTCAAAGAAACTTCTGGAGCTCATGGAGCAATAATCGAACCGACAGGAAACACCTGAAAGCTTCTGTTTTTAGGGTTGTCCGTTATTTATTGATTTTCTGTTGAACAATGTGCTGCACTTGCCTCTGCGCTTGTGCGGCCGTTCTTCAGCATTTCCTGCATTGTATGCCAGCCAAGGACTGCACATTTTACTCGTGCGGGCATAAAGCTTATGTTCTTTAATGACGCAGCCTCATCCAGTTCCTCAAGCTGATCGTCATCAGTCACCTCACCCTTTATCATCGCTAAAAAGAGATCTGCCAGACGAAGGGCTTCTTCCTTTGTCTTTCCGATTATGTCATCAAGCATCATGTCAACTGATGCCTGGCTTATTGCACATCCTGAGCCGTTAAATACACCTTCCTCCACAATGCCCTGGTCATTCAACTTGAGCTGAAGGTAAATCGTGTCACCGCAGCTGGGGTTCATGCCTTTGAGAGTATAGGTCGGCTGCTCAAGAACTCCTTTATGAGTCGGTTTTATATTGTGTTCATTCAGAATTTCAGCATACAAAGATTTAAGGTCCATCCTCAAAGCCCCCTTTTCTTGGCAAAATATAGCACAGTTTTGGACATCATACAACAGGCTTTGTCAATCGATGCTGATGTTTCCTGTCGAACTTGATGCGCTTATTTTCTTGTTTCCGTTATCATAGGTCCTGTACGGGCTTTTCTGTTTTTCCCCGTTGACTGTTATGCGGCCCAGGCTTACGCTCAGGTCCATGGTATACTCAGATAAAGACTCCAAAGGAATAAGCCTTATGTTTCCCAATTCAGCCTTTGAATCCAGTGTGTTGAAGTCCGCATTTGATATGATTTGGTTTCCGGTCTCCGTTTCTACAGTCAGAGAAATGTACCGGCCGTTCTCAACAGAAATATTTCCTATACCTGCAAGAAGATTCGTTTTGCCAAGCGAGCTGTCCGAGACCTTCAGGTTTCCCACGGAGCACTGTAAATCAGTCGATTCCGATGATATACCCTGAACGGAGATGTTACCCAGGTCACTGAATAATCTCAGATTTGAAAATGACTTTCCACCAGGCATTCCATGGGGGCATGTCACCTCAACCTCGCACTTTACGGTTTTGTCCAAGTTTTTATCCTTGATTTTCTCAGACTGCTTTATCATAAGCCTACCGTCGGATTCAGATACTTCCGGTGCCAACTGTTTGTGGGAGTAAGATGCCTTGACCATAAAGACATCCCCTTCCTTTAATAAAATGGTTCCGACCTTCATGTCCGCTTCAATTGAATGGATGTCTGAGGATACCGGCTGCTCAAAAGTATAATTGGACTTCATCCCCTTCAATTCTTTTCTTCGTCTGGCATTTTTGTCACACCCAAGAACAAGAAGTCCAAATAGAATCAGGAGACCCAGACACCTTAAGAAATTGTCATGTTTTTTCATAAATAAGCGCTCCATCGCTTAACATTCTACCATGTCTTTCTGGATTTTTCCATCTTTTTCCCCTTTACAAAATCGCAGATAAAAAGTAAAATTCAAGACATGAAAGTCACCATAAAAGAAATACGCAGACTGCAGGATGATATAACCGATAAAATTGACGAATTGAACGATGATCCGGATGCAGATTATGAGAAGCTCACAGACCTCCGTTCCATTCACTTTAACCTCTCCATGCTCTTTCTCCGCTACAGTATGGAAAAGGATACGACTGTAATTGAACTGGATGAGAATTCTGAATACAGGAATGTCATAGAGGCCCTGAAACCCAGGCGAAAAAACATAGGCACCAAGCAAGGCAACACTGACGCACTTGTAAGCCAGCTGACCCCACTGCTTCAGAACCTCCTGAACGACATTGATGATCTGAGGGCTTCCTTGACAACAGGCTCCAGAAATTACCTTTCAAAGAACATCGATGCACAGTTGATGCGGGCCAAAGAGCCTATTGAAAAAATCATAAGCCTGGAAAACGATGAGGAAACTCTTGCCGTCTGGAAAAAAGGCATAGTCTCAAGCATAGTGAATGCCGCGGCAACCATGGGAAAAACCCGCACGGAAAAGAAAGCGGCGGCCGCACGTGAAAACGGAAGAAAAGGTGGCAGACCCAAAAAGGAAGCGGAAAAAAAGAGCGGAACCACCAGGACAAAAAAGGCCCCTGCAAAAACTTCCGCTAAAAAAACAACAAAGACAGCAGTAAAGACAAAGGCAAAAGCCAAGCCTGCACCGAAGAAGGCTTCCAGGACCAAGTCCAAAAAATAGTGAATTTTTTTAAAAACAAATTGACATAACACTACATATGGTGTATAATCCAAGATAGATTCAGTATAAATCCACTATTTATATTGAACGATTCCCACTCAGCTCTGTCAGTTTTCCCACTAATCCCGCTGGCAGAGCATTTTTTTTCTCCTGAACATGATAAGGCTGTAACAAATCTTTTTATGCATTGTTTGTTTATTTGAATTGACCGATGTGCATTTTATGGAGTATTATGGAAGTATGGTTAGACGTGGTTTTTTATTATGCGCAGCTATATTGATCCTCCTCCTGGTCTCTTGTGCTTCAAAGCAAGAAGATGACAATGTTGCAGTTCCTCCAAGCAACATCATAAGACCATTGCCTGCTAGAAATGCACCGACAAAGAAACAGGCAGAAAAGAAAACCGCTGAAACTCAGGAACCAAAGAAAACTGAAGTAAAAGAGGAACCGAAACCTGCAGAGGAACCAAAGGAGGAAGAGGCAGTTCCTGTTGAAGAGCCAGCCGAGGAACCCGCAGAGGTCATTGTTGAGCCGGAACCAGAGCCTGTTTACGAGGATCCAGACGTTGAGCCTGCATCGCTGAGTTTTGCAGTTCAGACTGGACGGGAAAAAGCACCTGTGCCAATCGATGATCCGGAGCCAAAGCCTGTGGCCAAGGTCCAGACTGAGACCCCGAAAACGGAGACAAAGCCCCAGACAAAGACTGAAACCAAGCCGAAAACAGAGACAAAGACAACTACTGTCACGACACCAAAGAAAGAAACGAACACTACCCCTAAGGAAGAGGTTAAGACAGAGACCAAGACACAAGTTAAGACGGAGGTTAAGAAGGAAGAAACAAAGCAGGATGTCCAGAAAAACGAGGAATACGAGCGTTCTGTCGGAAAATCAACAACAGCTGCCGTAACAATGCAGGTTTTTGAGGAAGACAAGAAGGATATCCTTAACATCATCAGCAAACTGGATACTGTCATGAAAAACCGTGACTACAAGTCATGGCTGACATATCTTAATGATGAAAGCATACGCTACTGGTCAAACCGCAGCAACCTGGCAAAGGCGGAAACCCGTCTTCCAGTCAAGGGGCTACAGCTGACAAACCTTGAGGACTACTTCAAGTACGTGTTCATACCGTCAAGAAGCGGTCGCCGTGTGGATGAGATCCGCTATGAGAATGACAAGCAGGTAAAAGCTGTTCAGGTCAACGGTAGCACGGATGTTGTATATTACAATTTTGAAAAGAATGCAAATGGTGTATGGAAATTACGTTTGCCATCTAATTCAGATTGAAAATTAACCGATAATGTATTATAATTTATTGGTATATTAATTCAGGAGGAATTGATAAATGAAAAAAGCAAAATTATTCTTGGCCGGCTTACTCTGCCTTACTCTTGCCGCAGGTGCATTTGCACAGTCAAGAAATGAAACAACTGTAGAAGATGAGTATCTTAGCAGCGTGGAAGATGTGATTATCACAGAACTGTCGTCATCTCCAGAATATGACAATAAGTTAATCGCTCTGCAGTATTTGGAAAATGCTCTGGGAGAGGGTCGTTCAACTCCTGATATGATTAGGGCATTGACGGGACTTGCCGGAGAAGGCGTTACAACAAAGGCACGTACAAACGGACGCCTTATGAACAACTATCCGGATATCCGCCGCAAGGCATGTGAGCTTTTGGGCCAGGTTCCAACAGAAGAGTCAAAGAATACTTTGGTTCAGATCATCGCCGATGACACTGAATCTATGGTAGTTGCAGCCGCCGTTCACTCACTTGGCGACATCGGACTCAATGAAAATGATGAGGTTGTAGGTGCTATCGAATTCGTTCAGCGCCGTTATGCAGCACTGAATCCATCCAGTTCTCTGGCTCTTGAGATTCTTTTTGCATATGAAAAGCTTGCAGATACAGTTACCGACAAGGCTCCAATGATTGAATCCATTGCAGCAATTGCGGCAAATTATCGCTTTGCAACAACAGTACGCACAAAGGCATACGACCTGATCAGGGATCTTCAGTCAAAATAAAATAAAAAACGGGCTGTCTGTATTAAGGCAGTCCGCTTTTGTTTTACGGGAGATACGGGATTTGAACCCACAACCTTCGGCTCCGGAGGCCAACGCTCTATCCAATTGAGCTAATCTCCCCCTTTTTTTTCTTAAACAAGTCGTTTTTGACCTAGACAGAATAGCCTTAATATATTAAATTGTCAACCGTAGAGAAAAAAGTTAAAGGTAAAGGCAGGGAGAGTTTTGCCTTGAATTTATTTATTTAGGAGCATAAATGGAACCTATCATCCTTGCATCATCTTCTCCACGTCGTCAAGACATATTGAAGCTGCTAAACATTCCGTTCCAAGTTCATCCATCTCAAATTGAAGAAGCATACCCGTCAGATGTTGATACATCCCAAGTCGCGTTATATGTGGCAGCCAACAAGGTAAAAGCCGTAATCTCCTCTCTTCCGGCAGGTCAGGAAGTACAGTGGATCCTCGGTGCCGACACGACAATCGTGCTTGACGGAAAAATCTATGGAAAGCCAGGTTCTGCAGAAGAAGCCGCCGAATTCATGCAAAAATTTCAGGGACGCACCCATCAGGCCATTACGGGACTGGTTTTGTACAACGGTGCAAATCACCAGAGCACCCAACGCTGTTCAGTAACTGATGTAACTTTCGCCCCCATGAGCGAACAGGAAATCGAATGGTATGTCAGCACAGGAGAATGGCATGGTGTCGCCGGTGGATACAGGATTCAGGGACTGGCATCATGTTTTATAAAGGAAATAAAGGGTTCAGAAAGTGGCGTTATGGGCTTGCCTATATTTGAACTTTATGATATCCTCAAGGAGCAAAATTATTCCTTGCTTGAATAGTTTTGCCGGGCACTGACAGCGGGCTGTTGGCTTAGCACAGTGTTACGAAATCTTCCGGGTCCATTTTTATGGATCACGAGTAAAAGGTCAGGTGGAAAATTACGGGGCATATTGCATCCGTGGGTTTTCCGGTGAAGGAGTTAATCATGGCAGTAGTAACCATGAAGAGTCTGCTTGAGTCCGGCGTACATTTCGGACATCAGGTAAAGCGTTGGGATCCGCGCATGAAGAAGTACA
>JAGCYQ010000008.1 GCA_017960765.1 Treponema sp.
AAATACCGTGACGAAATTCGCCCCCGTTATGGTGTCATGCGTGGACGTGAGTTCAACATGGCCGACGGTTATTCAATCAACGCGGACGATGAATCCCTGGACAAGACATATCAGGCCTATGCAAAAGCCTATCTCCGCATCTTCAAGAGGCTGGGACTGGAAGTTATTCCGGTAAAGGCAGACACTGGTGCCATGGGTGGTTCAGGCAGCGAAGAGTTCATGGTGGAAAGTGAAATCGGTGACGATACCCTGATAATCTGCCCTGACTGCAAGTATGCCGCAAATGTGGAAAAAGCATCATGCAAGCCGGATGCCGCAGTTGACAATGATGGCAACCCCCAGACAAAGACTGACCTTGCCATAGAGGAAGTCGCCACACCGAATGTATTCAGCATCTCTGACATGGAGGCATTCTTCAAGAGCACGCCAAAGATGTTCATTAAGGCTTTGATTTACCGTGTAATCAACAGTACCCTTGATTTAAGTGCCGCACCATATTGCAAGGACCTTGAGGCAAAGAAGGAGAACGGACGTGTATGTTATCCTCTTTCCTATGTTTGTGTCTTGATCCGCGCAGACCTTGATGTAAACGAGGCTAAGCTGGCAGGCCTGCTTAAGGCAAGTGAGCTTTGTCTTGCTGATGATGAGGAAGTACGCAAGGTAGCCGGTGCAGGTCATGGTTTTGTAGGTCCTGTAACGGTAAAATGTCCTATCATTCAGGATCTGAGCGTGAACGACATGCACGATGCAATAGCAGGAAGCGGAAAGGACGGTTATCATATCAAGCATGTTGAGCCGGGACGTGACTATACACCGTATATTACAGGAGATGTCCGCACGGTTGTTGTCGGTGACAAGTGTCCTGTCTGCGGTGGAACATTCTACAGCAGGAAAGGCAACGAGCTGGGACATATCTTTAAGCTTGGAAAAAAATATACAGAAAGCATGGGTGTGACCTATCTGGACGAGAACGGGAAAGCCGCTGTTCCGACAATGGGCTGCTATGGCATTGGTGTAGACCGTGTTCTTGCATCTATAGTTGAGCGCTATCACGACGACAAGGGCATCATGTGGCCTATGTCAGTGGCTCCGTATCAGGTTGCGGTTGTTCCGATAAAGTACAAGGATGCGATGAAGGATGCCGCCGACAAGATTTACAATGAGCTTAAGGCCGCCGGAATTGAAGTCCTGCTTGACGACCGCGATGAACGTCCTGGTGTAAAATTCAACGACATGGATTTAATCGGTTTCCCGATCCGCATCACTGTAGGCGAAAAGAATCTTCCGAATGTGGAGGTAAAGCTGAGGAATGCCGTTGAGCCGAAGATGATTCCGCTTGATGAGGCCTCTTCCAAGGTTGCCGCCATGGTTCGTTCTGCAATTGAAGAGTTGAACCGTGAGTAATATGTCTGCCACCTGTAACAAATTGGGGTGGTGGAGGTTTTACTTATATAATACGGAAACTCATCTGGAGGATAAAATGATTTCATTGAAAAAAATTTCCCTTTTGCTGATTATTGCCCTTTCTTTGTGTGGACTAGCTTTTTCGTCGGTTCCAGGAATGGTTCAGTATATACCCGACAGTTCAGGTGAATACGTTTACTATCAGGACAAGACTTTTACACGCGATTCAATCGTGGGATTTTTGTTCTACAATGACAGCACTTATGCGGTCAGATATTATGCCCCGGCTGACAAAAAACAGTCACTTCTGGAAAAAGACATTACCGTTTATTTCAGCGTGAATCCCGAGGCCAATAATCTTGAGCTTACAGGAGAAAACATAGTGGGGGCAAACTCTCAGGACGATGTGGAGATTGTAAATTACCTGCATGACCTGTTCTATGAATTCTCCTCCCGTGCATCAAAGGCTTTGCTTACAGACGGTACGACTATCCCCAGCAAGCAAGATTATGCCCAGTTCGGCGGAAACGTGACAATCATGTTCAATCCCCTTGTTCCGATTTTTAACATTGAGGCAATAAAGGGTGCAGACGGAAAAATTCTTCTTCAGCTGCAGACTATTGGCATGCTTTCTTCTTCCGGAGATAAAAGCTTTACACAGTACAAGAGGATAGACGGACTTCCAAAGGACAAGACCCGTAACTTCAAGAATGACAAGAAGGCAAAAAAGCAGAAGGTGAGTGCCCTTGGAATCGACATAAATCTTGACACTCAGTGGACGCAAAAGTCTGACGCAATGTGGGCCCTTGGTGACTATGCCATGCTTATGGTTGCATCCATCGGAAATACCGATCAGATGTCTCAGCCTCATGATTATCTGTGGGATTATTTACAGCGCATGTGGTGCAGCGGATCAGACGGAAGCTATGCCCTGTGGCAGCATAAAAAGATAGAGCGTACAAAAGACAGGCTTTCAATAATGAATGTATTCTATGAGCCTGGTGCAGGCAGCGTGACACGTGATTTTAAGATTACCCGTAAGACAAAGGACGGCGATGTTGTTTTGATTCTGACGGTCTTTGATGACGTGTATCAGAAAAACAAAGCCTATTTTGATGCCATCCTTAAAAGCTAGAAATTAGAGCGGCTCAACGGAACACCGATGGAAACACCTTCGCTTGCAAGGAACTCCCGGTGTTCTCCCTCGATTAAGAACTGAACGCTTTCTACAGTCGGGAAAGCTGTGGCGGTGTAGACGATCTGCTGCAGCTGACCCAAGACTCCCTCAATTCCATACTGGTTGAACTCAAATTCCTCGCTGAAATTCAAGGTTGCGACACTGTTGCTTACAGATGCACCCAGAAGCCTGCATCCTGAGGAAACCAATGTCCTGCAGTTGCCTTCATCCGGAAGCGGTCCGTCGATTATTGCATTTATTGCGTCGGTGAGCGGGCTGTCGGATTTTTTCATTTCACGTACTATTTCCTTTCTGCTCAATGAACCGTCGCTGTTTATCATCATGAAATAAAGCTTGAGCTTCATCGTTGTGGTTGATGCGGTGGTTTGTTCTGCGGTCTGACTTGATGTCTGCTGAGAAGCCTGTGAGTCAGTCTGGTCTAATGCTTCCACCTGCTGAACTGTCTGATTCTGATCTGCGTTCTGTTTTTCATTTTCCTGCTTGAGGGAATTCTCGTAATTCTGTGTGGCGGCATTGTTCTGTGATATTACGCCGGATGAGGTACCCTCCTTGTTTGTGGAGGTTAAGTCTATCACTGTTGAAGATGAGAATGGCTCAACATCATTTTTTTCGTCTGTATTCTCAGGAACTTCCGCTTTTTCTACAAAGGCCGGTGTTTTTCCCACAACACGGTCAAAGAATCCTGTAGACTTCAGGTTGGAGGCGATTTTTTTCTGGTTCACGAGGAATACAATCAATATTACAATCGCTGCAAGAAGCCAAAGTGCGAAACCCAATCCAATGCGCGGCCTTTTTTTGTTTCCAGTTTTGCCTGTCTTTTCTTTTTTTGATGCCATGTTTTTATTATACCTTCTCTGTCATTTATTTTCAATTACCTGTAGTTTGGTTTTGAATAAATCCTTCCTTCCAGTGCCATAGGGGGAGGGCAAGCTTGTTTGAGAATGGCTGGCATCGGTTAAAGTCCGGAAGCCATGAGGTGTCGTCGCTCAATTCCTGATAGAAGAGCCAGTCAAAGTCGTATGCCTCTATTATATCCTGCAGGTCTGCGTCCTCGTCTGGCGTTACAAGCCTGTTTTCTATAATTGATAAGGATTTTTTTCTGGATTCAAGTTCTTGCTCGCTGCCTTTAAACGGAACGGGTGTGTACTGGGACATCAGCGATATGCAGGCCTTTGTGTCAGCGTGCTCCTTGAGGTAATCAAGTGTCATGACGGTGTCCTCAAAGCGTCCGGGTAAAAACAGATGCCTTATTATGACTCCGCTCTCGATTTTCTCGTAATCCTTGCCTTCAATTTTAAGTTCCCGTATTTTAAGGGGTGAATGCTCAATCATCCATTCAACTGCCTTTTTTGCCACATCAGGATAATCCTCTGCACCAAAGAGACTCCTGCTCAATTCTGTGTTCAGGGTTTTAAAGTCCGGAAGCCAGATGTCAACAAGACCGTCCAGAAGACTGAGCATTTCTGTGGATTCGTATGCACTGGAATTCCATGCAATGGGAATAGTAAGGCCGCATTTTTTGGCTACTTTAAGATACTGTGCAATAAGCGGAATATGGTGGCTTCCGGTTACAAGATTGATGTTCTCGGCACCGTGCTTCTGAAGCAAAAGACACATCCTGACAAAATCCGCCATACGGACCTTAGATCCCATTTCCTGCTGGCTTATCTGATAGTTCTGGCAGAATGAACACCGCAGCGTGCAGCCCGTAAAGAAAATCGTTCCGCTTCCACCGTGAACCGTAATCAGGGGTTCCTCTCCAAAGTGGAGTCCTGCAAGTGCGATACGAAGGTCAGAGGTTTCCCTGCAGAATCCCTTTTGTCCCTGGGTTCGGCTTGATTTGCATTGCCTTGGACATTGCGTGCATGAATTGTAATAATCAGATGGATTAAAGCTCATTAAAGAGCCTGCCTGTCAACAAAGATCATCATCATGTCGTTGAGTGTCTCGATGGGAATATCCTCTGCCTCCATGTTGGTGAGTGAGCATAGTTCATTCCAGTCTTCCTGGGAAAGACATTCAGTGCAGTCAGTGCTTCCGTCGATTATCGATTGGAATGCGGCCAGCTTTGCAATGTGTTCCTGAGTAGGTTCATCATCGATGCTGGAGGATGTCAGGATGTATGTGTTCATCCAGTACTCTGAAAAAGATCGTGCAAGACCTTCCAGATGACGGTTGTTGCGTGTGAACAGTTCTGCGGCCTGGGAGCATACTTCCTGTGCATTGTATGTCGCGGAGTTTGAGCGATGATGCTTTTTTATTTTCTCTATGTCTGAATAAAGCTTTTGAATCGAATCCATATCAGTACCGGACTATAGATTTGTTTGAAAGGACGTTTTCATCACTGCTGAAGAAAACATAATGTGAATGTTTTTGTGAAAGCTCGTCACAGAAATATCCTGAGTCTGCTTCCTCTGGAATTGCAAATCCGATTACTGAGGCACAGTCCTTTATGCGGCGTGCACAGTGCTTCATGCTTGCGGTAAAGGCTTCTTTTTTATCAGGACTGTCCGCTGCTGAATCCGCCACAGGTACTATGATGGCAAACTGTTTCTTCTCCTCCATCAGCTTGAGGACGTCACGCAGGTTTGCAAGAAATGCCTCGTTGTAAGATTCCTCATCAAGTCCCACAAGTGTCCACGGCACATAAATAAAAAGCGGTGAATCAGGTTTTGGGGCAACGAGGTTAAAAGTTTGTTCCGCCTGAATTTTATTGTCAGAATCAAGCGTCACGGCCTGACCTTCAACAGTAAAAAGAGAATTATCCCTTGCGGTAAATAAAGCTTCAAGTTTCATGAGCTTATTATATACTTTTTGTCTATTTCTGAATAGTAGGAGAAAGAAGTCACACGGATTCGAAATTCCTACGGAATTTCAAGTAAGAAAAGAGTTAGAAATAATTATACTCCTTGAATATATAAAT
>JAGCYQ010000092.1 GCA_017960765.1 Treponema sp.
GTGCGGTGTATTCCTTCCATATTTTCTCAAACTCTGAAGGCTTACACATAATCAGCCGAGGGAGGTACTTTCTCTGGATGTACTCAAAACCGTAATGTGCACTTGCCACTTCTCCCTCCTCACCGTCTGCTTCAATACTCGGGTCGCTCTGCCACATCGGGAACCAGAATGGATTTTCCGGCGTATTGGAATCAACCATCTCAGCATAGGAAGTGACACCGTATGCATCAAGAATGTCTAAATCAATTTGTTTTTGGGTCAGCCTGTATTCCCATGGGAACTCATCCATTAAACGTGTGTATCCTGACGGCATTTTTCCTTCCAGTTTTGGAGCCTCATACGCCCAAAGCATTGCACGGTTTTTGTTCTGCCAATAAGGATCCTTTTGCTGCTCGCGTTGTTTTTCTGTTCTGTATGCGGCGCCCTTTGTTCCTGTTACTGAACCGTCCTCATCAATCAGGTAATCCTCTCCCTCGAATCCCCAGTAGAGAACCTTTTGATTTTCTTCCTCAAGCATCTTGTCCATGAACTTGATGATTTCGATTGCCTTGTTTTCAGGACACGTTGTGGTAATGCCATAGCCCTTCTGAATTTCCGGAAGTGAGCGGTAGCGGTAGTGCGGTTTGGTTGATTTGTTGAATGTGAGTGCAAGAGGAACATAGGTCCTTTCTTCTTTTCCGTTTGCCAGCAGTACAGATTCTGCCTCCGAGAATTCCCATCCCTGAATGAACATGCCCAGTACGCGTCCCTGTGCAATCTTTGCGTAATACTGGTCACGGTTATCAGTAAAGGATGCCGGATCAATCAGGCCTTTCTGGTAGTATCCGTTTGCAAGCTTATACCACTTCTTTGCGTTTGCATCCGTATAACCGTCTGTGAAAACGTATTTGCTGCCTTTCTTGTCGACATGACCGCTTCCATCCCATGGGTAACCTGCAAGAAACTGTGGCGGATCCCATAGGTTGAATGCCTCCCAGTCTGCTGTGTTGATGCTGAAAGGAATTGTTGGCATTCCGTCGATTGTCGGATGCTTTTGACAGTATTTTTCAAGAAGGTCGAAATACTGGTCAATTGTCTTTATGCTTGGATATCCGAATTCCTTGAGCACGGCTTTTTGAATCCAGAATGCATGTGTGTTGTAGTAGGTGTCGCTTGGAATTCCGTCATATGCACCGTAACTCGGGAGCGAATAAATATGCTCCTTGGTAATGTTTCCTTTTGAGTCTTTTTCTGAGTCCGCATCAATCATCTGATTCCAGATTGAAGAATAATGCTTCTTGAGGTTTGGACCATATTGTTCTATAAGCGGCTTAAGATCCCGATATCCGTAGAATTGCTTGAATATCAATGTGTCCGAGTCAATTTCCATCATGTCAGGTAAATCCCAGGCTGCAAGCATTACTCCAATTTTCTGTTGCTTGTTGCCAATCAGGATGTCAAAGGAAAAATCAACATTGAATTTCTCCCTGATCCATTTGTAAGTCTTATTGTCGGCCGGCGGCTGTTCCATCTTCTGTGACGTGAATATTCTGATCTTCATATTCTTCAAATATGAATATGATTCCAGTCGCTGAAATATTTGCTGACAAGTATTAGATTCAAAAAAATCCTTGTTTTCGCTGAATAGTTTTTCGGAGATGAAGAAATGTGATCTTGTAAGGCCATGCAGCGATGTTGATGTAAGTCCCTCTTTTTCATTTGGTCCAAAAGTCTTTGCTTTATTTAATAATCCCTGATAGATTTTGTTGTAGGAATCCTTGTCCTTTGTGTCAGTAAATCTAAGTTGACCTATGTCCTGACTGACAAGTTGTGAAAGAGCTCTATCTTCATCAATAGTGCATAATATGAAATTAGAATTCTTGCTTTCGGCATCAAGAAAGTATGCAATATACACATCATCGTAAGAAACCGTATTGGCTTTTTTGTCTGCATTCCAGTTTTGCGTGAAGAGCGATGTGCCTGACATGTTCTGTGCCATGGCAGTCAAAAAGATGAATATACTCATCCATAAAATAGAAAACACCTTTTTCATAAAAATCTCCTTTATTACATTAAAAGACGTCCATAACCTGAATCAGCTTTGCGGCATGTAAAACTCTATCTGTTCCCCAACAGGTCCGAAGCAAAATGCCATCCTCAGATGATACGGCGGGTTTGATGCAATGGTCTTGTCATTCGGCTCTATAAAGACTTCATATCCGGCGGCCTTTACTTTTTCGGTGATTTCATCAACATCATCAGTAAGCAGCGCTACATGGCGGATTGCCCCAAGAGCGTGTGTGCCTTCTCCGTTTGTGAATATCTCAATAAATCCGTTTCCTGTGTCTATCATTATTCCTTCCGGCCATTCACGGCATATTTTAAGCCCAAGAAGGCCTATGTAAAAATCCTTTGCCTTGGTAAATTCTGCCTCTGTCCCACACTTCATGGAAATGTGATGAATACCCTTTATCATGTCAAACCTCCGGAATCAAAACATGCTTATTTCAATCAATATATCAGAAAAAGACGGTTTTGCTAAGGGGCATGGCTGTGGATTCTGCTTGCGTCCGTGGAACCGAAATTTCAATAATTGTTGTCCGTTTCTATTGAGATGATTGAATCAATTAATTATAATATGTCTATACGCTGAATTTTAGGAGTTAAAATGAAAATTACACGATACATAAAATCTCTTGCACTTTTATTCCTACTTGCACTTTGTTTTATCTCATGCAGTGGAAAAGACAGTTCCGCAAAAAAGACGGAAGAAGCCGCAGCCCCTTCTGTCCAGAGCGAGACAGCTGATGCCGCGGAGGAAGACGTCGGTGACTGGTTCATGGCACAGACTGATTTTGCTCCGATAAAATCCGTGGTTGCCACAAGTGAGCTTGTTGAGTCCCAGTTTGAGGGAAAATATCTTTATCCTCCGATCAACATTCTGGACGGTGATCTTGACAGCACATGGTGTGAGGCAGATGAGAACGGCTCAGGCATTGGTGAGTCAATTACAATTGAATTCGAGCAGCCCGTTAGTTTTGATGAGATTCAGATTGTAAACGGTTTTGCATCCAAGGATTATTATGAGAAAAACAACCGCGTTAAATCAATTCTTTTGACACAGACCGCAACCAAGATGGAGATAAAGGACTGGGACAGCGAGAAATCCCAGTATAATGTGGACTATAAGAACCACTTCCAGCAGAAAGTCTACTTTCTTGATGACGGTGTGCCCGACTGGCAGTCAATCAAATTTGAGCTTACTCAGACAGCCCAGACAATCACAATCAAAATCAACGAGATCTATAAGGGCGACAAATACGACGACACATGTCTTGATGACATAAGGCTCCTGTACAAGGGCAATGTTATTCCTTTTACAAATGTTGATGAGCTGAAAAAACTCCAGGAAGAGAATTCAAGGATGATGCTCTCAGAAAAAAGCGGTGATTCCTTCAGGAAACAGTTCAATGATTTGTTCAAGGGAGGTAACGTTATCTATCTGCTTGGAGAGGATGGTGAGCTGATTACAATCTACAAAGAGGGCGGCGATGACCTTGGTATTTACTGGGGAACACAGGACATGATTGAAATCTCGACAAAAGAAGCTTTCTTGAATGATTTGATCAACTCCACCTATGGATACAGTTTCCTGAATGAGCCGGGAGATGATTTTGGTAAGGATACAGAGGTTCTTCCCAAGACAAAATATGTGCTTGTCGGCATAATCTGGCATAATTACCGTACATCCTATGAGCTTGGAAATTACCGCATCTTAAAGCATGAAAGCATCGATTACGTTGATACAACAACAGCAATGATCGCTTCTATATCAGGAACCGACACGATGTGGCTTAACGGTACTCCGTACAAGGTCCTTTCTTCCGATCTTGTCTCTGACTGGCGTTGTGATGATGGCTGGTAATCTTAAGTGTATCGTTTTGTCCCGCAGAAAAAGAGGTCCCGTTTACGCGTAAAGCTGGGTGAGGCATTCTATTGTCTTGTCCGGCATTTTGTCTGGATGCGTTACCGTCAGCATTTTGCTTGTCACAAGGAATGTCTTGATGAGGCAACAATCCGCGCTCAGTTTCCATTTGTAGCCGCAAGTCATTCATCTCCGCTTTTTAGGAATCTGTCCGAGACTGATACGGCATTGCAGGAAGGAAAGCTTCATAATGTATCCCTTGCAATAAAAAAAATATCCGGTATTGTCGTGTCACCTGAAAAACTTTTCTCCTACTGGTATTTGATCGGAAACCCTAACCGTAAAAGAGGATATCAAAAGGGCATGATGCTTGTAAATGGAAAGCCTGTCTCTGCCATTGGAGGCGGTCTGTGTGCCCTTTCTAATCTGCTTTATTGGATGACCCTGCATACAGCTCTTTCTGTCGTGGAACGTTTCCGTCACAGCTATGATGTTTTCCCTGACTCAAACAGGACACAGCCTTTTGGAAGCGGTGCAACCTGCGTGTACAATTACCGTGACCTGATGATAAAAAATGAAACCCCTGTGGATTATGCCCTTTTGCTTTGGATAGATAACGGAATGCTGCATGGCGAGTGGAGGAGCAGAGAGCCTGTAAAGGATTTTTACGAGGTGTACCAGAAGGAGCACTGGATAACAAGTGAGGTAGGCGGTGTCTATGTCCGTCACAACACAATCTGGAGAAAACATTTTGTGCAGGAAACAAAAGATGCAGAGAAAAAACTTGTGGGTGATGAATGCATAACGGAGAATCATGCGCTGATGATGTACGAGCCGCTTTTGGATTCAAAATCAGTGGAGGGAAAATGATGGAAGAATCATGGGAAAAGAAATTTTCGGTGGGAACCTTTCTGACTATCCTGGTGCTTTGTGTGAATATTGCTACAATAAGATACGACATGCTTCAGAAATCCTATGATCCCAACGGACTTGACGGTTACTTTTATGCATTGCAGGCAAAATCTCTTGTCCAGACAGGTCATCTTGAAAATCCAAGTTATCAGTGCGGATATTATCTGTGCGGTTTGTGTTCGTATATTTGTGGTGATGCGATTAAGGGCGTAAAACTGTGGTCTGCAATTTCTTCTGCAGGCATCTCTCTGGCAATTTATCTTGTGCTGGGCTTTGCAACCGGTGACTTTTATTTTTCGATTCTGGGCTTTTTACTTTCCGCCGCTTCTCCCACGGTTACTCAAATGGGCGTCAACTACATCAACAATCAGACTGGAGTAATGTTCCTGCTTTTCTATGTGGCCCTCCTTGTGCTTCTGATAAAAAAACATCCTAAGTCAGTTCCAGGAAGAATTGCTTTGTATTCAGGTGCTTTGATTTTATTTGCTCTGTCTGCATTGAGCCATAAGATTACGCTTGTGTACGTCTGCCTTGTGACCGTTGTGTTTGCACTTCCGCTTTTGATTCGGCATGTAAAGGAAAACCCTTCCATACATTTGGCAGTTGAGCTTGCCGCCATTATTGTTTTTCTTGTTGCATTGATTCCCGCATACAGATTCTTTCGCCTGCACAGTCCGCGTTTTGCCAATGCATTCAGCCTGCCAAGTCTTCCATACTTTAATGCGACTATGAAAAAGAGCCTGGGTTGGGGTGCCCTGGAGATGTCGGTTCATGCGGTGCTCATTTACATTCTTGCAATCGTCATGCTCATAAAGAAAAGGTCCGGGCGTTGTCTTTTGCTTTTGGTTCCCGCCTTGTTTTTTCCGTTCTGGAATCTGGACAGTGACATGGGCCTGCGACAATGGATGAATGCCATACCGCTGGGCATACCGCTTGTGGTTTATTTTGTTCATCAGATTGTAAACTTTAATGGTAGCCGTGAAAGGGGTAGTGATGATCGTTCCACTTTGAATCTCCGTCTTAAACTGTTGGTAAGAATCCCCGTGCTGCTGCTGTGTGGCTTTTTGTATTATGCGCTCTATAACTTTACTCCCGACTTCTATGATTGTGAGTCCGACCCTCCATATAACAGGTACAGGAATATTGTCCGTGACATAGAACTGGATGACGACTCGCTTTTGATTGCACATCTAGGCCTTAACCATGTCTATACTTACGAGAAAGATTTAAAGGATGCGCTGAACTGGCTCCCGAATTTTGAAATGCCTGTAGAAAAGATATGGAGGCTGGCCTATGGTACAAGTGAAAACCACTTAAGAAATGTACTTAAGTCAAATGGTGAGCTGCCGGAAGATTCCGATGGTCTGATACGCAAGATTGATTATGAGTATACCCTTATCCGTGAGGATCTGTGGCAGAAATATCTTCTGCTGGAGAAGCCTGCTATTGTGGAAGCGCTTAACAACTGGTACAATCCCCATGAGGTTCGTCCGGATTATATTAGGAAACCCAAGACAAAAAAATGAAGAAATAAAAGGAAGTGAATGATGTTGTTGGCTTTAAGAAGGTTTTTGTTCAACCGGCTTGGAGACTTGCTGCCGTCCTCGTGTTTTGCATGGAGAAGGTTTGTCCTTCGTCTTATGGGCGTCCGCGTAAAGAAAACGGCCCGTGTCAACGCAGGGTTCAGGATATACGGGTCTGGTGCCATGCAGATTGAAGATGAGGCATGGATCGGGCGCAACTGTCATTTTTATACAATCGGAAACACTTCAATAGAAATCGGAGCAAAAACAGAAATCGGACCTGAGTGCATCTTCAACTGCCAGAGTCACAAGATGGGAACAGACGAGCATCGTGCAGGGGAATGTGAGCTTCATTCAATCAATGTGGGAAACGGCGTGTGGATGGGAACACGGTGTACGGTTCTGTGTGAGAAAATCGGAGACGGCTCTGTAATCGGGGCGGGTGCTGTTGTGCTTAAGAACGTGGCAAAGAATGTCCTTGCAGCCGGTGTTCCTGCAGAAGAGAAAAAATGGTATTTTTGATGACAGCCGCTGTACTTGTGTAAAAACCTGCATTGTAGTAAAATCACTCTCATGGAAAATACTAAGAGAACCGTTACTTGTGGTGATTTACGTGCCGCTGATGTCGGCAAAAATGTTGTATTAAATGGTTGGGTTCATCGTACTCGTGACTTGGGTGGACTGTTCTTTATTCAGCTTAGGGACCGCTATGGCATTACCCAGATTCTTGTCGGAGATAATGCCGGTGATGACGTCAAGAAAACAGCCGGTTCGCTCAAGAGTGAATTCTGTATTGCAGTAAGCGGAACTGTCCGTGCACGTTCAGAAAAAGACATTAACCCTGATATGGCAACCGGAGAAATTGAGGTTGAGGCCGACGGGATTGAAATCTTTACGACATCTGAGCCTCTTCCTTTTGCAATAGATGAAGTACGCCAGAAGGACGGAAGCATTGTTCTTCCAAACGAGGACCTTCGCTTAAAATACCGTTACCTTGATTTGCGCCGTGAGCCTATGCAGCATCACATCATCTTAAGGAGCCAGGTTGCATTTGCCATCCGTGAGTATCTGACTAGTCAAGGATTCCTTGAGATTGAGACACCTACATTCATAAAATCAACACCGGAAGGAGCACGTGACTATCTTGTTCCAAGCCGTGTTCATCCTGGAAAATTCTATTCACTTCCGCAGAGCCCACAGCTTTACAAGCAGCTTTTGATGGTATCCGGATTCGACAAGTATTTCCAGATTGCCCGCTGTTACCGTGACGAGGATGCCCGTGGAGACCGTCAGCCGGAATTCACTCAGGTTGATATGGAGCTGAGCTTTACTAACCGCGAGGAAGTTCTTGAGGTTACCGAGGCAATGATGGGCCATGTCTTCAAGAAGACAATGAATTATGATCTTCCTGTTCACTTTGACCGCCTTAGCTGGGATGATGCCTTTGACCTTTATGGAAGTGACAAGCCTGATTTACGCTTTGACCTTAAGATGCAGGATGCCTCCTTTATGGCAGGGCTTTCTGATTTTAACGCATTCAAGGCGGGTGCTGCCAATTCGGACAAGTCTATAGAACGCCATAAGAGAAGCGGACTCAAGGCACTTGTTGTAAAGAATGTTGCCGACAAGTATTCACGCAAGACAATTGAGGCTCTGGAGACTGTTGCAAAAATCAACCACGCAAAGGGCCTTGCATGGTTGAAGCTGAACAACGAGGGTGTTTTTGAAGGCGGAATCTCCAAGTTCTTTGCTGGAAAAGAAAGTGAGATATGCTCAAAGCTTGGAGCAGAGAAAAATGACCTTTTGCTTTTTGTAAGCGATGAAAAATGGCAGACTGCATGTGTTGCCCTTGGAGCAGTTCGCAAGCAGCTTGGAAAGGATTTGAACCTCTATAACCCCAAGGATGAATATCATTTTGTATGGATCATCGACTTCCCGTATTTCGCATGGAATGAGGATGAGCAGCATTGGGAAACCGAGCACCACATGTTCACTCTGCCGCAGAAAAAATACTGGGACACACTGGAATCAGATCCGGGCAGCGTAAAGGGAGACCTCTATGACCTTGTATTGAACGGTTATGAGCTTGCCTCCGGTTCTATGCGTATCAATGATCCTTCTTTGCAGCAGCGTATCTTCAAGATTGTCGGTTACAGTCAGGAACGCGCAGAAAAAGCATTCGGCTTCCTGGTACAGGCATTCAAGTTTGGAGCACCGCCACACGGAGGAATTGCACCGGGACTTGACCGCCTTGTGATGATCATGGAGAAACAGGATTCAATTCATGAGGTCATCGCATTCCCCAAGAACAATCTTGCTCTTTCACCGATGGATGAATGTCCTTCAGAGGTTGATCAGAAGCAGCTGGATGAGCTCCACATCAAGTGTGTTGAAAAAGAATAAAAATGAATAAAACCGCCAGGGTCTGTCTGTCATTGGTTTTTCTTGGTCTTGCATTGTTTTCGTGCAGGCAGAGAAAGGCCGTGACGACTCAGCTGTTGGGAACATTCTGTACTGTAAATCTTTACGAGGATGGAAGCGACAGACTGTATCAGTTGATTTTTGACAGGTTGACTGAGATTGACAATGAATTCAATCTGAACAATCCCGACTCTGAGTTAAACAGGATAAACGGGGCGGCAGGTAAAACTCCAGTTGAAGTGTGTGCTGATGTCACCGCGGTCCTTGAGGCTGCCCTTAACTATGCAGAAAAAAGTGACGGAGCATTTGACCCTACGATAGGACCCCTTGTTCATCTGTGGGGCATAAACACTTCCAGTGCAAGGGTCCCTTCCCAGGAAGAGATAGATAAGGCTCTTTTGCTTGTTGACTGGAAAAATGTTGAATTCAAAAAAAACGGTAATACCTCAACTGTTCTCCTAAAAGAAAGTGGAATGATTCTTGATCTTGGCGGTATTGCAAAAGGTTTTGCCGCAGACGAGATTTGTTCGATTCTGAAAAAGGAAAAAGTAAAGCGTGCCTTGATTGATCTGGGCGGAAACATTCTTGTGTGGGGAAACAAACCTGATGGAACTGCATGGAAAGTCGGAATAAAAAATCCATACGATCAGGCTCTCGATCCTCCTGTGCTGCTTAGGGTTCAGGGAGGCACATCTGTCGTTACGAGCGGTGTGTATGAGCGCTATTTTGAGCAGGACGGAATCCTCTATCATCACATATTGAATCCAAAAACAGGATATCCCGTTCAAAACGGACTTTTAAGCTCCACGGTTGTAAGTACTTCCTCCATGGCGGCTGATGCACTGAGCACGACTTCTTTTTTGCTTGGACCTGAAGTTTATGAAAAGGTGTTTGACGAGGCCGCGGTGTTCATCAAAAGTGACATGACCGTTCAAGCCTCGCCAACGCTGGATTATGACTTGAATTAAAGGGAACCGGTTCCCTAGATGTATTTTTTTAATTCCTGTGGTTGAATATTCTTTGTCTTTACCGCAACGATATAGGTTCCGAACATAGCGGTGATTGTGTCGAATCCGGCCGCAAACGCACAGAGTATCGGGGCAGTTCCTTTTAACAGGTGATATCCCGCCTCAAAGTTAGGACCATAGGAGATGCACATGAGTGTAAGGGCAAAGAAAGGTCCTCCACTTGGTCTGTCTGCCAGGGCAAATGAAATCAGGAATGCAAAGCCTGCAATCCATAATGAAGTCTGGATATTAATGTCGCTGCGTGAATATGAGCGAAGAATCTGAAGGAAACAGACTGTCACGACAAGGGCTGCTCCTCCACGTCCGAATATTGCAAAGAGCGGGTGTGTCGCTGCATTGGACCTGCGGTGGATTCCAAGGCTTTCGTGGCTGTGCCTCATGCTTACAGGAAGCGTAAGGTTTGTGTCTCCGCTGAAGAATGCCACAAAAAGAGGACAGATGCTTGCATAAAGGATGCGCCATGGATGACGCTCGTGGCAGATAATCCATGTAAGAAGCGGGTATACGACAACAGCCATAATCACAAAGTCTGCAATCAACAGCATGAACATCGGCAGGAATACCTGAAGATCCTGTACGGAGATGAAGTCTATCGTCCACTTGAACATTATCGCTATCATTCCGACAGAAAGAAGCTCTGTGAAGAATGTCATTATGTGGTAGCAGAGACGGCTGAGTGAGTCAAAGAGTGTGATGGCAGGACGTGCAAAGTTCTTCTCGTTGACCGCACCGGCACCTGCAAGACCTGCAAAAATATAAACAGGAAGAAGATATGCACCTTGAAGAAGTGCCTCAAATCCGGTATACGGGAAAATCGCACGGATCAGATTCTTGACATCAAGTGTCTCAATCTCGGCATTCTTACCGACGGCGATTGGAGAAATCGGAATGCGTGGCAGCTTAACAAGAAGGGCAGAAGTAAGTCCAAGTGCAACAAGCATCAAGGAAGAGATGATGATGACGCTGAAAGTCCAGATACCTGTCTTAAGTATTTTTTTATCTTCACGAAGCCTGTAACATGCGCAAGTGATGGAGAAAAACAGCATCGGCAAGAGCATGTAGCGTCCGAAGCGAATAACGATTTCCAGAATAAAGTCCAGAATCTCACTTCCCTGGGTACTGTTGACTGGCAGTAAGAAAGCCGCAATCAGACCTATGGCAATTCCAAATAAATATTTTAACCAAAGTTTCATAATGTTCTATTATATCAAGATTTTGACCTATGTACAACCACGTATTTTGATTTGGCACTTCCATTCAACTTAAATCTGTGGTATAGTGTCTCTATGGCTATAACAACTCTTGTGGCCGGAAAGGATATGCCGGCCTGTACGAAATTTGCAGACGGATTGGTTCAGAGGGGACGCTATGTGGTTGTCTCGGGACCTGAGACTACGGATGACGAGAATACAAATGCAGAAGATGCCCAGAGTGAACGGCAGCAGAAGCTGATGGGAAAGGCATCCGGTGTTGCTACTGTTGAATGGAATAAGAATTCCCCCATTTCCTCCCGAACATTTTTGCTCAGTGCGGAGACAATTTTTGAGTCTCTTGATGAAGTTGTAATGTATTTTGACGAAGAACTGTTTGCTTCCCGTGCAGATCAGGTTGATATAGAGGAATGTGCCAGAGGCTGTGACGAGATGATTCTTTCTTACCAGTACCTGACACTGGAGGTCTTGCGCAGGTTTGAGCACAGGCATAACGCAGACGAACCAGGCAAGCTGATTTATCTTATCAAGGAGGGACCTTCCGCGGCAGATGCAGTCCGTGCACCGTCATTGAGGAACGGAGCTTATTCAATTGCGTCTCCGGTTGTAGCGGCAGCTTCCAGTGCGTTTATTGCCTTTACGGAGAATATCGTTGCCTTGTACGGTGACCTGCCTTATGTGGAATTCTTCCTTGTCCGTGGCGACAAATCCCAGGATCTTGTGAACAACGATACTGCTTTTGCCAAATGGCTCGGCGGTTACATAGATGATACTGCAAAGCTGGGTGAGGCATCCTCTGCCAAAAAGTCACTTAACTGGATTAAACCCGGAACAAAGGTCCAGCAGGGAAACACAGGCGGTTTCTCACTTTTCGGAAAGAAATAAAAATTCCTCGGTTGAAAAGAAGTTTTTTTGGGTGTATAATAATGGGATATGGCAAAAACCGACAATCCATTGATTGTACAGTCAGATAAAACTCTCCTGCTCGATGTTCATGCGCCGCGTGCCGATGAATGCCGGAATGCACTTATTCCGTTTGCTGAGCTTGAGCGTTCACCTGAGCACCTGCATACTTACCGTCTGACACCTCTTTCCCTGTGGAATGCGGCTTCTGCTGGTTTTACGTCCCAACAGGCAGTCGATGTACTTGAGGACTTTTCCCGTTATACAGTCCCGCAGGCCGTAAGTGCATGGATTTATTCAACTGCCGAACGCTTTGGAAAACTAAGGCTTGTTCCGGGATTTACAAAAGATGTGGATCAGAACGGCTCAATCATAAAAGAAGAATACCTTTATCTTGTAAGCACGTCAGCGGCTGTCTATAAGGAAATCAGCTCGAATCAGACCATGCAGAAGCTTCTTGTTCCCTGTACGTATCAGGGGCAGGATGATTCGGTCAAGTTGACTGAGGATGAAAAGAGGTTCTGCTTTTTCCTTAACATAACGGACCGCGGTACAATCAAGCAGGACCTGCTCAAAATTGGCTGGCCTGTAAAAGATGACGTTCCTCTGGTGGACGGAGAGCCTCTTGAACTTTCTTTGCGGGAGGAAACTTTGTCAAAGCTTCCGTTTGAGATCCGCGATTACCAGAAAACTGCGGCAGAGGTCCTTATCGGCGACAGGGGGCCGGGAACCGGTTTCGGAACAATAGTGCTTCCGTGTGGTGCGGGAAAAACCATAGTCGGCATGGAGCTCATGTCACTTTTGCAGACAAACACATTGATTGTAACGACAAATATCTCTGCGGTGCATCAGTGGATTGACGAGCTTA
The DNA here is from genome assembly GCA_017960765.1 of Treponema sp. Taxonomy (GTDB): domain Bacteria; phylum Spirochaetota; class Spirochaetia; order Treponematales; family Treponemataceae; genus Treponema_D. The sequence continues at coordinate 12,771 of JAGCYQ010000092.1, forward strand.
TCGACAAGACGACTTTGACACGCGATGACATTGCGGAATACACAGGCGAGAACAAGGACATAAAGCCGGTTACGGTTGCAACATATCAGATACTCACATGGAGGCCTGACAAGGTTGGACCCTATCCTCATTTTTCACTGTTCCGTTCAAGGCAATGGGGACTTATAATCTATGACGAGGTTCACATGCTGCCTGCCCCGGTCTTCAGGGTTGTTGCAGAGCTTCAGTCGGTAAGAAGGGTAGGGCTTACGGCTACTCTTGTGCGTGAGGACGGCTGCGAGGGATACGTTTTCTCTCTTGTGGGGCCAAAGCGCTTTGATGTTCCGTGGAAGGAGCTGGAAAAAGACAAGTGGATTGCAAGTGCGGAATGCATAGAGGTCAGGCTTGGAATGACAGGCGAGCAGGAACTGGAGTATGCGGTTGCCACAACAAGGGAAAAGCACAAGATCTCCAGTCAGAATCCGCTTAAAATTCAAGTTGTAAAGGAACTGATTGAGCGATGCCCCGACGACAAGATTCTTGTAATCGGACAATACCTTACTCAGCTGAACGAGATTGCACGCGTTATAAATGCTCCCATCATCACAGGAAAAACACCTACGCAGGAACGCGACAAGATTTACTCCCAATTCCGTGAGGGAAAGATACCGGTCCTTGTCGTAAGCAAGGTTGCCAATTTTGCGATAGATTTACCGGATGCAAGCATGGCGATTCAGGTAAGCGGAACATTCGGATCACGGCAGGAAGAGGCACAGCGCCTGGGAAGAATACTAAGGCCAAAGGAAAGGACCTCAAGATTCTTTACATTGATAAGCCGCAACACAGTGGAAGAGGACTTTGGCAGCAACCGTCAGAAGTTTCTTGCAGAGCAGGGATACTCATACAGGATTATCCGCTACAACGGAAAAGAAAGCTTTGATGAGATATTCATGACCAATGCATTGGAATACGGAGAGAAAAAGTGAACGGACAGCAGAAAGCCGAGAGGGTGCTGCAATGGCGTGCCTATCTTGCGACCATGGAGAATGAGAAGTTCTTTGATTTAATCCGCATGTATCTTGGGGAAGTAAAGACTCCGTTCAACAAGCAGAAATTAATCGAGGACCTGAGTGCATTCCTTCGCAAGGCAGATAACAAGAAAAACATCTGCTCACTTCTTGGAAAAAACGATTTGAAGATCCTGTCCTACATCTCCCTGATTCCGTCTGCAAGCTATGAGACTGTCACTTCATTTTTTGCAAATGATAATTTCGGTCATTCAATTTACGATCACATCGAAAACCTTAAAGAGCGTCTTTTGATCTTTATTCTTGATGAGGAATTCGGACCAAAGAAGATAAGGATAAATCCTCTGCTGGAAGAATCCCTTGAACCGATTCTGGGACTTGAATGGCTTTTGGATGACTCTGGAAAAATTCAAGAGACTGAGCCTGCATCTTTTTTCCTTACTCCGATGTTCATTGCTTCGTTTGTCTCGTATGTCTCCATGCATCCTGAGCTGTGCAAGGCAAACGGTGAGCTTAAAAAGAAGGTCTGCGAGGAGCTTGTTACATTGTACGGGGCGGTCCTGGAAGAAAACAAAGTTGCCCTGTGCGTTCAGAAATTGCTGGATGGAATGAGTAACCTTGGCCTGTTTGAGGCAAGCGAGAAAGGTGTCCTTCCAAAATGGGAGCAGCTTGAGAAATTTTCATCACTTGATTATTACAACGCACTGATTCTTATTGCCGCATCATCCATGGTGCATCTTTCAAGACATTCCCTGCAGAAATATTCATCTGTGCTTATGAATCTTTTTATGATGATTCCACAGAGCGGTTATTCAGCAGACAACCTCAAGAGGCTTGCATATCTGCTTTTTGAAAAGAACTGGGACAATGAGCTGGAGCCTGCCGGTAGATTTGAGAGCATACTTGCACGGCATGATAGTTCTAGTGTGGATGAGGATGACAAGGATATTCAGAAAGAAATACTCTGCTCGATTGTTGACAATTCAATTCTTCTTGGAATACTGAGGACGGCTGGAAAAGATGAGAAAGAGCAGGACCTGTTTGTTCCTGTAAAATCTGATGCCCTGGACAGACTTGAGTCTTCCTCAAAAAAAATACTTAGCGTTGATACATCGCTTTCCGTTACGATCATGCCGGGACTGTCCCTTGCAGAGCTTCTTCCGTTTGCACGCATGATGGACATAATCCATTACGATGTTGCGGCGGTCTATGAGATGAACAGGCATTCAGTTACACGCTACTTTGACACTGGTGCAAGTCCCTCCGACATAATTTCCCTGCTTGATTCATACTCAGCATTTACCATGCCGCAGAATCTTGGTGTTATCATCGATGAATGGTTTGCATCTTATTCTTCTGCAAAACTCTATTGCGGATATGTGCTTAAGCTTTCCGAGCATAACAGTTCGATTGCAGAAAAAAGTCCGGCAATATCAAGGCATCTTATTGAAAAACTTGCACCTGGTGTTTATCTTCTTGATCTGTGCGATGACGAGCAGGTAAGGAATCTTATGGTAAAAAGCGGAATGGACTTTACGGGTAAAATCAGAAAAGTGACTGACAGGCAGGTTCCGGTCTCATATCCCATGGTTCAGGTCCCGCAGGATGACAAGCTTTTTTCAGGATCCAAAGAAAAGGATTTCGTGTTTGAGGAAAAAAACGCGCAGGCATTGCTGAGACTGATGACCGACAGCCTTGATAAAATGGAGATGAGCGGGGAGCAGAGGGAAGGTCTTGCAGAAAGAATTGAACGACGCATAATAATCAACCCGGAGCAGCTAAGGCCGTCATCTGTGCGCTTTGAGAAACTTGAGGCCCTGGCTATGGACTATTCAGGAAAAATCCATGTAGTTGAAAATGCCATGCAGACAAAATCCCTTGTTGAGATAGAGACAGAAGAAAGCGACAAGCCCCTGAGCGGA
>JAGCYQ010000009.1 GCA_017960765.1 Treponema sp.
ATCTTCATTCTTTTTGCGGGATTCGGCTGGGCAAAACCTGTTTCATTCCACCCGGAAAACCTGTCACACCCACGAAGGGACAAGGCACTCATTGCGGCGGCGGGCCCCCTTTCAAATCTGGCTCTGGGACTTGCATCAATGCTGTTCATCAAGTTCCTCACACCCCTCCTCTATAAAATGAACATTCCCTTCAACATCGTCTATATAATCTCTTACGTCGTTCTTGACATGGCCCTCATCAACCTGGGCCTCTTCATCTTTAACATGCTTCCCCTGCCACCACTTGACGGAAGCCACATCTTCCTTGCAGGCCTTAACCTTAAACCCGAAACTGAAAACAAAATCTACCGCTACGGAACAATTATTCTATTCGCAATCATCATCCTTGAAAACGTCCTTGGCTACGACATAATCCCCATCGGAAAATTCACAGGCTGGGTCTTCAACCTTTTTTTCCCCGGCCAATGAAAAAAGCCTGCCGCAGTATAAACCGTGACAGGCATTCAGTTAAAAATCAACTTGCTTCCCAAAACAGGTCGTTCAAGGTAACTCCCAGAACTTTGCAGATTGCGATGCACAGGTTGATCGTAGGATTGTAGTCTCCTTTTTCGATTGCATTGATTGTCTGACGGCTGACATTCACCGCCTTTGCCAAATCTTCCTGCGACATATCCTTTAGTGCGCGTGCAGACTTCAATTTTAGATTCTTCATATTACGCACCTCCGCTTATTCCTGGTCCAGATCTTTTTCTTCCTTTTTTGACATCAGTTTCTTTACAAGAAGGCTTGCCATGATTATCACAATAAATATTCCAGCAGCAAGATTCATGATCCTGTACCAGTCGTCGTTGTCAAGAAAGAACTTTACTATGAACGAGATGCCCAAGACTGTCATGATGACATACCATGCTTTCGGCATTGACTTGTTCGGTGTAAAATATGCGTCACTGAAAATCGATACCTCAACGAACACAAGGCTCGCAAGCAGACAGATAAGCATTCCAAGGATACCAGGCACACCGATGACAAGAGGCTCACCGGTAAATATCTCGATGATGAAGACAACAACCTCAGCCAGCACAAAGGTAATGAATCCGCCCCTGAATGCCCTTCCCCTGGCAGCAACCTGACGCTCGTCATACTCAGAGCCCTTCATTCCCTTCCTCTTGATCAAAACCACAGTAACCAAAACAACCGCAAGACCAACTACCAATCCGATTCCAAATGCTATAGACATAATATTTCTCCTTTACGGGACATTCCAAATCCCATTATCTGATTTATTCTCAAGAAAACAGGCGTGCACTTCCTGTTTGTCTTTTTGTATAATATATACGACATTTTGTATTATGTCAAGTATTTTTGACAAAAAGTTTAAAATATTTTTTTAATGTGACAAAGTCGCTTTTCAGACTAAAAAAGTCCACTGACAGGCGACCTTTTGGTTTTTAAACCGCTGTATATTCAACATATATGAAACTTGTGCTAAACTTAGTAAAGGGGGATTTGTATGGCCTTGATATTTGATGCCGCAAAGAAAGCTGAGGGAGAACTTGTACTTGAAGAATCTGTGCCCCTGAGAATTCAGGACAGGGATCTGGTTTACCTGATGACCAATGATTTTACCGTCATCTGTGAAAAGCTCAGGTCATTTGGCTGCCGAATCCCCAAAGCGGAGGACTTCAGGGAAAATCCGCTGCTTGACCAGAGAGTAAGGCGAAAAATGTCTGAGCTCGGCGCAACATGGTCCCTTACTGTCAAAACCAACTTTTCCATCCTCAATTATCTTGAGCCAAAAAGTCAAACTCCCTACATACTCTTTCTTTCAGCCCTGACCCCGGACGGAACTAATTCCAGCGTCGTAAGGCTCTTTCACTCTGTCTTCAACAACGACGCTGATGAGCTGAAGGCCTTTGTCAAAAAAGGCTATGACATAAACCAGACCATTGAACGAGGAGTCACCCCTCTGATGCTTGCGGCCAGTACGGATTCATTCGACTGCTTAAAGGCCCTAATTGAACTGGGTGCGGACATAAATGCCAAGGATGCAAACGGACAGACTGCCTTGATGTACAGCACCTTCAACAACTCTGTCTTTTCCGCTGACTATCTGCTTTCCCAAAAGGAAATTAAAATCGAGGAAAGGGATTTGACCGGACAGACTGCCCTCTATAAGGCGGCCGCTTATGGAAGTACGGATGTCTTTAAGTTTTTGCTTCAGTCTGGAGCTGATGTAAACGCCGTCACATATTCAGGGGACAACGCCTTGATCTGCAGCATCATAAACAAAATCACCTCGATTGCGGAACTCCTCATAAAATCCGGCATTGACATAAACTACATGGATAAGATGAAGAGGACTGCACTGATTGTCGCCGCCCAGTACAACGATTATTATACGGCAAAAAGACTCATCAAGGCGGGTGCGAATCCGGAGGCAAGGGACATAAACGGAAACGATGCATTTCTTCTTGCGGCGGAAAACGATGCCCCCGAAATAATAAAGATGCTCTCCAGGGTGCAGAATATTTCCCATGATGAATACGCCCAGGCTGTCGTAAAGGCTTCCATGAATGGAAAGGTTAATTCATGCACTGCTCTTTTGGAAAACTGCGGCAATAAAGAGGAAATGGCTTCTGCCGTCCTGACTTCCGCATGCCTTAAAAACAACCCCGACCTGATTAAAGTCTGCGTGACATTTGACTGCGATGTAAATGCCGGCCTCTTTTTCGGAATGACCCCGCTTATGGTTGCCGCTTATCTGAACGCCGACAAGGCCGCCGCCCAACTGATTAGCTTTGATGCGGACATCAACATGGTGGACGATGACGGAATGACCGCCCTGATGTATGCGGCGGCAAAAAATTCAAACTCCGTGATGCTGCTCCTTTTACGTAACGGTGCGGACAAGGACATAAGGGACAAAAAGGGTAAGACTTTTGAAGACTACACCAAGGAATTTGATGCAAGATCCTACACACAGCTGATTATGGACAGGATGAAGTCAAAGATGCCGGAGGAAGACATGGAGCCCAAGGACCAGATTCCCCAAAAGCATCAGTCCTTTATGGAGCGTTTTGACTGGTACCTGCACCTCTACCTGAAAAGATATCCCGACAAAAGCACTGTCAACATTTACAAGGACGCGGAAATCTCCAAGCAGACTTTTTCAAAGATACAGAGCAACAGAAAGGCTAACTTCCACCCCAAAAAAGAAACATGCATACAGCTGGCCCTTGGACTCAGACTGTCGCTTAACGAGGCCGAAGATCTTCTGCAAAGCGCAGGCTATGTTTTTTCTGAGCATGACAAGGAGGATGCCCTCTTACGTAAACTCTTCAGCGAAAAAAATTATGACTGGAACTCCTGGTCCGTGCAGTTGTTTAATGCGACCGGGAAGATTTTCTTTAAGGCCTTGATGGACGATGAGGAGAATAGATAAGCCTTCCGTCTGTTAACAAGAATTTAAATCCGTGATATACTCTCCTTATGTTTGAAATCAGAGTAGAAGCGGATTTTGCGGCCGCACATTTTTTGCAGGACTATCATGGCAAGTGTGAGAACCTTCACGGGCACAATTACAAGGTTTATGCACATGTAAAAAGCAGTACCCTGGATGAAGGCGGTATGGCGCTGGATTTTTCCGTGCTCAAGAAAACGCTTAGGGAAGTCTGCAAGATCTTGGACCACACAAACCTGAATGACATGCCGGTGTTCAAGCAGAATCCCTCTGCGGAAAGAATCGCACTTTTCATCTATGATTCGATTGTAGAAAGAATGCCGGAACTTGCATTTGCAGGAGACATTAACAAGCTTCACCTTTTTGCCGTGGATGTATTTGAAACTGACACAAGCCGTGCAAGATATACGGTTTACTGATTGACACACAGCCTTGGAGGGGATAATTGAAATTCATTCATCTTTCGGATCTTCATATCGGAAAACGCGTAAATGAATTTTCCATGTTGGACGACCAGCGTTACATACTTGCCCAGATTCTTGAGACAATAAAACTTGAAAAGCCCGATGCGGTTTTGATTGCAGGCGACATCTATGACATTCCCCAGCCCTCGGTGGAAGCGATGAACCTTCTGGACAGTTTTCTGGACGAACTTTTTTCACTTGGAATACACACGATGATAATAAGCGGCAACCACGATTCTGCAGAACGCATATCATTCGGATCAAAGCGTATGGTAAACCACATGCACATCTGCCCCGCATACGACGGAAAGACACACAAGGTTATGCTGACGGATAAAAACGGTGAAGTTGATTTTTACATGCTGCCATTTGTAAAGCCTGTGACTGTGCGCTCAATGTTCCCGGACGAAGATATACTTGATTATACAAGCGCGGTAAGGTCTGCAATCTCGCACATGAATGTTGACACATCAAGGCGTAATGTCCTGATTGCACATCAGTTTGTAACAGGAGCCACACGATGTGACTCAGAGGAAATATCGCTTGGAGGACAGGACAACATCGATGCTAGCGTTTTCTCTCCGTTCGACTATGTGGCATTGGGACATATACACGGCCCACAAAAAGTTGAGCGTGAGACAATCCGTTACTGCGGCACACCACTCAAGTATTCATTCTCGGAAAGGAACCACATCAAATCCGTTACGGTCGTTCAATTTGATTCCAAGGATAACATTCAGATAGAGGCAAAAAAACTCAAGCCACTTCGCGACATGAGGGAAATACGGGGAAGCTATGCTGAAGTCATATCAAGTACCAAAAGCGAGGACTACATACGCGTAATCCTAAGCGACGAGACTCCAATACCAGATGCACTCTCAGAACTGCGTAAAATCTTTCCAAACATCATGAGGCTGGAATACGACAATTCACGGACAAGACTGACTGATTCTGGAACACAGGGAATTCAAAATCCAAAGCAGCTTAATCCGCTGGAGATCTTCTCAACATTCTACAAAGAAAGGACTCAGACGGAAATGGACAAAAAGCAGACGGACTTTATCAAAACCCTGATTCAAGAAATATGGGAGGAATCCTGATGCGCCCGCTCAAACTAATCATCACCGGATTTGAAGCATACACAAACCGCTGCGAGATTGACTTTACTTCTTTTGGAGACGGAACCCTGTACCTCATCACAGGCAACACGGGAGCAGGAAAAACAACAATCTTTGATGCAATAACCTATGCGCTTTACGGAGAGCCAAGCGGAACTGCAAGAAAAGAAAAAATGCTAAGGACAGTAAACGCAGGACCGGAGATTCCCACCGAAGTTGACTTCACATTTGAGTTCAAGAAAAAGCAGTACAGGATCTTGCGTAATCCAGATTATACAGGACTTTCAAAAAACAAAAAGACAACAAGAAATATCCCGGCGGATGCAATACTGTTTGATGAGTACGGAGCAGTCCTTGCTGATTCAAAATTAAAGGTCACATCGTACATCGAAAAACTTTTGTCGCTTACAAAAGACCAGTTCTGCAGGATTGCGATGATTGCCCAGGGTGATTTTTATAACGTCCTGAATGCACCGACAAAGGACCGCAAGGAAATCTACAGCAAGATTTTTGGCACAGATCTCTTCAACACACTGCAAAAAAGAATAAGCGAGGAAACAAAAAAGGCCAGGGACGAAAGCGAGGACATAATCAGGGCAAAGAATTCTGCCGTATCTGAGATTGTAATCCCGGAAGATTATGACGAGGATAAATTCTCAATTAAAATCCCTGATGCAGAACTGAACCAGAACCTTAGTGACCTTCTTGAATACGATGACAAAAAACAAAAGGAAAGCGAAAAGGAACTTGAAAAAGTCAACAAAGAAATAAAAAAAGCAGAGGACAAGCTTAAGGATAGCAGGGATCTTGTACAGCAGGAACAGAAGCTTGATGAGTCAAAGCAAACGCTAAAGGAACAGGAAGAAAAATTCTCAACGCTCAGGGAAACTGTAGAAAAAGAGATGGCAAGGCAGCCGGAGATAGACAGACTTAATTCCAGCCTCACACTCATAAACGAAAGCTATTCAAAATACGATTTGCTTGAGCAGAAAAAAGAGCAGCTTAACAAAAGCATCTCCACGATAGACTCAAAAACAAAAGAAGCAGGACAGCTCAAAAATCAAAACGAGCTTCTCTTCCAGTCGATTGAATCAGCCAAGGAAAAAATAAATTCATATTCCGGAGTTGAAGTCGAGATAGAAAAATGCAGGACCGCAAAAGACAAGATTACGGAGGAAGGCAAAAAACTTTCTGACATAATCGCACAGATAAAAAAACTTGATGAGCTTCAAAAGCAAAATGATGACCTCAAGGCACAATACCTGAAGGCATCGGAAGAATCAATTCAGGCGGCAGAGGAATACCAGAGCGCACTAAAGATATTTCTGGATGCACAGGCCGGAATCCTTGCAAAGGACCTTGCAGACGGTAAGCCGTGTCCTGTTTGCGGTTCAACAAACCATCCAAAACCCGCATGCTTAAGCCAGAAGGCACCCGACCAGAGCACGATAGACAAACTCAAAAAGCAGAGCCAGAAACTTGAAGATGCCGCAAAGGAAAAAAGCAGTGATGCATCAAACATTGCAGGCCAGGTAAAGACCTCAATCGAACAGATTACCTCAAGGCTCACGGAACTGAACTTCAAGGGAGACATACAGACCGCTTCAAAAGATGCTGAGGAAAGATACAATGCGCTTCGTAAAGAATACGTGCAAAAAGAAAGTCAGCTGAAAACGCTCGTTTCAAATCAAGATGAAAAGACAGAGCTTCAGGAGAAAATTGAAAGTGACCAGAAGAAACTTGAGGACGACAAGAACAAGGTTCACAATCTGGAAACCGAAATCGCCGCATTAAAAAGCTCGGTAAACGAAAATGAAAAGACAATCAGGGAACAGCAGGATGCACTGCCCTACTCCGACAAAAAAAGCGCACAAAACGCCGCAAAAGAAATTCAGGATGAAATCAACGGAATAAAAACGGCACAGGAAAACGCACGAAAAGATTTTGATTCATGCAAGGAAGAAATCTCCACGTTGAACGGAAGCATAAGCGAGCAGGAAACACGCATTGCAAAGCTAAGGGAAAAACTTGGAGATGCCATTGCCGATATTGAGGAGCAGGAAAACACTCTCGATGACCTTATCCAGAAACAGGAGCAGACACAGGATGAGCTTGACGATATAAAAATACGTCTTGCACAGAACAAGGCAACATCAGAGAAACTGAACCAACTGCAGGCCAAGCTGAAGAAACTCCAGGAGACCTACCAGTGGATGAACGACCTGGACATTGTTGCAGGCGGTAAAATGTCTGAAAACGGCAAGATTGATTTGGAGACCTATGTTCAGGTTTCTATTTTCGACCGCATATTGTTCTATGCAAACCAAAGGCTCAAGGACATCGCAGGAAACCAGTACCGTCTTGTACGCAAGCAAAAGAGCGACGACAACCGCTCAGGATTTGCACTTGACCTGGACATTCAGGATAATTTCTCGGACAAGGTGCGGCCAGTACAGGGACTTTCCGGTGGCGAGACATTTGAGGCCTCACTTGCACTTGCACTTGGACTTTCCGATGAGATTCAGGCTAATGCTGGTGGCATAGAGCTTGACTGCATGTTCATTGACGAAGGTTTTGGAAGCCTCAGCGAGGAACCGTTGGACAAGGCGGTGAACTGCCTCTTCTCTCTGGCGCAGGGCAAAAAACTTGTTGGCATAATCTCTCACGTGGAGCGTCTGGACAGCAGGATTGACGACAAGATTGCCGTAACAAAAGATCCTGTTTACGGAAGCTCGGCCAAAGTGATTTCAAGCAGAATTTAACAAAAAAAATTCACGAAAAATTGTTAAAAATGCCCGCCTGTATACTATTTATATAGTATGGGGGCAATATGAATTACATTCAGCTTGAGAAAGAAAGCATAGCCGAGGAAGAAAGCTCGGTAGAAAAGGACTATGTCACGGAGGCGGCAAAAAATGCATTCGGGATATCATATCTTTATCCGTGGCAGAGAATCGTAATATCAAACATTCTGGAACCAAATGCGGACAACAACAGGCAGATTGTGCTCTTGCCAACTGGAGCGGGAAAATCACTCTGTTTCCTTACGCCCGCACTTTTACTCAGGGGACCTACTCTCGTAATCTACCCGCTTCTTGCATTGATGGCAGACCAAAAACGCAGGATGGTGGACGGAAGCCTTAAATGCGTGGAGTTCAGGGGAGGCCAAAGTCCTGAGGAACGTGAGGAAAACTTTGCAGGCATTCGTCAGGGAGCGCAGATAATCATAGCAAACCCGGAAGTCCTTCAGAGCCAGACATTGGTTGAACGGCTTTCACAGTGCAACATACAGCACATTGCAATTGACGAGGCACATTGTGTCAGCGAATGGGGAGATTCATTCAGGCCATCGTATCTTGCGCTCGGAAAAATCATCGACAGGATAAATCCTCCTGTTGTAACGGCATTTACTGCAACTGCATCACCTCCAGTGCTTTCCAGGATATCGGAAGTTTTGTTCCACGGAAAATCTCATGTGGTAAAAAGTGAATTCGACAGACCCAACATCCATTATTATGTCAGGAACGCATACGCAAAAAAACGTGAGGCATTCAGGCTGGCAGTGACGGAACAAAAGCCACTCATCATTTTCTGCGGTACAAGGGCAAAATCGGAGGACATGGCACGAGAGCTTTCAGAATACATGGGACATGACAAAGTAAGGTTTTATCATGCAGGTCTAGAGCGCGAGGAAAAAACAACGGTGGAAAAATGGTTCTATGACAAGACTGATGCTGTCCTATGCTGTACGGTGGCATTCGGAATGGGCGTGGACAAAAAGGACATACACACAGTCATTCATCTTGAACCCTCCAACAATGCAGAGAACTATCTTCAGGAATCAGGAAGGGCCGCAAGGGACGGTTCAATCGGAAAAGGAATATTACTGTGGAGCCCGGGAGACTCGGTTCATTTCTCGCGGTATAAGGAAGGGAGCCGTGAGCGTGTCATGAAAGAATTTGCCGAGGCCCATACATGCAGGAGACAGATTTTACTGGACGCTCTTGCCGGGGAACAGGCTGCATGCGACGGTTGTGACGTATGCCTGAACAAAAAGGAGGCGGATTTTGCATGGGATGCTGAGCTTGCACTCAAGTACATAAGGCACCACAGGAAAATGTTCGACTTGAGGGAATTGAGCGATAAACTGCTGGATTTATTCAACCGGCATGATGAAAAGGAATTCGGAATGCATATCTGGGAAGCATCGGACATAGAGCAGATTTTACATCAGCTTAAACGCAAAAGGCTGATCAGGACATGCTTGTGGCCATGGTTTGGAAAAGTTGACTGCTCGCATAAAAAACAAAAGCCACTCCCTGCTGTTTATTACGGCAGAAAATGGCTTTATTTACAGAGTCTGGAAATCAAGCTTCTTCGTCCTCTTTCTCTTTATCCTTTTCTTTCTCGTTCTTCTTCTCGGTCTTCTTAGCGGCTGCGTTCTCTAGAAGTTTTGACTTCTTTTTTGGCTTAGGAGGCTTTTTTTTGTATTTAACGACATAGCCTGCAAGAGACGTAAAGACGATAAAGAAAATGGCTATAAAAATTACACGCCAGTCAGTGAGTACCAGCTTGCAAAGATTCCAGAATTCATTAATGCTCATAAACTCCCTATCGGCTGTTTTACTTTCTTTCTTTAATGGAACTGTTTTTTACCCGTTGTCCGCAAGCAATTGAATATTTTTTTACGTGAAGGTATAATCTGAATATGACTGGAATTGTAGATTATAATGCAGGTAACATAAAGAGTGTTGAACGCGCTCTCGGATACCTAAAAGTGCCTTATGTACTCTCCAAAGACCCTCGTGATCTTGAAAAAGCAGACCGGATCATCTTCCCTGGTGTGGGAGAAGCCGCCTATGCCATGGATCAGTTAAAGAAATCTGGTTTTGACAGTTTCTTGAAAGACTGGGCTTCCTCAGGCAAACCGCTTTTGGGAATATGCCTTGGCTCACAGATTGTATTTGACTACAGCGAGGAAGGCGACACAAAATGCCTTGGCCTTCTGCCAGGTGTGATCCGTCATTTTGACACGATATGGACGGAGATAAATCCCAGCGAAAAGGAAAAAGCCGAATCCGATACTCCAATGCTCGACTGCACGCTTAAAGTCCCCCACATGGGCTGGAACGACGTAACCTACTGCAACGGTTCAAGCAAACTCACGCAGGGTGTCCCGGACGGAAGCGATTTTTATTTCGTGCACTCCTATGTAATCCATCCCGATGATCCGGAAATAATAAAGGGATATGCCACTTACGGCACAATGGTTCCCGCTATCGTGGAAAAGGACAACATCACGGTATTCCAGTTCCACCCGGAGAAATCAGGTCGCTTTGGCCAGAGGATTTTGATGAACTATGTCAAGGAAGACCTTGCAGACGGAGGACTCCCATGCTGAAAAAACGAATCATCGTCTGTCTTGACGTTAAGGACGGACGTACAACAAAGGGCGTTAAATTCCAGAACAACATCGATATCGGTGATCCTGTAGAGATGGCGGCGGAATATTACAGGCAGGGTGTTGACGAGCTTGTGTTCTACGACATCATGGCATCTGCACGTGGACGCGGACCGATTCTGGATTTGATTTCCCGTGTTGCAAGCCAGGTTTTCATTCCCTTCTGTGTGGGTGGCGGTATCGGTACAATCGATGACATACGCTCCACAATTCTTGCCGGCGCAGAAAAGGTATCGCTCAACTCTCAGGCAGTAAAACATCCTGAACTCATCAGCGAAGGGGCACGCATTTTCGGAAACCAGTGCATTGTTCTTGCAATGGATGCCGCACGTGACGATAAAATGCCAAACGGATACCGCGTATACCTGAACGGCGGACGTGTCGCAACTGAACTTGACGCATTGGAATGGGCCATAAAGGGCGTAAAGCTTGGTGCCGGAGAAATCGTACTCAATTCAATTGACGCAGACGGAACAAAAGACGGATACGAGCTGAACCTGACCCGCAGGATAAGCGAGGCTGTGAATGTTCCCGTGATTGCATCTGGTGGCGGTGGAACTCCTTCTCACCTTACAAAAGTTCTTACAGAGGGAAAGGCAGATGCGGCTTTGATTGCAAGCATGGTTCACTCAGGTCAGTACACTGTGGGAAGCATCAAGGAAGCATTGGACAAGGATGGTGTTCCCGTACGCTTTACCGAATAAACGCAAGAAGTTTCTCGGCAAGGTTTCCAAAGGATACAAGTTTATTTCCCCAAGCTGAGAAACATTTCCCTGCTTCCTCAACGGTATCAAGGAATTCAACCATGGCATGCTCGATTTTATCTGAATCCACACACTGTGTCTTGTTGAATTCCATCATGAGGCTCCTGTAGTTTTGGAAAAAAGGAACATCAGGCTCAAAGCAGGTCTCCATCCGATTTAACAGGGCATTGACTTTCTCAAGTTGAAACTCCTCATCCTGAACATAGGCATTCCACAAAAACGGTTTTCCGCAAAGGCATGCACGGGCAAACGAATCCTCGCCACGGATTATGTTCACGTCCATCAAGGTTAAAAGCGCATCCCACGATTCCTGCTCAAGATACGGAAGCTGAATGATTTTGAACGGCTCCCCTTCCTTTTTCCATTCATCAAGAAACATATCACGGCTTAATCCAGGTGCCACAAAGACACAGAGTTTATTGTGATATTTTTTTAACGCACGCACGATAGGAGACAAATCACGCTTATATGTAAAAAGGGAAACACAGAATACATCCTCCGCACAAACCGCCTGTTCAATCTCTGGATATTCAGGATAATCCTTTATGCGCAAGAGAGCGGCATTTTTGTCTCTAAGGGAAGATGCAAACTCAGAGTCGATTACAAGCCCGCCTGTTTTTTCCGTAAATCCCGGCATGAAATTCACTTTCTTTACAAGGGCAGACCTGGTTCCGCTTTTTAAAAGATGAACGTCATCAGCCCAATCTTCTGCGGTAAGGTATTCTATGTTTATGATTTGAACTTCATCTGTCCGTCCTGGGGCAAAGAGAATGTCGTCCAGCCATTCAGGCCTTGAGCACTGGAAGCATTCCAAAATCAATGACGGGGGATTTTTTGTATATTCGGCACGGCAGGCATCATCCGCATTCCAGTCCAGCACAGTCCATGACCGGTATTCCTGAACGGCCTTGTTCGGGTCAAGTCCATGAGCCATGGATGCAAATGATTCAAGGTTGCTTACCACCAGACGCAGCTTGAGTTCTGGAGAAAGTTCGCTTAGACTGCGGGACAGGCGGTAAACAAAACCAATGTCACCATAATTGTCCACGACACGGCACAAAATGGTGACATCAGAATATTTTTTATTCACGGTTATTTTTTAGAAGAAGCTTTTCTGCCTGGAGCCTTTTTGGCTGATGTTTTCCTTATTCCAGATTTCTGGGAAACAGCCGTTTTGGCAGGCAGTTTTTTTGCTGCTGGTTTCTTAACCGCTGTCTTTTTTGTCATGGCCTTTTTGACGGTAGCTTTTTTGCTGACAGTCTTTTTAGCCGGACTTTTTTTAGCAGTTGTCTTTTTCTCAGCAACTTTCTTTGCAGATGCTTTTCTTCCTGCTGTCTTTTTAGCTGTGGCCTTTTTTGCACCAGTCTTTTTGGCAGTCGTCTTTTTAGCTGCAGTTTTTTTGCCTGCTGTCTTTTTGGCTGTCTTCTTTTTGGCAGGTGCTTCGCTCAGGGCTTTGGCACTGTCCTTCTTCCACGGATTTGCGCGGACAAAGGTTTCTCCACGGTCGCTTCCAACAGAAACGATTGTTACTGGAGTTGCAGTAAAGTCCTCGATGAACTCGATGTATGCCTGGGCATTCTCAGGAAGGCGTGCATAAGACTTGCATTTTTTAAGTGAAGTCTTCCATCCGTCAAATTTCTTCAGGATCGGCTTTGCGTTGTTCATGTCGTCAACATTTGCCGGGAAGTCTGTCACGATGCGTCCGTTGATGTCATAAGCGACACATGCCTCAATCTCATCCATGTCATCATAGATGTCCAGGTGAGTAAGGATGAGGCCGTCCAGTGAATTTACGCGGCATGCATAGCGGAGGGCCACCAGATCAAGATAACCGCAGCGTCTTGCCCTACCGGTTGTTACACCGAACTCATGTCCTGTGTTCCTTACGTATTCACAAAGCTCGCTCTCTGTCTCGCTGTCAAATTCAGATGGCATTGGTCCGTTTCCAACACGTGTCTCGTAGGCCTTGAAAACACCCACGATAGTATCAAGGTCATGCGGTCCGATTCCGGTTCCAACTGCGGCACCAGCGGCACAAGATGGTCCTGAGCTTACATAAGGATATGTTCCTGAGTCGATGTCAAGCATTGCACCCTGGGCACCCTCAAAAAGAATGTTGTCCTTTCTGTGCTTCCACATCTCTGCGGTAAGATCTACGCGCATCTCAAGAAGCTTTTTCTTGTATTTGTCAAGGTATGCTTTGTCCTCGCCGGTATATTCGGAAATCTTTTCCTTCCAGTCAAGGTCAGCAAGACGGAGGCCGTCACGGTTTGCCTTTTCACCATAAGTGATACCGATTCCACGTCCTGTGGTTCCGATTGGTCTTGGGCGGCTTGCATCACGGTCCTTGTCCATCTGCCTGTATTTGGGCAAAATTATGTGTGCACGGTCGGAGATGAATACACGGCCTTCCCATTTGATTCCGTTCTTCTTCAACATTTCAAGCTCATTGAACAGTGCTTCCGGGTCAATTACCATGCCGGCTCCCAGATAGACGATCTTTTCGGGATAAAGGATTCCGCTTGGAACCTGGTGCAAGGCATACTGTTTTCCGTCCACCACAATCGTGTGTCCAGCATTTGGACCGCCTGAATAACGGACAACAAAGTCAGCTTTTTCTGCAAGGTAATCTACGATTTTACCTTTTCCTTCGTCTCCCCACTGGGCTCCAATAACAACAACCTTCATAATTTTGTCCTCCAACAAATATATGAGAATATAAACTAACTCTTGTAACTTACGGATGCATTCTTGAC
>JAGCYQ010000010.1 GCA_017960765.1 Treponema sp.
ATTCCTCCATTATACACTATTTTTTGCCTTTTTGGCAGTTATTACTGAAGAATTTTAACTTTTGTAAAATATGGGAAAGATGTTTTAGGAAGGGCACTTGATAGTCAGAATGTTACGGAACCGGGGGAATTTTGTTTTAATTTAGGCTGGAGGTTTGAATGAAAAAACTGCCTTTGTTTTGTGTGATGGTGTTCGTTGTGGCATCTTTTGCGGCGTGTAAAAGTGGAAAAAATCTGACGGTTGCGGGAAAAACTTTTCTTTATGAAAAAGAGGGCTTTGGAAGCGATTTTAGGATTCAACTGAACGAGGACGGTACTTATCTTTATTATGAGGGGGCACTGAGCAGCTATATCGGTGCGGGTACATGGAAAATCAACGGTAATATGCTGACCATGCACGATGGCGGCGAGATGGGAAACCCGCATTTCAAGAATATTTTTATTGTAGAAGAGGACAGAATAATCTGGCAGGAAAATGATTCAACCAATTTCCTTTATCTTAAGGTATCAGACGGGGACAGCTTTTGGGAAACAGATAATGATTCCGGATTTCCGTTTGATATGGATTTAGGTTCTCTCTGATTGCAGAAATCGTACTTTTGTATTAGAATTATAGGAAGAGTCCTTTTTGTTACGGGATGAGCCTTAATTTTTGTTTTAATTTTGCTGGAGGTTTGAATGAAGAAATTTAAGATGATTGCAGGAGTTTTGCTTACGGGCTTGCTTTTGGTCTGTGCGGCTTCATGCAAAAACGTGATTGATGTAGTGAATATTCAGGGATACATTTATGCCTTGACCGATATGGAGGCCAGTGGTCATGTATCTAGTGATGGTGCCCCTTCAAGTGAAAACTATTACGACCTGGATACATACGTTATGGCTTCCGGCGGCCTTTTTTCCTATGAGTTCAGTTTTGCTGAGTCAAGCGAAAATGTCACGCTGACAATTGTTACCGGCGAAGATGAGGTACAGGAAAGATCAGGTACTTATTCCGTTAACAAAACCACAATGACACTTCGTTTCGAGGGCGAGACAATAATCCTCTCTTATGACAAAGGCCGTGACCTGTTCATTGGCGATGTTCGTCTTCCAAAGATAATTAATGGCGAATTTGTCCAGAGTGAAACCGTCAGTGTCTCTGCTTGTTTCAGGGCAGTTTCCAGAGTCAGCGAATAAGGGGGTAAGCGATGAAACGTTTTTGCAATAGAATTACAAAGGTATTGGCAGCTCTTGTCATTTCAATTTCTTCTTTGAGCTTCATTTCCTGTGGCGAGTTATTGAATTTCCTGATTCCCGCTCTCTTTGGACAGCTCGGTGATTTTACGGCAAGTCCCGGAGATGGATTTGTTTCCCTTTCATGGGATAACGGCTATGCTTCAGGTTATCTGTATATCGAGACAAAAGAAACCAGTTCAAACAACGTCATATCCTCAGGTTCTGACTGGCTGGATGCTGATCAAGATGGATTTTTACCGACCGGCTGTCTTATTGACGAGCTGACAAACGGTGTTTCCTATACATTTACTCTTTATCTTTATGAACAGAGAAACCGCGATTCCAATCTGGTCACTTCCGCAGTGGCAAGGGCTACCCCAAGTGCCGATGGAGGTGGAACAGGAATCCCGATTACTCTAGATGTAGGTGCGGGAGATTACTTTGTTGAGCTTCCCTATAATACATCTAATCTTATAATTTCAGGTGCACAAGGCAAGATGATTACTTATGCCAATGTCAATTCAAAGACAACGGTAAACAAGTCAAATGTAATCAAAGCTTCTGCCGCACGCCGCTATGTCTCAGGATTAAGATCTGCGGATACAGGCATTCAGGAAGTGGCTTCTGCGGTAAGTGAGTCTGCGGTAAATACTGCAAGTCCAGTTCGTCATTTTGCCGCCCCAGATTCTGTGACCCTGCTTCCGGATTCAGGACGTTCTGCTGACAGGGCTGGAGATGATCCCTGGAACAAATCAAATCCAAGAATCGGACAGACCAAGACTATGTATATAGATTCCGATACGAACCTGGAGAGATTCAGGCAGGAACAGATGAAGCTTTATGCCATAGGATATGTACCTGGCAGCAGCACAGATATTGCATGTCTTGTGTGGGCAAAGGAAAGTGATGTAGGAAACAATTCAAACACAAAAATCTCTATTGGAGCCATTGATGATATCGTTTTAAAGTTTATCAAACATTATAAATTCGAAGAGGAAGTTTTTGGAACAACATCCAACCAGCTTTTGACGGCAAATGGAAGAACTTCCATGGATAATGGAGATACAAAAAACTGGGTGAACATTGTCCTTTATGACATTGGAAAGGACGGTATCAGCGGAGACTGTGGCGTTGTCGGATATTTCTGGGCAAAGGACTATTACAAGAAGGGTGTCTCAACCTCATCTTCAGATCCTATAAGCCTTACCAACGAGGGAAAATATTTCTATGTTGACATACCTTTCTGCAATTATGATTCTTCAACTGGAAGCTATCAGGCAGGAAGTGACTCTGTAAGCGATACTGTTCTTTCTACACTGTTCCATGAATACCAGCACATGATAGACTTTAACACAAAGTCAATGGAACATGAGGGCTTAAATACAAACAACTGCACATGGTACAACGAGATGCTTTCCATGCTGTGCGAGGACATCATGGGAGATCAGCTTGGTCTGAGCAGTGATGACAGGGTTGCCACAGGACGCATCAAGAATTTCAACGCATATTATTATTACAGTGGAACCGCTCAGTATCTTGATACAAATTCCTGGGTTTCCTATGGAACTGCCTATGCCTTTGGAGCATGGCTTGTGCGCAATTATGGTGGTGTAAGTTTAATTCATAGAATGAGTGTAAATGATTCTGTTGGAATTGACAGTATAGTGGATGCAGTTAATTACGTGAATAATTATACTGGCTCTGATGTTAAGTCATGGAATGATTTGTTTGAGGAATATATTCAGGCATGTGGATTCAGGACGGAATTTGCTGGTAATACTCTGCCTACATTCAATAGGGTTCCAGCACATTATTATGAATTCAAATTCAATAATATCGATGATGAAATAACACTTTATTATCGTGATAGCAATAACAGCTCTCCATTTAGCAGCAATGTAAGTACAACTCTTGAAGGAAAACTCAAGGGAATCAACTTATGGAGCGATCCATATAAGAACAAGAATACCTATGGACCTGTGGTTTTGGGAAGCAACTCAACGGTGGATATACAGCCTTCTGGTTTTGTATTCCACAATGTCGGTCGTGTCACAACAAATGAAGATGTAACACTCAGGTTTACGACGACTACCAACCAGTACGAGAAGCTTTACATTTTCGTCCAGGATTATGAGCCAAGCAATCAGCAGGATTATACAACAGAAGTTACACAGCAATAAGGGGAGTACGTAAATGAGTCTGCTTTCTTCAAAAACAAAAACACCGGCCCAGACTGTCATTCAGGAGGTTTGCAGAATCAAAAAGGGCGAGACTGTCCTGATAATCGCAAACCCCGAGACAAACCTGATTGCGCAGGATCTTTATCTTGCCGCTCAGGAAGTTGAGGCAAAACCAACACTTATGTTCCAGCCGAAGAAAACCATCTTGGACATGGCGGAAAAAGCGGTGGTGGGTGCCATCAAGACAGAACCGGACGTGATTTTCTCCATCTCGGCAAACAAGCTTGGAAAAGATGCGGATGCCATAGCAAATCCTTATGTCATGGACAATGAGACCTACGACAACACATTCGATTATCTTTTGACTGGAAAAAAATGCATACGTGCAGTGTGGACTCCGGGGCTTACACAGGACATGTTTAACCGTACCGTGCAGATTGACTATGAGCTGCTTAGTAAAAGGTGCAAGTCCATCTGTGCCCTGTATGAGGATGCCATGAACGTTCATGTAACAGCTCCTGGGGGAACCGACGTGCTTGTTCCCGTTAACGGCAGAATGGCCCTTGTTGATGACGGTGACTTTTCAAAACCCGGTAGCGGCGGAAACATTCCAAGCGGTGAGGTGTTCATATCTCCTCAGTTGCCTGGCGTGGGTGAGTCAAAAGGCATAAACGGAACCATTGTGTTTGACGGCAGCATGACATTTTCATCCGGTGATGCAATGCTAAAGACACCGATTACTGTTAGGCTGAACGATGGCTTTGTTACAGATATAAGTGGTGGAGAAGAGGCAAAAAGGCTCTTAAAGGACATAACGGCGGCGGAAAAAGAGGCGCTTCTGATGGAATCCAGTGGCAGGCTGGAAAAAGGGCAGGGCGAGGTCTACAGCCGTAATGCAAGAAACATCGGAGAACTTGGCATAGGACTGAATCCCGCGGCCAACATCACGGGCAACATGCTTGAGGACGAGAAGGCATTCAGGACATGTCATTTTGCAATAGGACAGAACTACGACGGAGACGCTCCGGCATTAATACATTTTGACGGAATAGTGCGTGAACCGACGATTACAATCAATTACAGGGACGGCCACAGCTATACCCTGATGGAAAGCGGAAACCTGAAACTTGACTAGAGGTGGAATATGAAAAGAAGAATTACATTTTTGACCATGGCATTTTTAATTGCTGCGTCTGCAATTCCGGCAGTTGCAGGAGGAGCCAAAGAAGAAATGGCAGATGAGCAGACTATCAGCATTCAGAATCAGAAGAGCGTTCTGCGTGTGGTTGGAGAAAAACCTGCTGACTATGGTGAAGGCGGTGGAAGTGGTGCTGCTGCTGTGCCCGAGGGATTTGAGGAAGAGAACATCCTTAAAACCGGAGAAGTACAGGCCGAGCTTGTTGTGCTGAGCGGTAAGCTTAAAGTCAGCGGAGGAAAGGGAAAACGCACATTCAAGCTAAAGACTGATGACGGAACATATCAGGTGCTTGTTGAAGAATCCAAGATGGAGGTTCTTGCAGAACTTAAGGGAAAGAACATAAAAGCCCGTGGTGTATTCTACGGAAAGAATTTCCTTGTGTTCGACTTTATTCTGCAGAAGTAGTAATTGCGCTGCTGATCTGGTTCAGGGTCTCGCGTGTCATGTCCTCTGATTTCTTGAGCATTGCCACAGGGACCCCGTATGCTTTTT
This sequence comes from Treponema sp., assembly GCA_017960765.1. Classification (GTDB taxonomy): domain Bacteria; phylum Spirochaetota; class Spirochaetia; order Treponematales; family Treponemataceae; genus Treponema_D. The sequence goes on from JAGCYQ010000010.1 coordinate 5,085, forward strand.
CAAGGGAAGCATCGGTCATCACTTCGTCCGGTGTTCCGTAATCCATGTCGCGGTTGAGGTAGAAGAGCAGGACCTTTTCGGCAAACTCACGTGTCAAATCCAGTTCATGCATTGAGATAAATACAGCTGTCTTTGTTTTTTCTGCGTAGTCGCGGATATAGGCAAGGGCATTTTTTTTCTGCTCCCATTCCATTGCAAAGAGAGGCTCATCCATGAAAATAGAGGCACTGCCGTACAGCATGCTGAATGCAAGCAGCACCCTCTGAATCTCACCTTTGCTCAGCTGACGTAATCCGTGATCAAGTACTCCGCTCAATTCAAAAACGTCTATCACCTCGTCCAAAAGCGATGCATCGGTACGTATGGCCTTTGCATTTCCCTTTAGCACACCGTTACTGAACACATAGCCCAACAGGGATGATACCTTGTCGTCTGATTCAAATTCCATGTTCTGGTAAATCACCGATGCAACAAGGTTCTTTTTCTGCTCGTCAAGGGAAGCTATGTCCTGGTCAAAAAGCATTACCTTGCCAGAGTCCGGAACAAGTCGTCCGCTAGCAAGCATCATGAATGTGGATTTGCCGCTGCCGTTGGGACCTATGAGACTTGTAAAGCCCGCAGGAATGGAGCCTGTAAAATGATCAAATACAGGAGATGGAATGATTGCATTTCCGTTTTCGTCCTTGCTTCCGTCCGGTGGATATGCAAAGCTTACGTCTGAGAATTCTATGCATGAATTTTGACTCATTGGTTTTCTTCCGCCTGTTCGTTTTCTTTTTCTTCTTCAATCAGCTCAAGCTCAATCGGAATCCTTGGGTCAACTGCTTTTTTGTTCAGTCCCAGAGCCTGCTTTGCAAAGAAGTCTTCTACTGTCTGTGTCAGGATTGAAGGTGAAATCGGCTTCAGGAGATAGTTCTCCGGTTTTCCTTCCAGTACGCGCATGACAATCTTCTTGTCGTCCTTGGATGTAAGGAAGATTACAGGAATGTTCATTGTCATCTGCTCGCTGCGAAGTATCCTGAATGTCTCAAGACCAGAGAGAATCGGCATCTCATAGTCAAGAAGAATCAGGTCCACCCGGCGTTCCTTGAGGAAGTCAACGGCATTCAATCCGGAATTGGTTATGTAGACGTTGAACTTCTTGGAAAGGCTGGTCTGCATGGACCTAAGGAAAGAAGTGTCGTCGTCAACAATCATGATTGTCTTTTTGCTTGCATCCTCGCTTCCTGTGAATCCCCTCTGGACACCACCGTCCGTGGCATCTATGCTGTAGCCCGAGCATGCAACGTCCAGCTGTGTAATAAGGTCGCTGGTGTTAACGGGGCGCTGGAATGCCTTTGTAATCAAATCCTTGTCGATTATGCGGTAGGAATTCTCTATGTCTATCGGGTTTCCTATCAGAAACAGATGTCTGTTTGCATCTTCTTTTTTAAGAGTCTCAAAAAATGTCAGGGTTGCGTTGTAGCGTGTCTCATCCCCATCAAGATAAACCAGAAATATATCTGGCAGATGGGACATGGCTTTAATCTCTTTTGGATGCGGCTGGGCAAAAATAATCTCATATCCAGCGTTCTGAAGAGATTTCTCCATGGCTGTAATCAGAAAGTTTTCCGGTGCCTCATTTACAAACAAAACCCTTTTATCCATAACGTCCTCCTATAAGTTCAACAATTCCATCAACGCTTTTCTATCTCCTCCGCGAGCACATTTTTTTATTTCTGCATATCTTTTTTCTTCTTCCTTAGGAACAGAGTATGCCTCTATCATATCTATTATACTATCAATTGCGTTAAAGTCAAATGAAAGTGTAAATTCTTTTATTGCCTGAATCGCCTCTGAGTACCTTTTTGGGTCAATCGGCGGCTTTTTTTCCTGCCCCTTGTCCAAAACAGACAGTTTTACGATGTAAGAACGGTAAAGCTCAAGCAATTCTGAGGTTTTTTTGTTGATTTCGTCCATGTTTCCGTCGTCACCGCATTTCTCAAGATAGGCTGCCTTTTCTGACAGTTCCAGTGCACCGATAAGGCGGGATGAGCTTTTTAGGGCATGAACCTGAATCGTGTAGTTCTTGATGTCGCCGTCGTGCCAGTACTGTTCGATTTGATTGGCGCGGAATTTTATGTTGTCGTAATATTCCTTGACTGCAACCATGAGTACGTCGACTGTTCCGCAGTTCTGAATCGCTGTCGGGATGTTAAGGCCCTCCATGTTCCGGAAGTCCTTAAGGATGGCCTGCTTTGTCTTTTCCTCGTTCATGACGTCGGTTGGAACTGAAAGCTTGTTCGGCGGCAGGTAATATTTGAGCATTTTTTCCAGCTGGGCACTGTTTACGGGCTTTGAGATATAGTCCGAGAAACCTTCCTTGAGGTAGTATTCACGTGCACCTGACACGACATTTGCAGTAAGGGCTATGCATGGAACATCCTTGCACTTGCAGTCCTCCAGCTCCTTCATTGCATGCAGGGCCTCTACACCGCTCATTCCGGGCATTCTGTGGTCAAGGAAAATAATGTCGTATTGGTTCTCCTTTACTTTCTCAAGCATTTCCTGGGCGCTCAGTACGCTGTCTATCTTTACCTCAGTCTTCTTAAGGAGGCCTTCCATGACGACAAGGTTCATGCGTGTGTCATCCACAACAAGAATGTGGGCATCCGGGGCATGGAAGCTTTCAGTGTACACGGTCTCAGAATGAACGATTGAATTGTAGCGCTCGTTGTAGTTGCCGATTTTTTCCCACCATGTTACCTGCTGCTTTACGGAGAAATAGAATGTGGAGCCTTCGCCGTAGGTACTCTGGACCTGCAGTTTTGAACCCATCTTGTTCAGGAGCATCTGAGTAATGCTGAGTCCAAGTCCTGAGCCTTCGATTGTACGGTTACGGATCTCGTCAACACGCTCAAATTCGTTGAACATGCGGGAAAGGTCCTCTTCCTTTATGCCTATGCCGGTATCCTTTACGCTGGCCTTCAGGTAAATCTGCCCTGAATCAATGCGCTCATAGCCCAGAGTCAATGTGATGGAGCCTTTCTGCGTGTATTTTACCGCGTTGTTCAGTATGTTCAGGATGCACTGCTTGATCCTTAGCTCATCTCCAAAAAGAAGGTGCGGCATGGTGTCGTCAACATTGATTATGAGCTCCAGCTGTTTCTGTCTTGCCTTTTGCGTGACCATGTTCACAAGGTCGGTTATCATTGAACTTAGTTCGTATTCAGCGGGTACAATCTCAAGCTTGCCGGATTCAATTTTTGAGAAGTCCAGGATGTCGTTGATTATCTTGAGCAGGGTGTCGCCTGACGTGCGGATGTTGCTTGCGTACTCACGTATCTTCGGGTTGTCTGTCTCGCGCAGGATGATCTCGTTTAATCCCAGAATTGAATGAACCGGTGTGCGGATCTCGTGTGACATGTGGGCCACAAACGAGGTCTTTGCCTCTCCCTTGGCCTTTTCAACCTCCAGGTCCTTGTTGAGCTTCTGGTCCTTTGCCTCGATGTAGCGTATCTGGCTTGTAAGGTGCTGCGAGCTGATTACTGTTCCGATGCATGTGATGACAACGGACAATACAACGTCAGTGAAGAAAACCTGGCTGGGCTTGAATATGTAGGAGATTATGAAAATAAGAACCATCATGATGATGTTGTTGAAGACATTGCTCCTCCAGCGGTTGTCTATCGTAAGGACCGGAAAAATGACCCGGAAGACAGGCACCATGACGTAGGGAATCGGAAAAGAATTTGCAAGGTTTATGAAAGTGGATGAAGTATATAAAGCTATGCAAATGGCATAGAGAAAGGGAAGGGGATGATTCCTTACCATTTTATGCAGGAAAACGGAGGCACAAAGACAGAGAAAAAAAGCGATGGAAGAGAAGAAATAAACGAGACGGTGGGTTTTATCCGCTAGATCTGTATGACTCTGCACAAAGGGAAACAGCGAGATAATGAAGAACGAGAATAAAAAGATAAATGAAACAAGTGAAAAAGTGTTGAATAACCGGGAATTTGAATCATTGATCAAATCTTTTTTTTGCGAAAAGAAGTCCGATTCATTTTCAATTTTGTCACCCCAGATGAATTTCCTGCCCGTAACAGCCTCCTATAATAATTATTATATCACATGTTGCGGGAATTTGCCAAATTTTTAATTATGGAGGTTTGACACGGCGGTTTTTATCAGTTCACCTGCTGTATGCAGAACTGCATTTCGTGTTTTTGAGGAAAGCTTTGCGGAGACACCGATTACCCTGCCCATTGATTTAAGGGGATTTTCCTTCATCTGTGCCACTTTTTTGATGTCTGCGCGGTTCAGTACCCCAAAGATGGTCTCTATGAAGTCTTCTATTTCGGAGGGAGAAAGATCATCCATCCATTCATTTATGGTTTCTCCGATGAATTTTGAGGCATTGTCCCTTTGTTCAATCAGTTCAAAGCCTGGACCGTTCACAATCCAGCTCATCGGGTCGTGCTGACCAAGGCCTTTCTCGTTGCTGCGGACAACCTTGTAATTATCCGGGTGCGAGAAGAGCATTCCCACTATCGAAAGCTGCGGTACGTATGTGTGGAGCCTGTCCTTTATGCTGAGGAAACGCTCTGTGCTGAAGAAATCCTTGTTGAATCCCGGGCCGTCGTTGTTGTAAATCGAAATTATGCGTTCCAGGTATTCGCTCTTGCAGTGGGTTGCGGCATATAGGGAAAGGTTTCCTCCCTTGGAATGGCCTCCGATGATGATGTTGCCGTCCAGTTGTGTAAAGGCCTGGTTCAGGTATTCTGTCGCATCAAGCTGGGCCGGTACCTGCGGAAGATACCCCAGGTTGAAGTCTTCCTTCCAGCCCACGATGGAACTGTCTGTTCCACGGAAAATCACTGCATTCCACTGTGGCGAGGAGAATGTCATGGCGCAAAACTGCTCCTCTTTTTCCAGGTCGATTATGTTGCGGTATGCACAGAGCCTTAGTGAGCCGAAACGTCTGGTTTTGGAGGCCTCCAGAAAAAGCTCCATTGTACGCGGATTCAATCCAGGTCCCAGGTCGGAGCGCTGGTCAAAATCCTTGAGATTCTGCATGTTCTGGGCAACAGTCTCCAGAGCAGGACCCCTGTCCGAGAAGTCATGTGGTACAAGAGAAGAGTAATTCAAATAGATAATCTGGCATAAAAGAAGACAGTCAACTTCATTAAAGGCAGCCTCTGAAAAGTCCAAGTCGCCACGCCAAGTCAAGTATTCAAAAAGATCTGCCATTTTAAGTCTTGCCGTTTGTCCTTTACCGGTACTGAATATCTGTTCCCTTTGGTATGACATAGATTTCTACACGGCGGTTCTGTGCACGGCCTTCCGCTGTGGCATTGTCGGCAATCGGATTTGTTCCTCCATAACCGTACCATGTGAAAAGCTGCTTTGATATGCCTTCTGCCACAAGTGCATTGACGATTGATTCCGCACGCTGCTCGCTCAATGTCTTCTGTCCGTTGGGCTTGTTTACATCTGCAGTGTGACCGTTGACACGTATAGTATATTCACCGCTGGAGATGAATGTCTTGATTTGCTCTGCTATTTCCTTGATTCTTGGGCGTTCCTCAGGCAAAAGCTCATAAGAGTCCGCAATAAAGCGAAGGTCCTTTACCGTGAATTTAAATCCCTTGTCTGTATCATCGATGTCCGTAGGGTCAATTTTTGACTCATCAACCGTCTTTTCGATTTTTATGTAGTTAAGGTAATATCCTACATCCTTTTTGGGTGTCTTTACCGTGTAGGAAAGCTGATCATCATCAAGAAGGATTACGACCTTGCCCTGCTTCAACAGCTCCAGGTTCTGGGGTACTGTCGTGATGCGGAGATAGTCCTCGTATGAAATGACAGGATCACAGCGGTTTACGCCATAGACTTCCCTTGCGGTAATCCACAGAGGGTCGTTTCCTGCTCTTTCTGTCTTTTTGTTGCTGCCCTGACCCTTCATGTAATCTACAATACCCTTAGTCTTTGCCACTGAGGAGGTCACCATGTTGCGCTCGTATACCAGAGTCATGTCCTGGTTCCATATTTTTGGGAAAAGGCATGGAGATACCTTGGATTTTACATGCTCACCGTGTACAGGAAGCAGGCCGCGTGCGTCAATCACGATGCCTGAGTATGCGCGTGAGGCAATCCTGTCTATCGGTTTCTCCTGAACATAGGGTGTATTGTGCTTTACCAGAAGTGAGCCTATCTGCTTGAGGTCGATTGTATGGGTTGTCTTGAGGTTGTTTGATGCGTTTACAAAGTATGGCGGTGTTTTCTTGCTGTTGTCGATGATGCGTGTGAGTGCGTCCAGCGTAAGCTTACCGTCCAGAACCAGGTCGCCTATTGTGTTTGTGTCGTCTGCATAGAGGGCCAGAAGAGGGTCCTTTACCAGTACCGGAAGCTCCATCTGAATGCGGTTCAGTGATACGGCCTTTCCGCTTGGCATGGGGATTCCAGCCTTTACAACGTCCAGCGTAACGTCAGAGACCAGGGCATTCTTGCTCCAGTCAACACGGCTGGTAGAGCTCATCAGTGAACGTTCCGGGGCAAGGTCTGCGCTTTCGTATGCCGCCTGTTCTGCGTTCTGAATCTCATTGTATGTAAAGCCTTCTGCCAGATACTGTGAATAATATTGGATGTCATCAGCCTGGGTGTCTGCAAATACGGATGTTCCTGCCACCATAAAGATCAGGATGGAAACAACTGCAAATTTTTTAACCATAAAACGTAATCCCCTAACAAATTCCCCTCTAAATTTGAAACAAAGAGGGCTTTATTTGAATATCGGCACAATCAGCTTCTTTCCTATAGATAAAATCCCATTTTCGCTGATTGAATTGGCATCACACAGGTCTTTTACGGTAACTCCGTATTTTCGGGAAATTCCCCACAGAGAGTCGCCTTTTTCCACGGTATAGATTATCGCGTCCTTTGCAACACCCATTTTCTTGAGTTTTTCTTCAACTCCCTCGGCAGTTCCCTTGGGCAGCCTTACCTTATAAACCTCTCCGGCGGGCGTACAGTTACGGAAAAGAGCA
>JAGCYQ010000093.1 GCA_017960765.1 Treponema sp.
AGTGCATTTTACCCGACACACTTTTTCTGTCAAGAGATTTATACAACTTTTTTTCTGCAGAAACATGATGTAACATAATTTTATTATGAATCATATGATAAAGGATGTCAAGGAATATTTCTAATTCATAATTGATTCCACGAAAGCTCAGAATTTTCACTTTTTTTCAAAATTCTTCCCAAATTTTTGTTAAAAATGGTGGGTCTGATACTATTTATATAGTATAGGGAAATTATATCTCCCTTACAAAATTATATAACAAGGAGAATTTCTATGGCTTTAACAGAACACACGCAGAGAGAGTACAAGGATAGACTTTTCAAGGCCATCTATGGACGTGACACAGAAGAGAGCAGGCTGTGGAGACTCGAACTCTACAACGCACTAAACAACACAAGTTATACCAATCCGGATGCTCTCGAACTAAATACTATAGAGAACATTATTTACATCACCATGAAGAACGATATCTCATTCCTTATTGATGACCAGATGATGTTATTGGAGCAGCAATCTACTCATAACCCCAACATGCCTCTGCGAGGTTTCCTTTACTTTGCCCAGCTTTATAACGGATACCTAAAGTCTAGCAGGAAGGATCCAAACCGGTGCAGCAAGATTGGTATCCCCACGCCCAAATTCATAGTCCTGTACAATGGTTCTACCGACAAACCGAATGAATTTACTATGAGGCTGTCAGAATCTTTCATCAACCCGGACACAAGTGGAGCCTATGAATGGAGTGCTTATGTTAAAAATATCAATACAAAACACAATGAAGGTCTTCAAAAAAAGGGTAAATCATTAGATGATTAGAGCAGGTTTGTGACAAAAGTCCGTGAGAACACAAAGGGTGGAATGGAAGTCAAAGACGCGGTTAATGATGCCGTTAGCATGGCAATAAAGGAAAATCTTTTGGACGGCTTTTTCGAGCGGCAAAAAGCGGAGGTGATCGAGATGATTCTGACAGAATTTGATGAAGAGGTTTTCAAGCAGAATGTCCGTGAAGATGGTTATATTGATGGTCTCTCTCAGGGGATCTCCCAAAAAGCAGTGGAAGCAGCTGTAACACTCATTCAAAAATATAACGCCACCCCCGAAGACGCTGCCAGGGATATGAATGCTCCACTGGAGGCGGTCTTGGAAAAACTGAAGAAAGAGTTGACCTCCATTAATTCGTAGGAAGTTTACTTGAAATTTATTCCATTTATGTGTATACTACACATATGTCTGATAAAGCGTTTACGGTACTGGATTTACTTGATTTGAAACTAAAAGGACATGATTCTCTCAATCTAAGCTGTATTGCAGGAAGGCGCGGGCTTTCACGTGCACTTACAGTTCCAGACATAAACAGACCGGGGCTTGCACTCTCCGGGTTCTACGAGTCTTTTGCCTACAGCCGTGTTCAGCTTTTTGGACGTGGTGAATATGCGTATCTCCTTAAGCTGTGGGAAGAAAAGCGGCAGGACAACATAAAGCAGTTCTTTTCCTACAACCTACCATGCTGTGTTTTTGCACGAAGCCTTACGCCAAACGAAGATTTCCTTGCTGTTGCAGAAGAGGCCGGATGCCCTATCTTGCAGTCAGACCTTGAATCGTCAGAGTTTTCCTCAAGGCTTTTGCGTGTCCTGTCAAATGTTTTTGCCCCGAAAAAGACATTGCACGGTGTTCTTGTTGAAGTAAGCGGTATCGGAATCCTTCTTATCGGTGACTCAGGTGTAGGAAAGAGTGAGACCGCGCTTGAATTGATTCAGAGGGGACACAGGCTTGTTGCTGACGACTCTGTTGAGATCCGCTGCGTAAACGGTAACTCCGTCATGGGACAGGGTGCAAACAAGCTCATCAGCCACCACATGGAGATCAGGGGTCTTGGCATCATCAACGTGACACAGCTTTATGGTGTAGGTGCAATCCGCGAGCAGAAGGAAGTTCAGCTGGTCGTAAAGCTTGAGACATGGGACCAGAACAAGGTATACGACAGGATAGGAACCGAGACACATACAACGGACCTTCTTGGAGTAAAGATTCCGTACATAGAGATTCCGGTAAAACCTGGCCGCAACCTTCCGATTATTCTGGAGGCCGCCGCCATGAACGAGCGCCTTAAGTCCATGGGTTATTTCTCCGCAAGGGAATTCAACCAGAACGTGCTCAAATGGATTGAGTCTGGAGAAGCACAGGCCGCTTATTACGGAAGCGACGATTCGTATTGATTTTTCCGTTGGAAATTTGATGAGGAAAGCTGGTGTTTATTCAGCTAGGCTCATAAAAATAAATATGACATTAAGAGGAAAATAAATTGGTAGAGAAGATTCTTACAGTCAGAAACAGGGCTGGCATTCACGCACGACCGGCAGCTTTGATTGCACAGACAGCCAACACATTCGCATCAGAGCTTATTCTTGAAAAGGATGCCATGACGGTTAACGCAAAATCTATTATGGGTGTCATCACAATGGCGGCAGGCTACAACACAAACCTTACGCTCAAGGCAGACGGACCGGACGAAAGAGAAGCAGCAGATGCCATTTTCAATCTTTTTGAATCGAAATTTGAAGAGGAATAATCCCTGAAAAGTTTGACTGACCGACAGCGCGAAGTCTTGAATTTTATCGCACAGTTCACGGAAGACAATGTATTCCCCCCTACTGTACGCGAAATCGGAGAGCATTTTGGCATTTCGTTGAGGGCTGTTCAGGATCATGTTGCGGCACTGCAGAAAAAAGGATATCTTTCTCAGAGTCAAAAGCGTTCCCGTTCAATCAGGGTACTCAAGGATGTACGCCCAAGAGTCTCTGCCTCCAGTGCAGTTCTTATTCCTGTAATCAATTCAATTTCACCGGGAAAACCTGCCCTTTCAGAAGACAACTTCAGTTCAATAGTCACCAGCTCATATCCTTTTGTTGAAAACGGAAAAAAATATTTCCTGTTCCAGGCATCAGACAACAGCATGATTGACATAAACATTCTTTCAGGTGATCAGGTCTTTGTCGAGATAACCGATACTGCCGACAATGGACAGATTGTTGCCGTTGCCATTGAGGATGAGATAATTATCAGGCGCATTTTCAAGGAAGCAAACCGAATCTGCCTGAAATCAGAGAACCCGCAGATTCCACCTAGCTATTATCAGGAAGTCAAGATTCTTGGTATTGTAAGCGGAATCTACCGCAAGATGGCAAATGACTGAGGCAGAAGTCTACCTCTTTACAGGTCCTGAGCTTGGCGAGAAAAAAGAGGCAATCGAAAAAATAAAGGCCACCGCAAAAAAGAATAACGGTGCTCTGGATGAATATACCTATTACGCAGGGGATGAACGCATTCAGGACATTGTTGCTCAGCTGCAGAACGTCTCGCTTTTCGACCAGGCCCTTTTCATCACGGTGCGGAATGCAGAGCAGATCAAGCTCAAGGCAGACATCGAGTCCATTTTATCATGGATCAACGGCGGGGCAAAAGAAAGCGCAAACACACTCATCCTTACTTCCGACGAAAACGGCATAGAACGCAAAATTGAAGCTGCGGTCCCGGCAAGCCACAAGAAGATTTTCTGGGAAATGTTTGAGAACCGCAAGACACAATGGCTCCAGGACTTTTTCAGGAAAAACGGTTTTGTCATAGCACCGGATGCAATTGACCAGATTCTTGAGATGGTTGAAAACAACACCGAGGCACTGAAATCTGAATGCAGCCGCTTCTTCTACTGCTTTGATAAAGGCCACATGATAACAGCAGAAGACGTGGACAAAATCCTTTCACACAACAGGGAGGAAAATGCCTTTACGCTCTTTGACGCCATGGCAGATATATCAAAATCCCCGGTACAGCGACTTGAATCATCACTCGGCATACTGCAGAAAATAAAGATGGCATCCGGCGATGGAATCACGGCAAATCTTGTCGCAGGCCTGGGTTACTGTTTCCGAATGCTCAGGACATGGCACACCATGCACGAAAAGGGTGCAATGCCAAACGACACACAGCTGAAGGCAGCTGGTTTCTCCAAGAAGAACCAGGAGAAATACAGGAGTGCGGCCAGGATATGGACATCAGGTGCAACGGCATCAATTCTTGCACTTCTTGCCTCAAGCGACATGGCAGTCAGGGAGAACGGAAACGGCCTTGAGGAAACCCGTCTTATCCTCATGCTACATTCAATCATACTCAAAAACGGGCTTTTCCCCTCAGAATATCAGATTTAACAGGCATCGCTAATCAATTCATCCTTATATTGCGCAGTCTTCAGCAAACCATGCTCCAGAAAACTGAAGTATTCATCTTGGGTCACGATTATGTGATCCAGCAGCGTAATCCCCAGAATGCCAGAAGCCTCCTCAAGTGCGGCGGTTGTTTTTCTGTCAGCGTTGCTCGGCAGGCATGGACCGCACGGATGATTATGGAAGCATATTATTCCTGCGGCATGTTCTGTCAGCGCCTCTGCAAACACTTCCCTTGGATGAACAAGAGTTCGGTTCACAGTCCCGATGGATACTATGCGGATGTTCAGCAATTCCCTTGCACCGTTTACCGTAGCCACGAGAAAATGCTCCTTTTTTTCAAGCGTATAATGCTTTACATAAGGCACAATGTCGGCAGGCCTTTCTATTCGGCATTTTGACCAGGAATTCCTTCTTCTTCCCAACTCGACTGCTGCGGCAAGGGCAAGCGCTTTGGCTATTCCCATTCCGGGAATTTTGATAAGACGCTCAACAAGCTTATTTGAAGGAGCCTCATTTATTATGTCGAGGGATTTCTCCGCCAGTTTCTCCAGGGGCATGGCTTTAGTTCCTCCGTTCAAAATCAGCATCAGAAGCTCTTCATCCGATGGAAATTCAATTCCGTTTCTAACCGCCATCTCACGGACGTTCGGTTTGCCTTTTTTAGTAAAAATTTCTATCTCATTCATACTATATATATGGTATAGGAGTCCACGTTTTTAACAATTTTTTTGCATGTATTTGTAATATTATGTAGCCAAAATGCAATATTGTGGTTATTATTACATAAGGAGTGTTGTAAATGTCACGATTGAACAAAGCTTTTCTTCTGCCGATACTTTTTTTTCTCTTTATCACAGAGGCTTTCTCTCAAGATGCTAGCATCGATGCAAGCATCATCAGTGTTCAGCATGGCCGCAGCACACCAAAACCGCCCGCTGTAAAGGAAGAAGTACAGTCAACACTCTATGTAAGCTCAAATCCGTCAGGTGCCAAGGTATATCTTGACGGCACTTACAAGGGAACCACACCGCTCACCATAGAGGGCATAAGTTCCGGCTACCATCAGATCAAGGTGGAAAAGGAGCACTACAGGGACGAAACGGAAAGAATCTATTTTTCGGGCAGGTCCAAAAGAAAATTCCATGCACATCTAGTGCAGATAAGCGGTTATCTCAGGGTTTATTCAGATCCTTCAGGTGCAAGCCTTACTGTAAACGGAAACTCATACTATCAGGGTTCCCTGCTTGAACTGGATGAAGGTGCCTATACCGTGAGGGCAAAGAAATTCGGATACGAGGAAAAATCCCAGACGGTATATGTCTCAAGAAGGCTCACCACAACACAGACCATCAGCCTGGACAGGGCAATATTCAGGATTGAGTCAATTTCCTCAAACCGCTCGAAATTCAACCCGAACAACACCGGCTCCCTTGCTAGCGTAAAGATAACGGCTCATGTAAACGCTCCGGAAAACGGAATCATGACGGTAAGGTATGCTGGCGGAGAAGAAGTTTTCTCGACACCGGTTTCATTTACCACATGGACCGAGCAGATGTACTGGACCGGAACCGACAACTATGGAAACATCGTTCAGGACGGGCTCTATACCATAGAAATTGAGGCAGGCGGGCATAAGGCATCATGTCTTGTCACTGTTGACTCAAACCTTGTCTATCCAGACCTTTCGCTTACAAACGGTGGAACTGGAATCGGAAGTGTTGCAAGCGCAGAAAGTTTTCCTGATGACTCATCATTCCTTGAGATCGGTGCAGGCATAATCATGGGCAACAACATAAGGGAAATATATCAGGTTCCCCTTTCGCTTGGATTCCTGTGGTCACCTTCTGACTGCTTTGAGCTTGGACTTGCTTTCAGGCCTTATCTGAACGGAGAGGATTCCGTAATCAATTTCAGCTCTTCGGTAAAGCTCTCTTTCCAGACGGATTTGCTGAACAATGCCACATTCTGCTGGGGTGTCTTTTTCAGGCTTGGTTTTGCAACAGGACCTCTTTATCTTCCGTATGGAATTGATGCAGGAAACGGCTCTGGTTTTGGTGCTGTACTTGGACTTAAATTCAATGACATGTACATCGGTGGAGAAGCAAGCCTTATCATTAACCCGACATCTGGATTGTTGACCCACAGCGATGACCGTATATGGAAAGCAGGCCTTGCCTTGAAAAGCAGTTTGACAACGGCAGCATGGGCATTTTTGCCTCCATGAATTTAGCCGACGGAGATTTCAACTACACGGATAACAAGAACGGAACAGAATATAATGTAAGCGGAAGTTTTGACAACGACTGCATCTGGGAAACTGGATTTGAAGGCTCATGGAATTTCTCCTCGTCACCGATTCAGCTGTTTTTCAAGGGTGGAACTTACATCATGCCGCAAAACTCGGAAAACAGGATAATCTATCCGCATGCCCAGATCGGCTTGAAATTCTTGTATTAGGATAAGGACAAACCGATGCAGATGATAATAACCGGAAGCGGTACAAGTCATGGAGTTCCAGTAATAGGCTGCGATTGCCCGGTATGCACTTCCAACGACCCAAAGAACAAAAGGCTTCGTTCTGCCGCTTATGTAAAAAGCCCTGCCTCAATTATAATTGACACGGGACCTGAATTCCGCATTCAGGCATTAAAATACAAGATTGCAAAACCGGACTGTGTCCTGCTTACGCACAATCATGCCGACCACTTGAACGGACTTGACGACCTGAGGGTATTCAGCCACACAAAGTCAGCTGATCCGAAAAACCCGACTCCAGAGACAGAGGGTGAAGGACTTTCCCTGTACGCGAACAAAAAGGAAATCAAGGCAATCAAAAAACGATTCGACTATATTTTTACACCTGTTACCCAGGGCGGAGGAAAACCAAAGCTCAACCTGATATGCACCTCCGACATTAACGAAAAGAATCCGCTTGTCATCAAGGGCATCTCGATAATACCCATACCGATAATGCACGGAAAGCTAAAGGTCAACGGATACCTCCTGTCAGAAGAAAAAAACGGAAAGAAAAAAAGCATTGCATACCTGACAGACTGCAATTCAATCCCGGAAAAATCCTTCAGGACATTGAGCGAAGATGCAGGCCAAATCGAGCATCTTGTGATTGACGCATTAAGGGAGAAAACCCATTCCTCTCACTTTTCGTTTTTAGAGGCAATGGCGGCCGCGGACAGAATCAAACCCAGGCACACATGGTTCATCCACATGACGCACAACATGGATCATTACGACGTCCAGAAATACATAGACCAGAATCTTGACCAGTTCCCCAACCTTGAATCGATTGTAGAGAACGGCGGCTCTGTATCCCCATCATACGACGGCATGGAAATAGAAATCTGATTCCTGCGGCATACCCTTATTTCATCTCGTAACCGGCTTCCGTAATGGCGGCGGCAAAAACCTCATCGGGAATTTCCTTTGTAAGTTTTACGAGAACTTCTTTTTTCTCGTGGCTTGCAGTGGCCTCTGTTACTCCATCGATTGCCTCAAGTGCTTTCTTTACATGCATCTCGCAGTGCTGGCACATCATGCCTTCTACCTTTAATGTTTTTTCTGACATACTTACCTCCTTGGGTTGTGGTTTGATATCCTGAATAATTTTATCCAGATCAACATTTGATTTTCGTTTTTTATCATGCCGTGGATTCTTGATGTCCTTAAGATTCAACCTCAGGGCATTTGTCACCACACAGAAACTTGAAAGGCTCATTGCGGCGGCTGACAGCATGGGACTGATTATTATGCCGAATCTTGCAAAGGCACCCGCGGCAACAGGTATCAAGATTGCATTGTAGAAAAACGCCCAGAAAAGATTCTGATGGATGATTCTTAATGTGGCACGGCTCAATCTTACGGCAGCACTTACATCGCTCAGGCGGCTGTTCACCAGGACAACAGAGGCTGTCTCAATGGCAACATCGGTTCCTGCTCCAATGGCGATTCCCACATCACTGTTTGCAAGGGCAGGTGCATCATTTATTCCGTCTCCAACCATGGCACATTTTCCCGCCGCAGAAAGCTTCTTTATAAACCCCGCTTTATCATCAGGCAAAAGTGAGGATGCAAATGAATCTATTCCGCATGAGTCTGCAATGGCGGAGGCTGTCCTCTCGTTGTCTCCTGTAAGCATCACGGTTTTAATTCCAATTCCGCCAAGTTCCCTAATCGCAGCAGGACTTTCTTCCCTTGTTGAATCAGAAACTGAAATTATTCCCAGAACTTTTTCCTCTGTGCTGAACAAAAGCGGAGTCTGTCCTGAATCCGAGTATTCCCTGACTTTATTTTTTAATTCATCCTCAACCTTGGATATAGTTGAAATATAATCAAAACTTCCGCCGTAGATTTTCTTTCCGTCAAGAACCGCACTTAAACCTTTTCCTGTAACAGCCTTGAACTGCTCAACTTCTACAGGCCTTATGCTTTTTTCCTGAGCAAGATCCATAACTGCCTTTGACAATGGATGCTCGCTCTTTGACTCTAGGGAAACGGCTATTCTTAAAAGTTCGTCCTCTTCAACTGATGATGAGCAATATATTCCGCACACGCTTGGTTTTCCGATTGTAATTGTTCCTGTCTTATCCATGGCAATTATCTGAATGCGTCCACATTCTTCCAGCGACTCTGCGTTCTTAAAGAGTATTCCGTTTCTTGCACCCTTGCCTGTTCCTACCATTATGGCAACAGGTGTGGCAAGGCCCAAAGCACACGGACATGATATTACAAGAACAGATATGGCCCTGGAGAGAGAAAAGCCTGTCTCCTTACCGAGCAGCATCCAGATTACAAAGACACAAAACGCTATTCCGATTACAGTCGGAACGAATATTCCGCTTACCTTGTCCGCTATCTTTGCAATGGGAGCTTTTCCCGAGGCGGCATCAGAAACCATCTGGATTATCTTGGAGAACGAGGTATCTTCCCCTACACTTGTGGCCCTGCATCTTAGGAAACCTGAGGTATTCATCGTGGCACAAAAAACCCTGCTGCCAGAGCTTTTTTCCGCAGGCATGCTTTCTCCTGTAAGGGCACTTTCATCCACGGCACTTTCTCCGTCAATCACGACACCGTCAACAGGAATCTTTTCTCCCGGGCGAACAAGGAATACATCATCAACAGAGACTTCCTCCACTGTTACAGTCATTTCTTTTCCGTCACGCTCGATTACCGCTGTTTTTGGAGAAAGCTTCAGGAGACCTTTTAGGGCATTGCTTGTCTTTCCCTTTGATATTGACTCAAGAAGCTTACCGACGGTTATGAGGGTTACAATCATGGCGGCACCTTCAAAATAAAGGTTATCCATGCACCTCATGACCTCATCATGATTTCCAAGTGCCTGCTGATATATCATCAAGAAAAGCATGCAGATGCTGTAGACGTAAGATGTCCCGGCCCCCATGGCAACAAGACTGTCCATGTTAGGTGAACGGTGAATCAAGGCCTTGAACCCGCTTACAAAGAACTGCCTGTTGATAAGAAGTATTATCTGTGCTAAAAGCATCTCAAGGACAGCGACAGAGACATGACTCCTTGTAAAAAAATCCGGCAAGGGAAATGACCACATCATGTGCCCCATGCTCACGTACATCAACGCAAGAAGGAACAGTGCTGAAAGAATCAAGCGCCTTACCAATAAAGGAGTGTTCACATCTTTCAACATCTCTTCTTTTTGACTTATCGATGACTGTCTTTTTCCCTTTTCTGCATCTAGAAGCCTGGCACCGTACCCTGCTTTTTCAACGGCAGAAACAATCTCATCCTGAGAGGCAGAACCTTCAACCTTCATTGAATTTGTAAGAAGATTGACTGAGCATGAGGAAACTCCATTTACAGAGGAAACTGCCTTTTCTACTCTTGCACTGCATGCGGCACAAGTCATTCCGCTTACTGCAAACTGTTCCATTATAAAACTCCTAGCGCATCATTTTCTGCAATGTCCAGATCAATTCCTCGATTATCTCGTTGTCTCCTTTTTTCAATTTCTGTGTCACGCATGTCCTCAGGTGGTCATACAGAAGCTCACGGTTAAAAGCCTGCAATGCGGCAGTGGCGGCGGCAACCTGCATGAGTATGTCTGTACAATATGCCCCTTTTTCCACCATGTTGCGTATTCCCTTGACCTGACCTTCCACACGGTTCAAGCGTACTGTCAAATCGTGGATTTTCTCCGGCTCACGCTGAACTGTCCTGTGTCCATTCTCTTTTTCCTGCATAATTATCTGCCTCCTTGGTATTTGTTAAGACATTCTAGCACTGTCATGAAAATAAATCAATATACCCTACACCCCTATTGTATAATTATCATGAAATAAATCCTCACTTTACAATTTAGGAATCCTGGCTTATAATAGAAGAATAAGGAAGGACTGAAATGAACGTACTATCATATGCTTATCCTTGGATAACTGGTGTTTCTCTTTTAATCATGGGTGTGATGATAATCATTTTATCCGCACACAGGGCAACTGAGGCACAAAAATATGTGTCCAGCATTGTCAGCGTTACATTCCTTTTCTTCCTGGGATTCATGCTTTATCAGAGCGGGAATTCACTGGAGACCATGCTCTTCGGCTATAAAATCCAGCTGATATCTGTCTTAACCATCTTTATTGTCATTTTTATGGTATTCCAGCAGGTATACAATGTCCTCATCGCCAAAATACCAATGATAGTATTTACCTTGTGGTATGTATTTTTATGCGTGGTTGTCGTCCTTATCAACAAAGACAGGCAGGGACCTGTATTTTCAATTCTCTTTTCCGATTATTCCATGGAAATTGATGCGAATGGAGCCAGCTATTTGAAATTTGTTCCGGCATGGTGCTTTTATGCAATTATTGCAACACTGCTCATCGTTGAGATAATAACAATTACAATCTATGTCAGATCCTTGATTATCTCCAAGATACACAATTATAAAATCAGCTCATCATTCTTCCTGATTACTTCAATTCCACAGACTTTCGTTCTGATATGCCTGTTTACTGGAACCAACAAGTCCTATTTTCCGTTTGCCCCGATTGTCTGTTCCATAGCATCCATACTTGCGACCCTCATGGTGTCGAAGGAACTGTTCTCAAACCTTTACGACATGGCATACAAGGAAATCATGAATTCCATGCAGAACCCGCTTCTGATAATCGACAATACTTTTCATGTAAGGCGAATCAACAAGGCGGCAAAGGCGGCATTCCCGGAATACAAGGACCTGGACGACTCAAGCTACTTCAAGATGAAAGTTTCACCGGAAATTCAGAACATCATTACACCACCGATGAACGAAAGCGAAGATGACAGCCGTTATAAAACAATAGGCAAGAACGTATACGAGACCGAAATCCACAAGATTGGAAAAAACAAACATCTTTACGGTTACCTCTTGATCCTGAACAACATGACGGAGCAGTACTCACAGAGCTCAAGACTTCAGGAACTTACGCACAAACTTTCAATTACATTACGAACAAGCAAGAACAGCGTGATAACAAGCAGGGAAAAAATCATATCCGGTGCCCTGCAGTTCATCCGCGACAAGGATCCCGCAACAGCAGCCCACATGCGCAGAATCGGAAACTACACTTTCATTCTTGCAAGGCAGCTGCGTAAAGACGGTTCATACACTGACATCCTTAACGACACGTACATGGAAACATTAAGTCAGATTGCACCACTCCATGATGTCGGAAAATTCCTTTTGCCCACCGAGCTTCTTCAAAAAACAGAGCTTGAGCCGGAGCAACTTAAAGTCATGCAGTCTCACACGGTTCTTGGAGCACAGATGATTGACCGCATGATTGTAAACAATTACGATGACCTGTATTACCGCCTTTCACGTGAGGTTGCCCTTTATCATCACGAGAACTGGGACGGAAGCGGTTATATCCAGGGACTCAGGGGAGAAGAGATTCCATTGTCAGCCCGCATTGTTGCCGGAGCCAATACCTTTGACAAAATCGCCATGAAGAGCGAGCATTACAAGAGCAATGACTTTGAGGCAATATTCACCGAGATAGAGAATACAATGAAAACCCAGCTGGATCCTTTTGTACTTGAAGCCATCATAAACGGAAAGGCTCAGTTCATAGAAATGTATGAAAAAGTGAGGACAGAGGGGCTATGATTTCGGTTGCAAAAAAAGCAGATCATTTTCCATTAGCAGTCGCCTTGCTGAAAGTTATTGTTGCTTTTTTTGTCATAGGTTTCGTTATTTTCAAGATTGCGACAGGAACTCAAGTTGAGCTTACCGCAGAAAAGGACAGTGCAATATCCAGGGTTCCGTTAAACAAAAATTCGATTGTTGTGGATGTCATTACCGACATAGAGAACGGACAGATGGACAGGGCAATGGAAAAATGTGTCCTTATCCAGGATGAGGATGTCCCTGACGAAGTTAAAACTTACCTGAACGAATTCATGCTCTATTATCAGAAAAAATCAAAAGGAAAAAAAGTAAACGTTCAAACCCAGAATGAATTGTATTTTGTCAATTCTTCAGTTTACATAACCGAATATCTTTCGGCCAACACAAGCCTTTCACCGGTGCAGGTCCTTCATGCTGGCGAGGTTATTCCATATTTCTGCATAAGCCGCTACTCAGAGAAATTCACCAACAGACAGAACGTGAACCAGAGTCTTTTTACATTGTGCGGACAATATATCCAGCAGTTCGTTTACCCGCAGGACAGCCCCACAAGAATGTCTTCGGACATCATATGCCTTGAGATAAAGACAAAGCTCTACAGTTACCCAAGGAAACCTGATTACCTCAGGCAGGTCATTGCCCTGATTGACGAATACCAGAACACGTACAGCGACACCCTCGGACCAAACGGCACATTCCACAAGCAGAGGGATTATCTTGAATCGGCCCGCTCTTGGTGCACAAAGAAAATAAACGGAAAATGGTTTATCGGAAGTTTCCCGGACTATTACATGTAATCTTTAGTAAGGAGGAAGTCAAATTGAAGGAAAAAAATATCGACGTCAAGAAAATAGATTCAATTGCAAACAAGTTCCTGCTTCTGGCATTTGTATCCGTTATGTTCTATCTTTCAATAATCTTCCGTACACGTGGCGGAACAATCCGTCTTAGCATATTCAATTATTTCAACACCATTGCATATTCAATTTTTGCAATCATGCATGCGCTTCACCTTTTCATATTCATGAGGCACAACCACAAGAACGCTGACATGCTTGACTTCATCTCCTATGTCCTTTTGTTCTATGCCTTCTATTCTGTCGTGCTCCTGCCTGCTTCCGGTTTTGCACTGGCTGAATGGCTTGTAGTCACGCTCTATCTTTTTCCAGGACTCATATCCTCCATTACACCGATAAGAAAAGAAGGAAAGACGTTTAACTTTATTCCGCAGAATCCTGTTTGGTTCATGGCCATGGGTGTACTTCTCATGCTGTTCAAGATCATATTGTGGTGGGCTGTTCCCGACAATCTTTACCTTTCAACTATATCCGGTAACGGTACACTGCGCACGGCCCTTGTTGTCCTATGCTGTGCGGGCATCTTTGTCCTGATCAACCAGTGGATCAACCGAAGAAAAAATTCTCAGGAAACTAAAAACAAAATCAGCGAGGGATTCAAGAAGGGAGCACAGGCAGTATCAAGTTTCTTGTCTACCGTCTGGAGTTTTGTGCTTACGATTTTTACAGGTCCTGTTCTTTTAATCATCATCTGCATTGCAATACTCGTCTTCATTATTTGCTCCGCCCTTTTTGCCAACGGAGTAATCAACGACATCCAGGACATCATAGAGCCTTTTTTGGACAAGATGCTTACTACAGGACAGGACAGCGTCATAAAAAGCAAATTCTATACGATATGCCAGGTAAGTGCATTTGTGGGATGCACGCTTTTTCAGATAATACTTTTGCTTAACACGCTCACAAAGAATCCAGAACAAGAGGCACCTTCTGCAGAAAACACACCGATTGACGAAGACAAAAAGACTTCGATAAGAGAAAAATCAAGCAAGAGAATAGAGGAAGTAAAGACACCCGAAGTAATTCACCTGGGAGCGAGTGACAGGATTCGTAATTCTTGATTGAACAAGCTTTATACCAAAGCCCTGACCTTTTCTATTTCTTCCATCAGCAACGGCTCGAAAAGATTATTGTATTTTTGTGAAAGGCTTTTAATCTCATCAAGCAGATCCTTGTGATTTTCAAATCCGCCAACGACAAGCTCGCAATAGCCCCTTTCTCTTTCCTGACGTGCGGCATTGTTCTTTATCTGATACATGTAGAGCACGCTTTTTTCCGCCTTGATTTTTTCCATCGTGGCATAGTCCATAAGCGGAAGCTTAAAGCTGCAAGTACATGTGCAGTCCTCTGGCTCAGGAAGAATACCATGGGAAAGCATTGCAAGATTATGTATAACAGAATGTCCTGTTGCATAGGCATAGCTCTCTGACATTCCGGAAAGGCGCGGATTAATCTCGATAACGTACCATTTTCCTTCTTTAAAGATTAAATCCACCTGGGCAACTCCATTCAGATTCAGCTTATTTGCAACTTGAACGAGCATTGCATTCAATTCACCGATATTGTATTTTGGATCCGTGACAGGACCCAGCTTTATGGAACGTCTTGGACTTGTAAGGCCATACTTGTTTACCGAAAGCAGGAATGGCGGCATGACAACTGTCTTTCCACCAAGGGAATAAATCTCCGTACCGAACACTGTCCCGTCAACAAAGGTTTCCACAAGACGGTCAGAAGAAGTGCGGCCAAGGTTAAGATAATGAACCGCCTCCTTGAACGAGACCGCCACATCCATGCCGTAAGAGCTCAGTCCCACAGTGTCCTTTATCACAACAGGATATTTCATGTTACGCATCTGATTCCACACATATTCCTTGTACGCGTTTACAGTCACATAAGGCTTAGGTCTTTCCGCCCAGTAAAGCTCATGGTGGACATAAACAGCATCTGGAACAAGAAAACCCATGTCCTTCAGCATGTTGTGTGTCAGCCATTTGTCAAAGCAAGTCAACTCAGATTCTACAGGATGAAACACAGTTTTAATTCCATTCTTTAAAAGTTCCCCTCCCACAAGCGAGTCATTAAGGCACATCCAGTCAATGGGGGCCGCCCAATACGATGCCTGAACCGCAACATCAGGATTCAATGAGATTATGTCCTGAGCAAAATCATGGGGATTATGCGATTTACTGATCATGCATTTAACCTTTGCCGGAAGCTCAAGAACTTCATTCCCCTCAATGTCAATCAGAAAAGGAGAAGGGAGCTGCGTCACAATAAAAAAATTATCGTCCGGAAAAAGCGAGCACAATTCCTGCCATTCATCTTTTCTTGAGGGAAGCGTCTTTATCTCATGATCCTCTGCCGGAAATTCCACCGTACTGTAAGCAAAAAAAACTATGTTCATAGCTTAATATCTTAATAAAAATTTAAACAAAAATCCATAAAAAATTGACTTGAAATAAATCGCTTTATGAATGATAATTGAACTTGAAATAAACTAAAAAACCATATATGGGGAATAAAAATGACTGACGAACAGATTACAAAGGAAATTGAAGGCGGACAGGCTGTCCTTGGAATTGAATTTGGCTCAACAAGAATCAAGGCCGTTTTAATCAACAGCGCAAATGAGCCGATTGCAAACGGAGCGTTCGACTGGGAAAACTCCCTGATTGACGGGCTCTGGACATATTCACAGGACGAAATCCACAACGGCATACAGACCGCTTACGCCCGCATGAAAGCCGAGGTAAAGGAAAAATACAATGTAAAGCTTACAAAACTCAAGGCAATGGGAATAAGCGCCATGATGCACGGATATCTTGCATTTGACAAGGATGCCAAGCTTTTGGTTCCGTTCAGGACATGGAGGAACACTGTTACAGGTCAGGCATCGGAGGAACTGTCAAAGCTTTTCGGCTACCCTATTCCCGAAAGATGGAGCATTGCACACCTGTATCAGGCAATATTGAACAAGGAGGCACACGTCAGCTCTGTTGCATTCTTTACTACGCTGGCAGGATACGTTCACCGCATGCTTACAGGAGAAAAGGTCCTGGGTATCGGAGATGCATCCGGAATGTTCCCTGTTGATTCAAGCACGAAAGACTACAATAAAAAGATGATCTCACAGTTTGATGAGCTTCTTGCCCCGTACGGATTTGGATGGAAGCTTGAGGACATTCTTCCAAAATGCCTTGAGGCAGGACAGGATGCAGGAAAGCTTTTACCAGAGGGAGCAAAGTGGCTTGATGCGGACGGAGACCTTGAACCGGGCATTCCACTTGCACCGCCGGAAGGAGATGCTGGAACTGGTATGGTCGCAACAAACAGCGTTGCAGTAAGGACGGGAAATGTCTCTGCAGGAACATCTGTATTTGCAATGATCGTACTTGAGAAACCCCTTTCAAAGGCATACAACGGAAAAATCGACATAGTATCAACACCGGACGGAAAGGATGCCGCAATGGCACACGCAAACAACTGTACCGGCGAATATGACAAGTGGATCTCTCTTTTCTCTGATGCGGCAAAGCGTCTGGGTGCAGAGTTCGACAAGGGAAAGGCATACCGCATTCTTCTTGAGGCAGCAATGAAGGGAGACAAGGATTGCGGAGGATTGATTCCGTTCAACTACATATCAGGCGAAAGCATGACCGGTTTTGCCTCAGGCCGTCCGCTGTTCGTAAGGAAACAGAATGCATCGTTCACTCTTGAAAACTTCATGCGTGCACAGCTCTTTACTGCACTTGGAGCACTCAGGACCGGTATGAACATCCTCTTTGACGACGAGCATGTAAGCCTTGACCGTCTTACAGGACACGGCGGATTCTTTAAGGATCAGGACATAGGTTTACCGGTTATGGCAGCGGCAATGCACACACCTGTATCTGCAATGAGCACTGCAGGAGAAGGCGGCCCATGGGGTATGGCTCTTCTTGCATCATATCTTGTAAACAAAAACGGCAAGTCACTCCCTGAATGGCTCAATTCAGCAGTGTTCTCCAGCGCAAAAATCCAGACAGTTGAACCGGACAAGGCTGATGTAGAGGGATTTGAAAAGTTCTTTGCGGACTACACAAAAGCACTTGCAGTTGAAAAGGCCGCAGTGGAAAACGTAGACTGATAAAACCAAAACCGAACAGAGGAAAATGAAAATGGCAGATTACAAGGACATCAAGGAACAGGCATATAAGGCCAATATGGAGATTCCCGCACAGCATCTGGCACTCTACACATGGGGAAATGTCAGTGCATTCGACAAGAACAAGGGAGTATTCGCGATAAAGCCAAGCGGCGTACCCTACCCCGATCTTACCGTAGACAGCATGGTTGTAGTTGATCTTGAGGGAAATGTTGTTGAGGGAAAATTCAGGCCTTCCAGCGACACACTGACCCATGCGGTCATCTACCGTGATTTTGCTGTAAAGGGTGGAGCCGACATCAACGGAATCATCCACACTCATTCAACTTTTGCCGTAAGCTGGGCACAGGCTGTAAAATCAGTTCCGCTTTTTGGAACCACACATGCAGACCACATCCAGACGGCAGTTCCATGCACGCCATATCTTTCAGAGGAAGCGGTAAAGCAGAATTATGAGCTTGAAACAGGAAACCTGATTGTATCTTACTTTAAGGAAAAGGGCTTGAATCCAAGTGAAGTGAACATGGTTCTTGTGGGAGGTCACGGTCCGTTCTGCTGGGGTCAAAACGCATCAAAGGCTGTGTA
>JAGCYQ010000094.1 GCA_017960765.1 Treponema sp.
CTGGCTCCCCGCTACATTGCATTTGAAAAAGCGATTCATGAAAGATACCCCGAAATAAAATGTCTTGGCACGGCAGGTCCATTTGTTGACAATGACTTCCACAAAAACGCCTGGGATTTTTACAGGAAGAATGCGGCTTCAAACAAGGACTTTTCCTATGCGGTTGACGAACACTATTACGTTGCTCCAGAATGGCTCTATGATCATGTTGACTTTTATGACGACTATCCCCGCGACGTTTCTGTCTTTGCAGGTGAATATGCCGCACATGACGCAAACCTCTCTAATTCCGTAGACGGTGCAGTAGCCGAGGCCGCAATGATGACCGGTATGGAACGCAATGGAGATGTCGTCCGTCTTGCCTCTTATGCCCCTCTTTTTAACAGGATAGGACATTCACAGTGGACCCCGGACATGATATGGTTTGATGCTGAGAAGGTTGTTTTAACTCCAAGCTATTACGTCCAGAAAATGTTCTCAGATTATTCGGGATGTGAGGCTCTGGATTTGAACGGTCAGGAAAAAGCACTCAGGGAAAACAAGATTTACATTTCGGCGGTAAAAGATTCCGCAGGCAAAAAAATCCTCAAGATTGCAAATGGTTCGGAAGAAGAACAGGTTCTTACTCTTGTCGATTCAAATAAAAAGGAATATTCAGGGGAGGCGGAAAGTGCAAGGCTTACGGCTGCCAGTGGTTCAGCAAAAAAAGTTGTGGCCACGGATGCCATTGGAACAAGCGGTGGAACCAAGGGCGTTTCCCCGGATCTGATGACCAATCTGGAAGTCTGCATGAAACGTGCCCCAGAAGAAGTAAGCTATACAGTTTCAAAAGAAAGCATAAACGGCGGCATAAAGATTCCTGCCAAAAGCTTTATCGTCGTAAAATTCTAAGTGCAAGTTGACTTGGATGGAGGAAAATGAAGAGGATTCTATTGGCCATGTCAGTTTTTTTTGCAGTGCTGTCAGCAGTGCTTGCGGTATTTTTCTTTTCATCCATGCCAAAGGGTGTCAAGGTTGTGCCGCGCAATATACAGAACGTACTTTATGCTCCCTATATCACGGAAAAGGACGGACATCAGTTTATAAGTGTCAGCAAGAGGAAAAAAGATTATGATGCGGCAAAGGAAATTCTATCCGTGCTGGATGTCATGGTTCAACTCACAATGTCCAACATCATGCAGTATGACAACCAGGCATATCGCAGGCAGTCTGTCGTGATTGAAGACGGCAAATTGACCGGTATAGAAACTTCTGATGACTACCGCCTGAAATATGAGCCGGAAAACCCGGAAGCCATATTATCCGGACCGGAAAAAGGTTATGTTAAATATCCCGACATACATATTCCTTTTGAGACTGTAGACTTGAAAATGGAATTGGAAGATATAGATGTTTTTCAGGCAGCGCTCAGGCTAGTTGAGCCGGGCCTAATTTTACCGGATTATAAGGCTGAACGTGAGCTTCTGGAAAAGCTTCTTGTCGGGCAGTTGGGCATAGAGCACGTAATAAAATCAAATGAAATGCAGGATAAAGAACTTGAAGTTGGAAATCTGGAAAACTATTTTTTTTCAGAAAGTGAAGACTATTACCTCATAAACGAGGCTCTTAAATACCCTAAAATCGAATCAGCGCATGCCGTCAGAGAGGAACATATTTCAAGGGAATATGACGGGATTAAGACCGACCAGAATAAATTGAAAGTGAGTTATAAGGGAAGTGATATTTCCGTAACCATTATATGCGACTACAACAATTCAAGGGCAAATGATTATCTCTTTTATGTAAACGACAATGTACTTGCGACAAAAGGTTTGTATGAAATTGGAAGAGCCATGGATAGCCTGAAAGACAAGGAATTTTCGCTTAACGCCCAGAAAATAAAAGTAAAATCCGCAGAGGACCAGGATAAAAAGACAAGATATATATTTCTGGATGAAATATCAGAAAAATATGAATGGGTTACCGATGTTTATGACGGCTTCTACATCATCATGGAAACGGAAGAAGTTGACGGGGCCTTTGACGAATACTATGAAAAGGTAAAGGACGCTATAAGCTATTGGTGAGAGGGGCCTTTCACTTTTCCCCGCTTAATTTGCAAAGACAGTCCACTATCCTAACGGCGGCGGCTTCGTGAGTTTTTGGGCCTGGGTGACAGCGGCTTCCTTTTTCTTCGTCCGTCTTTTCCAGGTCATCCAATGATTCAAGCTCAAGGGTAAAGACTTTTTTGTCGCCGGAATCTTCCCTGTATTCCTCAACTCCCTTTTTGATTAGCTCGGGAACATGTTCAAGCTTAAGCATTCCCCATACCCAAAGGATGCCGGCGTTTGGATTATGGCTTCTTATGACGGTAAGGAAATCCTTTACGGCGGATATGACCTTTTCTGGTAAGCCCCTTTTATCTTCGGCAGCCCTCATTCCGGACTCATCATTTGTGCCCAGGTTTATTACGACGTAATCAGAGCCTTTCCCCGAATTGAATGTCCATTTATCCTGAGCCCCAAGTACCACATTGTCGGAATCTTTTAAAACGGAACATACATTTTCGTAATGTGGCGGTATCTTTGATTCCTGATTGTAATCCCATCCCCAGCAAATGCCCCAGCCGGATTTTCCCATGGTGTTCCAGTCTGCCTTTAATTTTTTTGCAACCCTAATGGCATAGGTGGTGCTTGCGCTCATCCATGCGGGAATCCAGTCCATTTCATCGGGGGCTCCCTTAAGGCCTTCTCCGGCGGTAACGCTGTCCCCTATAAATTCAATTGAAAGTTTTCGCTCTTGTATGGGTAGAAAGAGGCCCTGGTCGTCCAGACCCATCTCATGAATTACAAGTGAGTGGCGGGCGTCTTCGCTCAAGGGCTGGGTTTCCTTTATTATCGTAACGAGGTTTTCTTTTTCCGGATTAAGGTTTCGGGCAAGGCAATACCATTTCTTTCCCTTTTCTAGAATGAAACGGCTTATCTGCGCTCCGTTGATTTCCACGCAAAGCCATATCTCAAGATTGTCGTAATC
>JAGCYQ010000095.1 GCA_017960765.1 Treponema sp.
GGAACCCCTAAGCAGTGCCGCGGAGAGTGGGGGTTAAAGGGGGAGAGAGGAGCTCGCTTCTGAGTAGGGCACCTCTCTTCCCCTTTAAAATTGGGGGTCATACAGGGGAACACCCCTGTATAAACTATATTTGACACATTGACGAAAAGTGTCAAAATGGAGTAGAATAGGGGCATGGCCTTTTTATGGTCTTTGTAGATGATTTTGAACAGGAGATAAACATGGTTATTCAACCGATGATTCGCAGCAATATCTGCATTAACTCACACCCGATCGGATGTGCAAAGGAAACTGCCCGCCAGATTGCTTATGTAAAGGAACAGAAGGCAAAGCGTGGAATCAAATCCGTTTCTGAAGGTGGCAACGGACCAAAGACCGTTTTGGTTTTGGGATGTTCAACTGGATATGGTCTTGGAAGTAGAATTTCAGCAGCATTTGAATATGGAGCCGACACAATCGGTGTATCATTCGAGAAAGAGGCAACAGAGCGCAAGTTTGGAACACCGGGATGGTACAACAATCTGGAGTTCGACAAAGAGGCAAAAGCCGCAGGACTCAAGACAGCTACATTCAACCTGGATGCCTTTGCAGATGAGACCCGTGCACGTGTAATCGAGGAAGCCAAGGCATGGGGACGCAAGTTTGACCTTGTTATCTACAGCCTTGCAAGCCCTGTACGCGTAGACCCTGACACAAAGGTAATGTACAAGTCCGTAATCAAACCGATTGGAAAGACATACAGCGGTGCGGCACTGGACATGATGACCGGAGCAATCACACAGGCAAGCACAGAGCCGGCAGTTGATGAAGAGATTGCAAATACAGTAAAAGTTATGGGTGGAGAAGACTGGGAAAGATGGATCAAGATGCTCAAGGAAGCGGGAGTTCTGGCCGACGGATGCCGCACACTTGCATATTCATACATTGGACCTGAGCTGAGCCATGCAATCTACCGTGACGGAACCATTGGAGAAGCCAAAAAGGATCTTGAGAAAAGGGCAGGAAACATCGATTCTTCACTCAAGGAGATTGGTGGAGCCGCTTATGTCAGCGTAAACAAGGGCCTTGTGACACGTTCTTCCGCAGTTATTCCGATTATCTCACTTTATCTTGGCGTTCTGTTCAAGATCATGAAGAAGATGGGTACCCACGAGGGTTGTGTAGAGCAGATGGAGCGCCTGTTTGCCGAGCGTCTGTTTACCGGAGAAAATTCAGCGGCAGGTAAGGTTCCTGTTGATGAGGCCAACCGCATCAGGATTGATGACTGGGAGCTTGATCCTAAGGTTCAGGCAGAAGTGGATAAGATCATGCCAAGCGTGACACAGGAGAATGTGGCAGAGCTTGTTGATCTTGAAGGCCTGCGGCACGACTTCCTGACAATCAACGGTTTTGATGTTGAGGGTGTTGACTACAGCGCCGACATCGCAGACATGACAAAGATTGATTAATACAGAGGGGGGCAGATAAAGCCCCCTTTTTTCATTTGTAACCAAGGATTTGATTTAGTTGTTTTACTCTTGTCAATGTTTTAAAAATTAAATATTATATAAGTATAAGGAGGTTCTGCATGACGAAGATTTTACGTTTTTTTATTTGTGCCGCGGTTTTGCTTTGTGTTACGGCAGAACTTTGCTTTGCCAGAAAGGATTTTTCTGCGGATGATGTGGTGGTGGAATTCCTTGATCCCATGTCACGTGCGAATTTCCAGGCCTCCCTTGCAAACTCTTCCCTGGACAGCTTAAAGGAAACATTTTTTAACGGATTGGGACCTGACCAGCACTTAAAAGAGTTCTTTCAGATTACCGGTGATAAAATGGACGAAGAAGACAGCGCGATGCTGGATTTTGTTCAAGACAACCTTTCCAAGATAAATTCCCTTGTACCAAACAATGTCTACGAGACGCTTGTTACCAGAAACATGGCACAGGAAAAAATGGCAATGGACGGATGGATTGTCCTGACCCAGTACAACGGCGGTTCAGATTTCTATCACTGTATTTTCTATTTTATGATCATCTCTGACTAAGAGACTTATTCTTTTCCATTCCAGCAATATGTACACAGCTTGCAGTGCTCAAGGCCTGTTGAGTTAAGCATGTCATCCAGGCGGTGATAGCGCAATGTGGTAAAGTGAAGCTTGTTGCAAATCTCCTGCTGCAGTTTCTCATACTCGGGGGTATCCGGGTCGCAGTATTTCTCCAGAACCTCGGCGCTTACGTTATCCCCTTCAAACTGCCTGACTACACGGCGTGCAATCAAATCCATCTCGCTCTTTGAACGGCTGAAATTCAGATACTTGCATCCGAACATGATCGGCGGACATGCAGGGCGTACATGGACTTCCTTTGCACCTGACTGATACAGGAAATCTGTTGTCTCACGTAACTGGGTTCCACGTACGATTGAATCATCAATCAAGAGAATGCTTCTGTCTTTGATAAGGCTCTGAACCGGAATAAGCTTCATGTGGGCGATGAGGTTCCTCTGGTCCTGGCTTGTGGGCATAAATGAGCGCGGCCATGTGGGAGTGTACTTGATGAAAGGCCTTGTAAACGGAATGCCTGCCTCGTTTGCGTAACCGATGGCATGTGCGGTTCCTGAATCTGGAACACCGGCGGCACAGTCAGGCTTTATGTTGTCATCCTTGTCGCGTCGGGCAAGGAATCTTCCGCAGTTGTACCTCATTGCCTCAACATTTACGCCCTCATAGCAGCTTGTGGGGTATCCGTAGTAAATCCACAGGAAGGTACAGATCTTCATTTCCTTTTGGGGCTGTTGCAAAACCTTGTACGAATCAGCCGTTACAA
>JAGCYQ010000096.1 GCA_017960765.1 Treponema sp.
ATGGTGACTTTTACCTTATCGCCTTCGTTTAAGAACTCCTGAACGTGCTTTGCTTTGGTGTCAAGGTCGCCTGAACCGATCTTTGGCTGCATGCGAATTTCCTTGAGCTTCAATACCTTCTGGTTTTTCTTGGAGTCACGGAGTTTTTTCTCCTGTTCAAACCGGTATTTTCCAAAATCCAGTATCTTACAAACCGGCGGATTTGCGTTTGGCGATACTTCAACAAGATCGAGATCACGCTCCTTTGCCATTTTGAGGGCTTCTAATGTAGGGACAATTCCCTTCTGATTACCTTCATCGTCAATGAGTCTGACCTCACGTACACGGATCTGTTCATTTACCCGCATTCCCTTATTGTCTGCCAACTATCCTCCTAGGTGTTATAAAACACTCTCTTGCTGCAAATGTTTTTGATGATTCTTTTACAGCATGCGTATAATAATAACAGAATTCATAGGCTTTTGTCTAGTGGAAACATTAAAATCCGGCGTAAATTGTGGAACAAAAATTGGTGACTTCAGCTTGCATCTAACGCAAAAAATCGCTTGCCAGAAACAGAAATACGGTTGATAATGTCGTTAAAAGCCTTAAGGGGCACGGAGGAAACATGAGGATATTGATGATTGGCGGAACTGGTACCATCAGTATGGCTATTACAAAGCTGCTTTCTGCACAGAAACATGAGCTGTATCTTTTGAACCGGGGTAATAGAAACGAGCAGATTCCCGAAGGTGTAAATGTTATTCAGGTCGACATCAACGATGAGATTGCCGTTCTTGAGAAACTTGGGGACAAGACCTTTGATGCCGTATGTGAATTCATCGGTTTTGTTCCGGAGCAGATTGAACGTGACTGGCGCCTGTTTAAGGACAGGACAAAGCAGTACATCTACATAAGCTCTGCATCCGCATACCATAAGCCGGTGCGCAATTACATAATCAACGAGGGAACAAGTCTTGCAAATCCATATTGGGAATACTCAAGAAACAAGATAGCCTGTGAGGACCTTCTCATGAAGCTTTACAGGGAAAACGGATTTCCTGTCACAATCGTACGTCCAAGCCACACCTATGACGAAAGAAGTGTTCCGCTGGGAGTGCACGGAAACAAGGGAAGCTGGCAGGTCATCAAGCGCATGATGGAAGGAAAGACCGTAATCATACACGGAGACGGAACATCGCTTTGGACTATGACTCATAATTCAGATTTTGCAAAGGGATACGTTGGTCTGATTGGAAATCCTCACGCAATAGGGGAGGCGTTCCAGATTACAAATGACGAAAGCCTTACATGGAATCAGATTTATGAGACAATCGCATCAGTGCTTGGAGTAAGGCTCTATGCATGCCACGTTTCATCAGAGTTCCTTGCGGCGGTAAGCGATTATGATTATACCGGAAGCCTGATTGGAGACAAGGCCTGCTCTGTTGTGTTTGACAATTCAAAGCTGAAGAGTATCGCTCCTGGATTTAAACCTAACGTTAGGTTTGAAGAGGGTGTGAGGATGGCGGTTGAATACATCTTGTCACATCCTGAGCTGCAGGTTGAAGACCCAGAGTTTGACGCATGGTGCGATAAGGTCATTCATGCAGTAGAGGATGCAAAGAAGGCTGTGCTTGCCTAGAACATTCCCGGGAAGACGTCTGACATTCCGTAGAGTTTTCCTGGTTTCAGTGTTCCGTCCTTCAAGAGTCTGCTGAGGTTCTCCAGGGCATGTACGGCTCCACTGGCAAAACCCTGACGGCTTCGGGCTGTATGTGTAAGCTCGATTGTGTCTGCTGTGCTGTCAAAGAATACTGTATGTGTGCCTGGAACTGTTCCGCATCTTGTTGATGAGACATGGAGCTGGTTAGGCTGTGGCTTTGAATGGAATGCATCGGTTACGATTTCCGTCTTTCGCTTATAGCCTTCCAATACACGCTTTGCAATATCGATTGCAGTTCCGGACGGGCTGTCGGCTTTCTGATTGTGGTGCATTTCCCATACCGCGGCATCATATTCTTCAAAATTGTTTACAAGCTTTGCGGCTTCCTCAACAATCTTGTAGAACATGTTTACACCGATAGAGAAGTTTGCGCTGTGCATTAAGGTTCCGCCGGTTTTTGATGCAAGTTCAGTTACAGAGTCAATTTTATCGTTCCATCCGGTTGATCCTACAACTAACGGAAGTTTCAGGGGAAGAAGTGCCGTGATGTTCTGGATGACTGTGGCAGGGGAGGTGAATTCAATTACACCTTCTGCGCCAGAATCTTTTACTGCATCTGCTACAGCCGTTCCGTCATCATCCTGTGGAACCTTGTATTTTGCGTCCGGTGCAAAAGGATCAATTGTTGCGACAACTGTGTGTCCGAGTGATAATGCCGTCTGTTCCAGCATGTGTCCCATCTTTCCATAACCGACCAAAGTAATCTTCATGTTTTCCCCCATAGAATTCAATTTGAAATTCTTTGATTATTTGAACAAAGCGGAATGCAGGATCTGTACCGTTCTGTCTGCATCTGCGTTTTCCACCAGCATGCTTATGTTGACCTTGCTTGCTCCCTGTGAAATCATCTGAACGTTGATTCCCTCGTTTTTAAGAGATGCAAATACGTCTGCAAGTATGCTGCTTGAATGGCCTGCATCACAAATGATAGTGACGATTGCCTTTTCCTTTTTGGCACGGACCTCAGCGACACGGCCAAGATCCTCCAGAAGACCTGCCAGATCCTTGTTGCCGTTGACTGTAAGCGATACGGATACCTCTGATGTTGCGATTACATCTATGCTGATTTCCCACTTGAGGAACTGATTGAAAATGTGTGCTAGGAAACCTGATGCCCCAAGCATGCGGCTTGACTGGATGTCTATCAAGGTGACGTTCTTTACCGTCGTGATTGCAGTAACCTGAGGACGGGAACTGTGGTGCTCCTCAACGATTATTGATCCCGGGCTCTTGATGTTGTAGCTGTTCTTCACGCGTACCGGTGTTCCTGTCTTGCGGCAAGGAATCATGCTTCTTGGGTGAAGTACCTGTGAGCCGAACATTGCAAGCTCCTGTGCTTCCTCGTATGTTACCTCCGGGACTGTGTGTGCATCTGCGACAATACGTGGATCAGCTGTGAGTATGCCGTCTACGTCCTTCCATGTCTGTATTTCGTCTGCTCCGAGTGCAGAGCCTATCATTGTTGCGCTCAGGTCAGAACCGCCGCGTCCCAATGTCGTGATTATGCCTTTCTTGTCCTTTGCGATAAATCCAGTGATTATCGGGATGGCTTTCTCCACTCCGTTCTTATATGGATTAAGGTGACGTGGAATCTCCTGCCATACTTCATCCAAAAGCTCCGCTGACATGTAGTTTGAGTCACTGACCATGCCGATGTCCCATGCGTCAAAGAACTGTGCATCTGTTCCCTGCTGGTTAAGATATGCGGCCATCATGCGTACTGACATGCGCTCTCCAAAAGACACGAGATAATCCCTGGTGCGTTTTGTAAGTTCCCTCAGCATGCTGATACCCGTTAAGAGGGTCTTAAGCTCGTCAAGAAGCTCTGCAATCGCCGGAACCTGGATGTTAAGCTCCTTTGCAGTCTTATAGTGGAGGTCCTCAACTTTTGCAATATCCACTTTGCCTTTTACAGCCAGATCTGCTGCTTCAAGAAGATGGTCTGTTGTGTCTCCCATTGCGCTTAATACAACGATGGGCTTGCTTTCCTTATATGCCTGAATTATCGAGGCGACGTGACGGATCCTCTCTGCATTTGCAACAGAGCTGCCGCCGAATTTCATAACTATCATGGGCTAATTCTAGCAAAAATCATGCGTTCTGTAAACAGTTTTGACGAAAGATATTGCATATTTATGTTAAAAATGCTATATTGAATGCATAAAATTACATTTTAAGAGGTTTTTTTATGGCAAAAGATAAGGTTGTTTTAGCTTATTCAGGTGGTCTTGACACCACGGTTATTATTCCATGGCTCAAGGAAAACTATGACTACGACGTTATCGCTGTCTGCATTGATCTTGGACAGGGCGATGACTGGGAAGCAATCAAGGCCCGTGCCCTCAAGACAGGTGCTTCTGCATGTTATGTTGTTGACGCACGCGAGGAATATATCAGCGAATACTGCTGGCCTGCTCTTAAGGCAAATGCTGTATATGAGGATGAATATCTTCTGGGTACTTCAACCGCACGTCCTCTTATTGGAAAGATTCTTGTTGAATATGCACGCCAGGAAAAGGCAGTTGCAATATGCCACGGTGCCACAGGAAAGGGCAACGATCAGGTTCGCTTTGAGCTTGCAATCAAGGCATTCGCTCCGGACATCAAGGTAATCGCAGCCTGGAGGGATGACAAGTGGAACATGGACAGCCGTGAGGCAGAGATTGCATATCTTGAGCAGCGTGGACTTGAGGTTCCGATGAAAAAGGATCAGTCATACAGCCGCGACGAGAATATATGGCACTTGAGCCACGAGGGTCTTGAGCTTGAGAAGACAGAGAATGAGCCTCAGTACAAGCACATGCTTCAGAACACAACAGTTCCGGAGGAAGCTTCAAATGAAGGCGAGTATGTAAAGATCGACTTTGAGAAGGGAATCCCTGTTGCAGTGAACGACAAGAAGATGGGTGCCCTTGAGCTTCTCACAACCTTGAATGAGATTGGCGGAAGAAACGGAGTAGGTCTTGTTGACATCTGCGAGAACCGCTGCGTAGGAATGAAGAGCCGCGGAGTATACGAAACCCCAGGTGGAGCAATCCTATACTTTGCCCACAGAATGATGGACCACATCTGCCTTGACCGTGACACCTACCACTACAAGCAGCAGCTTTCAATTAAAGTAGGCGAGTTGATCTACGACGGAAAATGGTTTACCACCCTCTTTGACAGCTGCATGGCCTTTGTAGACAAGACAGAAGAAACAGTAACCGGCTGGGCAAAAGTCAAGCTGTGCAAGGGAGCCATAAGGGGAGCAGGCTCATACTCAAAATACAGCCTCTACAACGAAAGCATAGCCAGCTTCAAGACCGGAGACCTATACGACCACAAAGACGCCCAAGGCTTCATAACACTGTTCGGCCTCCCATTAAAGGTTAGGGCCATGATGGAGCAGCAAGTTGGCGAAGGTCAGGCCATAATAGAGAGCAAGGCCTTCAAGAAGAGACCAACGGAATAAAAAGTGACGGGAAAAAGCGGATGTCCCGGTGAGACATTCGCCGCCGACTTGCAGCCCGCTTGTTCCCCACAAGCGGGCACATTGCTATATGGTAAGCGGTTAGCACAATTAAGGAAATGGTCGTGATGGGTCAAGTTGGCGAGGGTCAGGCCATAGTAGAAAGCAAGGCCTTCAAGAAGAGACCGACAGAGTAACAGTAAACGATAAAAAGTGAATGTCCCGGTGGGACATTCACCGCCAACTTGCAGCCCGCTTGTCCCTCACAAGCGGGCTCATTGCTATATAATAACCAGTTAGCACGTTAAATGAAGTGGCACGATGATCATCTGTTGCGAAGGTCAGGCCTTTAAGAAGATGCCTGATTGCGCCTGTACAGCTTTGAATACCATGCCAGCTCTGATGCCCCACGCTCATCCGTAAGGCCGTATGGCATTCTCCAGCTCCAGTTGCCAGCTGCAGTGGAAGGTGTATTCATCCTTGCATCGCTTCCAAGACTGTATACATCCTGCAAGGGTACTATGCAGATATCCGCAACAGATGCAAATGCCGCACGTATAAGCGTATGTGCGACAGTCATATTGTCAATGTCCTCGTAAAGATTAAAATAATTGCAAAGATTTCTTTTAAGACCGTCTCCGCCTTTTTCTATCCAGCCCATGCTTGTGTCGTTGTCGTGGGTTCCTGTGTAGATGACAGAGTTGGAGTTTGATATGTTGTGTGGAAGGTATGCATTTTCAGCACTGCCTTCTGACCATTCGTTACCGTCAAATGCAAACTGAAGGATTTTCATTCCTGGGAAGCCCACAGTGTCACGGAGCTTTTCAACGGTAGGAGTCAGGACACCAAGATCTTCTGCGATGATCGGAAGCTTACCGAGTTCTTTCTTGATTGTATCGAACAATGCCTTGCCAGGACCTTTCTTCCATTCACCTCCGATAGCATTCTCTGCCCCGTATGGAATCTGCCAGTATTCGTCAAAACCGCGGAAATGATCAATCCTTACGATGTCAACAAGATGCAGCATGTTCTTGATTCTTGCAATCCACCAGCTGTAACCGTCTGCCTTCATCGCATCCCAGTCATACAGAGGATTTCCCCAGAGCTGTCCTGTCTCACTGAAATAATCCGGCGGAACTCCGGCACATGTCTTTTGCTCAAGTTTCTTTACATCAAACTGAAACAGGCTTTGATTTGACCACAGGTCTGCAGAGTCAGCGGCAACAAAAATCGGAATGTCACCGATAATCTTGATGCCCAGTGAGTTGACGTATTTTTTTAAGGCTCCCCATTGTTCCCTAAAGAAAAACTGAATTGCCTTTATCTGCTCGATTTCTTCTTCATGCTCTTTGTTCCATTTTTCAACGGCTTCTGTCTTGTGTGCGGCAAGATCCTTTGGCCAGAATTTGTTCCATGTGCTTTCCGGGCCTTCAACTTTTTCTTCCTGGGCCTTGGCATCATAAAAGCGCTTGATGCTCATGAAACTTGCAAAATTATCCAGCCAGTTCTTGTTGTCCTCTTTGAAATGCTCAAACCGAAGATAATCCTTTCTCTTAACATTGCGCAAAAAGTAGGATGCACATGAATAAAGGACAGGCGTTTTCCACCATACAACTGAGCCAAAGTCAACAGGCCCTTCTTCCTTTATGTAGTCCGCAACCTTGATATCAGCCGCATCTGCCCATCCACGCTCTACAAGGTCATCCAAATCAATCAAAAGGGGATTTCCTGCAAAAGTAGAGAAACTTGCATAGGGACTGTCGCCATAGCCTGTGGGACCAAGTGGAAGAACCTGCCATAAGGTCTGATTTCCCCTGTGAAGCCAGTCCGCAAAAGAATAGGCCTCTTTTCCCAATGTTCCGATTCCTTCTTTTCCCGGGAGGGACGTCAAGTGCAGCAAAACACCGCTTTTTCTATCACTCATGTTTAACCTCGATTTTAATATGATAGCATGAATTCAGCGGAAAATCTACTTCTTATGTGCCATGTAATTTTTTTTCTTACCGATTCTAAAGATTTTACTATAGATTATTATTCGTTTTAGGTGTATAATTTTAGCTTAGGTATTTATTGAAAAAATGGAGGAATATATGCCTGTTAATGCAAAAGCTAAGTTTGAGCCAAAAATTTTCTTCTTATTAATTCTTAGCTATAGTATTGGTCCTCTTCTCTATGGTCCGCTTGCACTTTTTATCAATGCGGTCAACACTCAGGAGTACTTTAGGACCATTTCGAATCCTTTTGTCATACTGGGGTATTTAGTCTTATGCGTACTCATGCCCTTCTGCATATATTTTGCCTGGGTTAAAAAGCTTGAAAAATATGATGGCAGTGAAGAAAGCGTTAGTTCAAGTCTCTATGCAACAAAATGGTTTTTCATAGGGGCATTCCTTGGAACTCTTGCCGCAACTTTTCTTTTTGGCATGGTTGTTAATGTCGCAACAAAGTTGAAGGGATATGATTTCGTCAACTTTTTTGGAGAAGGTTCCTACCTTTGCTGGGTCTGCATTCTGGCTGGAATAACATATACGGTTGCCGTCTATTTCTTTTTGCAGGTTATGATTCTTGTTGAAAAATCAATCAGTTGGCTGCCTTGTATAAAGGGACTTCAGGTCATGCGTATAATGCTGCGTACTACGCTCGTCATTATCTGTGTTATTGCAGGACTCCTTTGCATGGTAGTATCAGTTCTCTGCGTACCTATCAACTGGCAGTATGGACGTGCCACTGTATTTAGCAGGCTTATTCCTCTGCTTGCGGTTGGAGGAATTTTCTCCATTTTTGACATAGTTACTGTTGTCAGGACGCTTAGGATTGGAATTAAGGCTGTGAACGACTTTACCTCAAAAATGGTAGACAGAAACTACAACATGCCTCCCATGGTCATGAATCAGCGTGATGAGCTTGGAGACTTGGTGAACAATGTCAACATTTTCCAGAAGGTCATGGGTGATCTTCTTGGTGACATGAAGTCTTCTGCCATAACGTCAATCAGGACTGCAGGGGCCCTCTCAAAGAACATGAACAGGGCCGGAGACAGCGTTTCTGCAATCACAAGGAACATCCAGAACGTAAATGTTGAGATTACCGGACAAAGTACCGCCGTTACAGAGTCTCAGGCATCGGTAAATCAGATTCTCGGACGTATCCGTGACTTGAACTCAAGCATAGAAAGCCAGTCTGCAAGCGTTAACCAGTCTTCTGCGGCTGTTGACGAGATGGTTGCCAATATTGATTCTGTAACCAAGATTCTTAGGAAAAACGCTGATTCCGTTAACCTGCTTGGTCTTGCATCAGATGAAGGTCAGAAAGCGGTTCAGAACGCCGTTTCAATCTCTGAGTCTGTCATAAAGCAGTCTTCCGGTCTTATGGAGGCCTCAAACATCATCCAGACCATAGCAAGCCAGACAAACCTTCTTGCCATGAACGCCGCCATCGAGTCAGCTCACGCAGGTGAGGCTGGTAAGGGATTTGCTGTTGTTGCCGACGAAATCAGGAAGCTGGCAGAGCAGTCAAACAGGCAGGGTAAGGTCATCAAGGGCAGCTTGAAGGAGCTTTCAGCCTCTCTTACTGCAATTGCACAGAGTATCGGTGAAGTCCGTGCCAAGTTCGAGTCTATCTATGATGTGGCCCAGGTTGTAAAGGAACAGGAAAATGTCGTCATGAACGCCATGATGGAGCAGAACGAAGGAAACCGCCAGGTCCTTGATGCAATGAAGGCAATCAACGATTCTACCGTGCTTGTAAAGGATTCATCCGTGGAGATGCTTTCCGGGGCAGAGCAGGTTGCAGAGGAAATGACTCATCTGGCAGAGGTCACAAAGAAAATCAATGACAGCATGGACTCAATCTCTAACGGGGTCGGCGAGATTTCCACAGCTATGGATCTTGTTACTCAGTCATCTTCCAAGAACCAGCAGGACATCAATACTCTTGCTGCGGAGATCGGTACGTTTAAGCTCAAGGAAGCCTGAGAAAAGGGCATGGTATATAGGGTTTGCTTCAAATATTTCGGTCGAAAACCCTCTATACTATTGAATTTTTTGGGAAAAAACGCTAAATTAAGTTAATACTTTTTTTAATACAGGAGTTACAATATTATGGCTAATGTAAGAGTTGCTATTAATGGTTTCGGTCGTATCGGTCGCCTGGCTTTCCGCCAGATGTTCGACGCAGAGGGTTATGAAGTAGTTGCAATCAACGACCTCACAAGCCCGAAGATGCTTGCTCACCTCTTGAAGTATGATACAGCCCAGGGCGGTTTCATGGGAAAGATCGGTGAAGGAAAGCACACAGTTTCTTCAACAGATGACTCTATCATCGTAGACGGAAAGGAAATCAAGATTTATGCAGAGAAAGACGCTGTAAACTGTCCATGGGCAGCCAACAAGGTAGACGTAGTTCTTGAATGCACAGGTTTCTACACATCAAAGGAAAAGTCAGAAGCCCACATCAA
>JAGCYQ010000097.1 GCA_017960765.1 Treponema sp.
ACAATAATAACAATGGAGAACAAAAATGCCACAATTAGTTTTGTACATTGTTCTTCCCATTGCCGGAATTGTTCTTGGATGGACTATTCGCTGGGTTTATGCCAGATTTCAACTTTCCGCCTCGGAGCAAAAGGCCGAGCGCGTTAAACAGGATGCCATAAAAGAAGCCGAAGCACTCAAAAAAGAGGCTCAGCTCCAAGCAAAAGAACAACTCATTCAGGACCGAAACCAGCAGGAACGGGAGAACCGCGAACGCCGCAAAGAATTACAGGCTTATGAAAACCGTGTAAGCAAAAAAGAAGAGATTCTTGAACAAAGAAGCCAGGAAATGGACAAAAAGGACAAGGATTTCCAGACCCGGCTTACACAAATGGAACATCGGGAAAACGAACTGAATGAAAAGGAAGAGACACTCCGCCACGAGCTTGAACGCATTTCAGGTCTTACGCAGGCAGAGGCAAAGGCCCTTATCATTCAGAATCTTGAGAACGATGCACGCCATGACGCACAGGCCCTCCTGAACAAAATCGATCAGGAAGCACAGCTTACAGCCGAGAAAAAGGCTCAGGAAATACTCGTTACAACGATTCAGAGGCTCGCTACCGAAATCACAAGCGAAATCTCTGTTGCAACAGTATCACTTCCAAGCGATGAGATGAAGGGACGCATCATCGGACGTGAAGGACGCAACATCCGTGCCCTTGAGACGCTCACAGGCGTTGACATCATCATCGACGATACTCCAGAGGCAGTTGTCATCAGCTGCTTTGACCCGGTACGCAAGGAAATTGCACGCGAGGCATTGGAACGCCTTATTACAGACGGCCGTATCCACCCTGCACGCATCGAGGAAGTCGTACAGAAGGTTACACGCGAGATTCAGCAGAAGATTTACGAGGAAGGTGAAAAAGTCCTCTTTGATCTTGGAATCCACAACATGGGCCAGGATGCAGTACGTGCCCTGGGACGCCTCCACTTCCGCACAAGCTACGGACAGAACGTTCTTGTACACTCAAAGGAAGTTGCAGAGCTTGCCAGCATGATAGCCGCTGAAGTCGGTGCAAACAGGGATCTTGCAAAAAGAGCAGCCCTTCTTCATGACATCGGTAAGGGTGCGGAAACAGACAGTGACCAGAACCACGCAGAGGTCGGTGCCGAGATGGTACGCAAGATGGGAGAAGACCCGCGTATCGTAAATGCAGTTGCCGCCCACCACAATGACGCGGAACCTGAGACAGTCGAAGCCATTATCGTTCAGATAGCAGATGCCATAAGCGCAGCCCGTCCGGGAGCAAGACGTGAGACCGTGGACAATTACGTAAAGCGCCTTGAGAACCTTGAGGAAATTGCAAAGAAGTTCACCGGTGTTGAACAGGCATACGCAATCCAGGCAGGCCGTGAGCTCCGCATTCTTGTAAACAACGAGAAGATTCCGGATGATCAGGTAAAGAATCTTGCCAAGGATATTGCAAAGCAGATTGAAAATGACCTGCACTATCCGGGAAGGATAAAGATCACAATGATCTGCGAGACACGTATCATCGAATACGCTCGTTAATCAGATTCATCAATAACAGGGGTCGTAAGAGCGGCCCCTTTTTTTATTCAAGTCCTACAAATTTGGAAGTCCCGGTGTCTGCTCCTTTGTCTTGCTTACCTCATACCACATGCCCGCCTTTGCAGGATGACTGTTGCTTTTTAGTGACTTTACGCTCCTTCTGTTAAGTGAATGTGCATCCTTGTCTATGCTCGATCCGTTCACAGCTGATTCAAGTGTACATGACGGATTTTCCTCACTGTCAAGCCATAACCCGCTCTGCTCAACCAGTGCCGCCGCCTCCAAAAGTGATTCAGGCATTTTCTCCGGGTTTTTCGTCTTGTCAACAATCACGATTGCATCATAAAGCACACCGGTATTTACATTCTGCAGGTAGATCACATCACTTCCTATGCCGAGGAAACGCTTGTCCTTGTCTCCACGAGGAACAAACAGGTCCCTTGCAGTGTTTACGCAGTCAGGGGCCTTTGCCAGTGCCAGGCTGGTACCGGTCTCATCCACACTCCCCTCACAGTCATTTCTCAGGTGAAGCACAATGTATTCCCCCGCCTTTACCTCCATCGCAGGAAATTCATAACGGTTTTCAATTCCATTTGCCCCGCTTACAAGGGAAATACCGGATGTGTTGCCGGAACTCAATGCATAGAATTCCACAAATTCCGGGCCTGCCTTCTTTGACTTTTTCTTCATCCTCAGCTCAGACATCACCAGGGAAGGAATCCTGTCGTTGAAACCCTTGAATTCAACCTGCACCGTGAGCGTATTCCCCGATTCATCCTCAAGCTCAGCATCCAGAATGTACTTCTGGCCGATTTTTGTCTTTTCCTCCGTGACGAAACTGACCTTACAGCCATCATCCTCAAGCAAGGCCTGAACCTGTACGGCATCGCCCCTTGAACTCCCCGCTTCCCCCTCATCCTCTGCCTTCTCTGATATACATGCCAGATTCACGTGCACCGGCTTGGAAAAATCCAGGCATATTGAATACGGATCCGTAACCTGAACATTCATGATTTCCGGAACAGAAAAGTCACCCTGCAGGAAATCAATTCCTTCCACCGAGGAACGGCAGCCAAAAGGCAGCATTGAGACCACTACCGCCAGAACCAGAATCAGCGCAGGCATCAGGGTCTTTGACACATAGCGCATTACATTTTTCTTTTGAAACATTTTAACCTCCTGGGGATTTTTTCCCCTATATTATAAATAGTATACGAGGCCGCATTTTTAACAAAAATTTCAAAAAAATCTTTGTACAAATTGCAAAAAACATGATATAATGGTCATTATGGAGATTTTAAAGATATGACAAACCTGTTCGACGGCTATCGTAAGCACTATCACATACCTTCATTGGATCTCGCAGATGCCGCTGAAACAAACAGGATTCACACTCTGGTCATCAGCTCTCTGCTCTTTTTGTTCGGCCTGCTGGATTTTATTGTTGTCGTCCTGATGCATTACGACAATCTTGGACAATATTTCATTTCACTTGTTTATTTCGGTTTTTATACAATTATAAGCCTCTTCTGCATCGTTTATTCAAGAAAGATAAAGAATATCTCCCGCGAAAAGGCATACATTTGCAAGACAATTCCGGTTTACGCTTTAATCTGTCTGGGAATAGTAGCCTCCATATACAGCTTTTACATAATGGGACACCCTTTTAACGGAGTGCTCATCTATTGTCTTACTGGATTTATCTCGCTCTGTACGTTTTCTTTTTCTCCAATTTCATTTGCCATAATCCTGACTGCAGGAATCGCCGCCATTGCCCCGGGAATTTACAGGCATTTTGGTCCGTCAGGCCTTGCTGATTCAATTCTTGCAATGGTACTCATGCTGGTCCTTTCCATGTACAAGAGAAGCGAAGAAAAGAAATACATTACGCTCCTCAAAAAACAGAAGAAAAACCTGGTGGTGCAGACTTTTGGAAATTTCACACTGCTGTACGAAAACAAGGTCATAAAATTCTCAAGGTCAAAATCACCGGACCTCATAGCCTACCTGATTTATAAGAACGGGAGCTCGGTTAAGACAAAGGAATTGATTTCCATCCTGTATGGCGACAATGCAGACTCAGCACGTTATGGTGCAAGCCTCCGCAATCTTATTGTAGACATCAAGCATACTCTGGCGGAACTTGAGGTTCAGGATTTTTTCATAAGCGAATACAACAACTTCCGAATCAAT
Organism: Treponema sp.; assembly: GCA_017960765.1. Lineage (GTDB taxonomy): Bacteria > Spirochaetota > Spirochaetia > Treponematales > Treponemataceae > Treponema_D. Next base: position 3,752 of record JAGCYQ010000097.1, read on the forward strand.
CCCGAGGCAGTAAAATGCGACTGGTATGATTTTCTTGCCGGTGATGCAAGTGCAATCAAAAACTTTACCGGTGAATTCATGAGCCAGTACAGCTGGGCAGAAGACGTAACCGGATTCCTTGAGATGAAGGCGATGGAGAAATAATCCCCTCCCACATTACCGCAGTGCATCTTTGGGGAACTGAAGGCTTACATCTGATTCTGGAACTGTTACCGGCTTGAATTCCGTCCATGCCTCGTGAATCGGTATCAGCTTGCGTTCCTCGGGATATTTGTTCCACTGCCTGATTCCAAGTTTCAATCCAAGCTCAAACGTATCCTGTGAAACCGTTATTTCAAATGGAATCCACACCCTGCCATCCTGAACTATGTATTTGTTTTTTCCGTAAACCGCATCTGCCTGTGCCGCCGTCAAACCTGAGTCATAAGCCATGAATATGTGTCCCGGAATCGTAATGAATGCCGTCTGAATTCCAAGTGCCTCAAAGAGCGAGCAGTTCAAGATTGAAAGGTCATCGCAGTCACCACCATGATAAAGCAGCGTCTGATACGGGAACTGAAGGAAGTCCACGGCAACTGTATCTGAGGTTGAGAACACGCTTGTAGGGTCAATGACATAGTTGATTCCGTAAGCCTTGAGCACATCAAACACCGCCTGAGCATAAAGCCTGTTGACACTTGGAGCCGTAGAAAGCCTGTCTTTTAATGCAAGTGAGATCTGCCTTGAGAACCTCTGAACCGCTCCGTCCTTTGCAGATACAAATGCGGCCGCACGCCGGTCATCTTCCCATGACATTGAGTTGCGTGTAAGTGTCTGCATGAAGAAGTGATTCTCATAGCTGTCCTGCTGTCCAAGATTTTTATAGCTCACAGTAACCACTGCATCGGAAAGCTGCTTCTGCATCTGGTTCAAAATGCTTTCGTTAAGGAATGCAGTAAGGTCAACGGAGAATTCTTCTCCCGGGCTTATCTTCCCGAATGTGCCCACGACTTTTGGAACTGACATGAACTGCTCGATGAACACGGATACTTCCACATCTGTCAGGTCATTTTTCTCAAGATTGGTAAACGATACGCTCCCGAAACTGTTGCTGTCATAATAAGCGTAGAACACAGGAAACAGAGGCTGGGTCTCGATGTCCTGAAGTGCAATTGGATTGGCCTTGAACAGAGTCTTTGTCAGGTTGATTGAAATTCCAACTCCAGCCTGAATTGAATGCAGGAAAGGTTTTGGTGAATACAGATAGTTCTGATATCCGCAGAATACACCCGCCTTGATTACAGGTGATATATAGTAATTGCCGGAAACCCTCGCTCCAAAAGAAAGTCCGCTTGCCCCGTGAATATTTCTCTTTGTGTCTTCCGGCAGTGTCCATAGTCCCGCAGATATTTCACCCGAGACACTGATGCGGTCTGTCACACGGAATGAATATCCGGCAGCACCACCGAAATTATAGAATATGACAGGATCAATGTTTTGTGCCAGCATGATTACTGGACTTGCCTGAGCGGAAAAATAAATCTCATCGCGTGTGCGTACGGTAAAGACACTCCAGTCAAGAGAAAAGATTCCGTCGAGGACACTGTCTGCTTTTGAGTTGAGGGCAAATTCATAAGACGGCATTATCCTCAGGGAAAAGTCTGCGGCACCTGCGGAACTCGGTTTTGCAAGAGAGACTGCCACCAGTATTGCAAGAAAAGAAAGAGCTTTTATCTGCTTCATAAAAACTCCTCCTAGTCATCCAGGACAGAACGGATGTTCTCCATTCCACTCAAGGCAGTCTTGTTCTTAGGATTTACTTCAAGAACACGCTTAAACTGAAGCTCTGCGGCGGAATAGTTTTTTTCAATCATGTAGACATTACCAAGATTGTTCATTGCAGAGATGTTTCCTTTTGCTGCGGCCCTGGAGAATTCATTCTTGGCTTTCTCATACTGACCTGCACGGACATAGGCGAGACCCAGTTTGTTCTCGTCACCTTTCTTCCTGGTATTCTCAATCACAACGGATAAGTCGGAGTTGATGTAATCGTCTACTGCTGACTTGAATAATCCTTCCACAGTTGATTGTGAGGGACGCTCAAGCACATCACCGTAGCCTGTAAAAATTGCGGGAGGATAGCTTTCCCATGCGTAATGTGTCTCTACCAATTCATAAAACGAATCTTCATCCTCATAGATTCTTGCAATCTGCCTGCATCCTTTTTCACGGCTTTTTGTAAATCCCAGCTCAAATGCCGCCATAGAAAGTGCAAAGTAAACTGTCTCGTCAGTGACAAGGAGTGTGTCAGGATCTGCAAAATGACTTGATGCGGAAGAAGGCTTTAACTGAGTGTCAACAAGAACAAGAAAATCATCTTCCATAGGAATGAATGCTGTTCCAATACCGACTGATTCCAGGCATGAAGCATAAAGGATGCCCAGCTCATCAAGGTCACCTGAACTGAAGTCCATTGTCTGCAAAGGATATTGAATGTAATCAGCCTCATCACCAAGATGATAAGTTGCATAAGGAGTTGTTTTATCACCCGAATATACGATGCCGCTTGCCCTAAGTGCATCAAACATTACGGCGGAAAACTGAACGTTGCGGTTCATTCCGGAATAAAGCCTGTTGCGTGCCACTCCTGCGACATATTTTGCATATTCCAGGATCTCTGGAGTGTCAGGAGAAATATAGGCCGCAAGAGATTCCATGTCGCCCCAGATATACGAGTTGCGGTTTGATACTGAAAGCGATATGCCCTGTACAGTCTTTTTCTTTTTTCCAAGAAGCTCGTATTCAATCGTAAGGTTTCCGGATATCATTCCGTTTTCTGCAAAGCTAAGCAGGTCGGATGAAAAATCCACAGGAAGGTCAACTGAGACATTCTGCATTTTTTTGATTACAGGAATCGGCTCAGACTGCAATGCGCTGGACGTGTATTTTCCTGCCGAAAAGCTCACGGTGACATTTTTTATTTCCGAAGACTCTCCGTTTGTGAGCATCACGTTTGCAACAGGATTTGTCTTGTACAGCTGCATGAAAAGCGGATAGATATCTTCGTCCTGACTGATGTTTGCATAGCAGGCATTTTTTGAAGAGTGTTTTGTTGAGAAATCAAACTTGAGCGAAAGACCGAACACAGGTCCCGACATCATTGTCCTTGCCCCGCCATTAAACAGGGAACCAAAACCATCTGTTGCCAGAAATGAATTGTAGCCTGCGTTTGCAGATAAAGTCATCGTGGGTGTAAAGCGGAATCCGAACTCACCGTAACCACGGAAATACAGATCAGAGACGTTCTGCTTCTGGTTCCCTTCCGTAAATGAAAGGTTATAGAATCCTGCTCCTCCCCCTACCCCGAAATAAAAGCGGGAGAAAACATTATGACATACACCTAGCCCCAGACCACCGTAAAGGAAGTTTAAAGAGGAATCAGAGCCTTCAGGAGATTCATGAAGGAAACTGCCCTCCGCACCAACGGATACCCAGTCAAAAAGATTTACGTCCCCCTGCACCGTCATGTTGATTGCAGGCGTGTAATGCTCCTTTAGAGGAATAGCAAGAGACGGATTAAGGCGCACTGAAAAATCCACAGCAAAGACAGCGGTTGTCGACAAACATAAAGCAAGAAACGAAGAAACAAGTTTTTTCATAGACGCAAGCCTCCAATATAATTCCGAACTTATTTCTGCTTGATGTCCGTCATCACAACAGTACCGTCTGCAAAGTGGAAGATTGTGGTATACCAGCAGCCTGACGGAACCCGTTCAAGATACTCACCACTATAAGTCTCGCTTCCAACGGCATGGTTATTGGCCGGATCCGGGTCATCCCAGTTAAAATAATTTATTGCAGGCTCGTTTATTGATTTGTTCATCACCGCAATTCCGGTTTCAACTCCCTTGGTTTCCCAGATTCTGGCGGCGTTGGCATCCTTTGATGATTTAGTGAGCTTGTCCGGACAGTACATTGTATGGGCAAAAACAGGTCTGTCGCTCATTACCTGTAGGCCGTTCAAGCCTTCAATGCAGTTCTTTGAAAAACATGTATTGTCGTTTGCACCTGTGTAAAGATACTCCGTGTAATAAAAGCCCTTGCCAACCACAGTCTGATTTTCGCTGTCATTAAAACCGTAATAGGCCTTTAACCTGACCCAAGGCAAGCCATATGGGGATACATCCAAAGAGACGTCATAATACCTTTCGCCGCTTTCATCAGTCCTTTCGGTTGTGCACTGCTCCCTAAATATTTCTTCCGTCTGATTCCAAGAATAAGTGTTCTCCCATTCATTGTAGGAGATTTGTTGCAGATAAGCATTTATTGAATAACCATAAGAATCTGGTCTTTCTATCTTGTATATTTCATCATGTCCCTGGGTGTCAAAGAAAAGCATCCATCCATAAGATTTATATGTATGATCGTCATTAGTGTTTGTTGTTCGGATCCAGTGATTTTTTATATCTTCAATAAACTCACCCTTGACTGTGTTCAAAACAGGAACACATAATAACGATTTGTTTTCCATCTTGTCTTTAGGTGCTATTACAAGTGTATAAAAACCTTCCTTTATATTGCCGTATGGGAAATCAATATAAGGATCTCCTCCAACACTATTGACATTCGGTTTGTAATAAAGAGACTTTTTGAAGGCCGAATAGTTCTCAATCTCATTCGAGGTATAATGGACTGCGGAAGGAGAAGATTTATTTGAATTTGGAATAAGATAATAGTCGATTTCAGCCTTGCCGTTTTCCAATGCAAAGTTGCCATCTGTTATGCCGGCTATTCTGTATGCACCATAAGAACTGAACATTAAATCTTCTCCAGGAATAGACGTCTGAAGCGATGTATTGATATATGGTGGCTCAACATCCTGATCCAAATCAAGGACAACACCTGATGCACAGTCATTATACACTGCTTGAATTGTAGAATAGTTTTTTCCTAGGGCTGGTAGCGGGATTGGTACATATTTTTTATTATTAGTCTTGTCATAAGCTTCGATGTGGATGCCACAGAGTGTATTGGGAACAGTCCGAACATATATTTCTGGTATGGCATAAGCAGAGGATGACTTGGGATAATTAAAACCATCAGAAGAAGCATCAAATAACAAAGGTGTAAATGTATAGACAATGTTGTGATTTTTATATTGTTCCGCCTGCGTCTGGTAATCTGTTATGACGATTTTACAGAAACCTGAATTCAATATGGATACAAGTTTTATGCTTGCATTTGGATTTATGGGACCAAAATCTTCGATAACCGCGGTTTCCTGTGTTGTTGAATTTCCACTTGACGCATTCACGTTTGACAATTCTGGACCGCTTCCGTAAATGTTAAAGCTATCCTGATTCCTATTGAATTGTCCGATACGTCCTGTTCCTACGGTCGCCTCGTTTTTAGCAATCTTTGTTATGGTATAATTGACGGTGGATGTACTGCAGGGAACTGGAAAATCTCCGAAGACAGGCATCGCATAAATTTTCACAGAGCCGTTTTGATTTACTCCCATAATATCTTCTGGAAGATTAATTATTTGCATGCACGTACTGATAAACAACGATGACAAATCACCTTCTACTGAGTTTAGTATTGGGTCGGACGGTCCGGCATAAATCTCGGCTTTTGAAATTGTTTTTTCATTGCCGTTTACCGTGTATTCTGCATCGTATTGAATCAGGTAACAAATGTTTAAGGGAGACATAAATTCCTGTGAATCACCGCTTAATGCCATAAGTGAATCAAGGTCTTTAATTATCAGGTTGGTAGTGGTACGACCGTCGTCTTCAGATGTTTCTTTATCAAGTTCAAGTCTTGGAAGCATACGCTTTATTATTGACCTTGAGTTTCCTACCTGGTCTGTGCAATCTGCTTTTATGAACACAAATCGGTCGACATTTCTCACAAATGTGAATTTACCATCAACATTTCTTGCCGCTTTCGTGACAATTGAATCTTCTGAATACCCCCAGTAGACTTCGACATCATAATTTGTTGAATAATTGTCATCATTATTTGTGAAATCATTGACATAATAAACGTCTTTGGAATTATCAGACAAATTGAAAGTTACTGTTTGATTCCCATACTGGTCAACGGTCATATTTTTGAAAAATTCTACAAGATTCTGTTCCGCTTCTTCCTGAGATTCCGAATTAGACAACGGATTTTCGGAGAAGCCGTCTGGCATCAAAGTATTGTATTCCGTGTCAAAATAAATGTTGTTGGTTTCTACCGTACTGTCCTTTAGAACATAAAATGTGAACTTGCTGTCACTCTTGTTTCCGGAAAAATCCTGTGCGTGAAAATCCAGTTTTAAGATTCCGTCAAAGGCTGTCCTCATTTCGTAGTCAATGCACCAGACCTCTTTTGTTTTATCCCACGATGCCTTGCCTACATTCGTTACAGTTTCATTGCCAACTGTTCCGTCCGAGTATTTGCAGACTGTTTCCTCCACATATAATCCCGAAATGCCAGTGCCCACATCTGAGCCCTTAAACTCTACATACAGTTTTCCTCCAACATGGTAGGTGGTGTAATCTTGCTCTGTCCAGCCTGTATAATCCTTGCTTGGGAGCGCCTTGTAATATTTGCTTTCCGTGTCACTGGTAGAAAAGAGTTTTGCTTCCGTAATTACAGGCTTAATGGAGTCCCTGGTTCTGTTCACGCGGTATTTGTGCAGGAAAGTGCCTGAGCCTGGGTTTCCATCTTCGTCCTTTAACTGACTAAGGTCTATCCTTACAAAAACGTCTTTTGTTGCAGTGTTATCAGTAATCAGTAATTCTTTTTCATCCTTGACGGTAGGAATGTAAAGTGTCTTGTAATCATTTGAAAAATATGGTTCCTCAAAATGCTGTGAAAGGCTTTGTCCATAGGCATCCGTAATGGTTGGAACAAAATAATCGCCGGGTGTTACGCTCTGGTTGAACACGATTGTAATGGTGCTGTCCTGCTCGCGTCCGCCCTCGTAAAAATCAGGTCTGCATTCATCTTTTATGGCATTAAGTGCAAGCGTGCAGTACGGTATAATCAGAATGTCGTCGGAGGCTTTTAAAAGCTTGACCTGTGTCTTGTAAACCCCACGGGAGTCGTTGCCGTCTATTTCCGTAAATTGAACGTAAGAGCTCAGGTTGATGTTTGAGTCGGACTTGCTTACCGCCTTGAGCCCCCTGTAAACGTACAGCTCTTTTTTTACTGTAAACTGCACCTCTATTGAATATCCCACCTTGCAGGTTTTGTCACCACTGGAAAGGAAAGACCCCATCGTTGTGTCCTGCGAGACTATCAGCGTACAGTTTTTTGCATTGGCCTCGTCAATCATCTGGTCCAATTCATCCGACACATCGCTGCCGTTCATGAAATTTTCACATGAAATCAAGAGTGTCAAAAGGGTGATCAAAAATAAATAAAGCGTTTTTCTCATTTACGGCCTCCATAGATGGTTTATTGTATAATTTTATTACATAAACATTACACAATCAGCACAAAAGAATTACAAAATCAGCAACAAATCAGCACAATTTATGCCGAAACCCAAAAATCCCGAAGCCTCATTTCTGAGACCCCGGGATAAAACTCTAATACAAACGTCAAGGAGGAAATCTCTTCGTTTGAAAGAAAACTTTTTGTTCTATCTCTCTATCTCTATCTCTCCATTTTTTCAATAATTAGTTTACCTGATAGTAAAGGCCCCAGAATTCCGCACCAGACTGAAGATCTTCTGTAGTAACACGGAATTCAAGGTTACCGTCCAGATAGAATTGTGTTCCATTCCTTGACATGGTTATTGCATCCTGCAAACTCATGGAAGAATAGTCACCCAGTACATAATGTGCATAACCACCTTCATTTGACTGGCGAACCTGTGTTACACCTACATGCTGTATTGACGGTGGAACGATACACCAGATGAAGGCATATTTTGCAAGGGATTGAATCTGTGCGGCGGTCAGCTCCTGTCCTTCAGTACAATTTGAATTCAGATAAAACTTTCTGCTTCTTTCCCCTCCCATTTCATGAAGGATATTAGCACGTTCAACAGATAAAGGAGAGTCCCAGTCGCAATTGTTGTATGCATTCTTTGTATATACATTCAGGTAATCATCATCCTCCGGTTCAAAATTATTTCCAAACCAATTCTCCTGTTCCGGATCAACTGCAATCTGTGAATAAGAAAGGCCTGAAACGTCCGGATAAGAGTGTGCTGAAGCCATCTGTTCAGAATAATACTCTGGTGCTCCAAATGAGTATTTTACGGCATTGTATGAACGAAGCTGTACATGGTCACGTCCGAACCTAGCCTCTACCTGATCTCTCTGGGTTCCCTCAAAAGGTGGGTTAGAGTTTTCATTGACTGCGAAATATGGAATGTATCCTTCAAGATTGATGTCAGAGATTTTTGTACATGCCTCGTCCTTTGGTCCGCTATCGTCGGCAGGACAGACTATGATGTCTTCCTTTTTGATTTTTGTCATGTCAACGTAGAATGTTACGGCAGAGTCAGAAACGTCTGCAACAAAGGCTTCCTTGTTGTAGTTCCTGTAATGCGTAAGGTTTACGACATCCTGATTCAGATATGTACCGTACATTCCTCTTGCCCTTGCGGCTGCGTAATCAATGTAAGACCTCTCTCCACCGTAAATTGACATGAGCGATGAGTTTGCTGTCTTGTGCTCAACATCAACCTTAAAGAGTCCGGCTGGAATTGCCGCATAAATCGGGGCAGACGGATCACTTACTTTCTTTAGGACAATGAAAACGCGTCCGTTAAGATAGCTAAACATATCTGTGGAAATCGTGTAGCTATACACACCATTAGCTGCATTCTTCTCCGCTATACCTACATCTTTTTCAATAATCTCTGCCTTTTCAAGGAACATATCCTTACCAGCAAAATTCAGCTGATCTGAGAATTCCTTGTCATATTTGAAATCTATTGCACCAGTGAAATCGTCTGCAAGACTAACATCGTCAAAAGTACCGCCAATAAGATTAATCTTTTCCACTCCATCTTCAATACTCAGTTTTCCTACTTCAGATTTTTCATCTGTATTTATTCCGTTCTTGTCAAATTCAACGAACGTAAAATCCTCTACTCCATCCTTGAGCTTTATTTCCTCGATGTCTGATTTCTTTTCTCCGTTCTCAAGATAGATTGCGACATCTTTTTCCGTTTCAAAAAGTTCTATTGTACAGCCCTCAAGTTTTACAGGAAGGGCGTCGTCACCTAGATATTTAAAGCTTTTATCCTCTTCCTCATCATCATCTCCTGCACGGGCCATTCTTGCCGGAATATCCAGAACACTTATTGTGGCATTATTGAAATTCCTGAGCACAACATTCTGTCTTACATTGGAACTGATTGTAATGGTAACATTCCTTGCACCATTTCCGTTTACTGTCAGAGGTTTTGTAATTGTTATTGAACCGCCGTCACTTGTGCCGTCAAAATTAACTACGCTTCCTGCAATGGCATTGTCAATTGCCCCCTGAGAAACAGGTCCTGCATTCGGTGCATCAGGGTTTGCATTATTTTTACATCCAATAAATCCCATACCGACAAGCAGCAGGGAAGACAAAACAATAAAAACACTTAAAGTTTTTTTCATAAAAATCCTCCATACAAATCGAATTTGTAACTTCATTTTATGATTTTCACAGCACACAATCAGCACAAAAAGGTATGAAAAATCAGTACGGAATCCGCACATTTTCAAAATTTTTCAGCAACAAATCAGCACAATTTTTAAAAAACAGCAACAAATCAGCACAAAAACGGCAATGTGGACAGTTTTTTTCAGTTATGATAGAATAATTTGTGGTTTGGAGGAAAATGATTGTCGGGAAGTTAATTGACAGGTATAAAAGGAACTATTACATTCCTTACCAGGACTTAAAGGATTCATGCGAAAGCAACAGGCTTTCTGCTATTGTTGTAAGCACTCTTTTGCTTGTCGCGGACTTGATAAATTTAATTGTGATACTGATTGCGCATCATTCCCATCTGTCAGAAAACATGCATTCAACCATTTACCTATGCATCTACACTCCGTTTAATTTATATATTTTCATTCATGCAAAAAAGGCAAAAAACGCTTCCAACCTGGTAAAAACCATTCCGACTTATCTGCTTCTTTTTGTCGGCCTTAGTGCCAGCGTCTTTAATTTTTATTTTATGGAAACTCCCCACAACGGATTTCTCACTTATTACATCACAAGCTTTTTGTTCCTCTTTTTGTTTTCATCTTCGCCATTTGTCTTTCTTCTTGAACTTTTGATTACGCTTTCCATACTGGTTCCAGGTGTTTACAGGAACTTCGGCCTACTTTCAACTGTTGACGCCTTTGTACTTACAGGAATCATTTTCGGGCTTTCACTTTACAAAAGAAGGGCAGAAAAAAAACATTTCATGCTCCTGAAAAAACAAAAGAAAAACCTTGTGGCACAGACTTTTGGTAACTTTACCCTGCTTTATGACGGCAAGGTTGTAAAGTTTTCAAGATCTAAATCACTTGAATTAACGGCATATCTCATCTATAAAAACGGCTCTTCGGTAAATACAAAGGAATTGATTGCGGTCCTCTATGATGAACGTGCCAATTCCGCCCGTTATGGTGCAAGCCTCCGCAATCTTATTGTTGACGTAAAGCATACTTTTTCAGAACTTGAGGTTCAGGACTTTTTCATCAGCGAATACAATAATTTCCGAATTAACCCCGAAGTACTGCAATGCGATTATTATGATTTTCTGGCAGGAGATGAACAGGCAAAAAAACACTTTGCCGGAGAATTCATGAACCAGTACAGCTGGGCGGAAGATGCCGCAGGTTTTCTGGACCAAAAGGCAACAAAATGAAGTCAAAAAAAAAGCCCCCCGCAACACACAAACGGGGAGCCATAGGAGGAATGTATGTAAAAGTATGCTAAAGCCTTACAGTTTCAACCATGTACCTGATTGAGGTACCGGTATCATCTATCTGTGTCTTTTCAACTATAAAGACAATGCTTTTTCCACTGTCGTCGGTAAAGATCCTGTCAATCCTGTAGCCTGATATTCCCTTGCGGAGAAGTTCAGGGGTTCCTACTTTCTTTGTCAGGAGCAGGTTTCCGTCGGAGTCCTTCTTTTCCATATTGATGTAGAACTTTGACTGGACATCCTTGCCGCTTCCGATTACCGTTGGAACAAGCTGTATGTGATAGTAAATGGATTTTTCATTTGTGGAGGCAGTAAAATCCTTGAACACTATTTCATCCGTGGATTTCTTGAATTCCGCATCCCGGACATATAGCAGGTTCTTTGATTCAACTGTCTTGCATTCATATTTCTTGAGCATCCATGATGCTTTTGCATTCAACTCGGTAAAGGCCTGTTTGCCTGACTTGTTGTTTGTGGCAGGGCTTGGTTTTGTGCGGAAAACTCCACCGGCTACATAATCGTTGGCGGCAACATCCACTGTATATATCTCGGCCCATGCTTCATAGCGGCGGTCAGTTCTGCCGTATTGAGCAAAAACATAGGTTTTTCCATCTTTTGAGAATCCGATATCATGGAACACAGCCGCATCACCAGCAAAAACACGCAATGAAGAGATGAATAAAATTGTACATAAAGCTAGTTTTGCATGAATTCTTTTCATAGTCCCTCCCAAAACAAGATTCTGATTCTTATATGTTTATCGGAATAGGAAAATGTGTACTTTACAAAATTTTAGGGTTGAGGTATTCTAAAGAGCATGACATTAAAGACAAGAAACATTTTCTTCATTATATTTTTTTCGTTCTCCATCGTTTTCGGGATTTTTTGCACGGCCTTCTTTATCATTTCCGCCGTTACAGGACACATAGACATCAACCTTGACGTACAGAGGGAATTCAAGCTCTTTTCAACCATATTTCCATACAGGTTCTGGGGCACGGTTTCCGCCATCTTTGCCTTTACACTCTATCTACCCGTTACAATGGGATTCATATATTTCGGCTTTGAAAAAACACGGTCCCAGGAAATAATTTTCTTTTTTATCTTTCTGGTTGCCTGTCTTCTTGAACAGTTAAGGCTATTTTTTCCACTGCACGGAATGTGGAAGACATCATCGGACTCCCTGATCTATTTTGGACGAATAATCATCATGGGACGTACCATGGCATTTTTAAGCGCGCTTTTCCTGGCACTTTTCTCTGGTCCCGAGCACCGCATGGACATGGAAAGAAATGTTTTGATTCTTGTCCTTATTTCCGCTGTAATTGGATATTTCTACCCTCTTGACACCATGATTACCACCAGCAGCTTCATGATAAGGCTCGGCTATGGCAAAATGTTTGAGATAGGACGTTTCATAATAATCGTATTGGCGATAATCACACTTTTTGTAAACAATTATTCGGCGGAAGAAAAGGGGCATAAAGAAAGCATTGGATTCCTGCTTCTGTTTATCGGCTATCTGATTTTGATTGAATGTGACTCCTATGTACCGGCCGGCATTGGAATTGTTGTCCTTATTACAGGAACCATACTCTACTTAAAGCCGCTTCATTCAAGAATGTGGAGCTGAACAGTATCCTACAGAAGAAACGCTGTACCGCCTATTGCCAACGGTATGATGAGGTTGTCAAAATCCTTAAGCGGCAATAGCTCAATGAACATTCCGACAAGAGCCAGAACAAGGGCTGTATGGCTTGATCCGCTTGAATACCACGCAGAAATGAATATGGCAGTAAAACATGTTAGGCTTCCCGCAACGGTCTTTCCATCGGTAAAAGGAATGATTATACGGCCGAAGAGCTTTCCCCCGACAGATGCAAGTCCGTCACCAAAAGAAAGGGCATAGATTCCCAGGGCGGCACATTCAGGAGGAAATATTAATGCTGCAAGGACTATTCCCGCAACCAGAGTAACAGGCCCCAGAACAAAGCGGCCTTCATCCCTTTTTCGTGCGGCGGCGGCAGTTACAGATGAAATCAATGGAATTGAAACGCCTTTCATGCGCTGTATCTCGGAGAAAATGTAGACTGCCACTACAAGCAGAAGTAAAATGATTATAAGCCAGTAAGCATGACGGAGTAAAAATGGCAATGAAGCTGAACAGATATGAATGCTCTTACGGAAAAGTTCCTTTACAATAAAAAGTGTTTTCTGCTTTTGTATTATGCCGGATTTTCCGTAGGATTCATTATCTGTCAAGTCCCTCTTCTCCATAAAGTGTCAGCGGTATTTCAGTATATATTGCTGGAGAATATCCGTAAACAGGATTTACAATATACTTGAGGTTCTGTTCTGCAAGATTTGAACCGTTCAACCTTAGCATGGTCTCCTGGTTTCTTGTAAGAGCATCCCATGAACGAATGCTTTCCTGCAGGTTGACAATAGCCTGTCCGTTGGTATCGCTGTCACCGTTTGCTTCTGAAAGGCGGGAAAGTGTTACGCCAAGGTTGTTGGACGCCTTCATGTATGTATCCACCAGATCTGCATGATCAGTCCTAATCTGAGGAATGATTATGTCACGTGTCGCAAACATGGAATTGAGTATGGTCAAGAGCCTCTGGTAATAGCCAAGTGCAGTATAGTTGTCGTTCCTTAGGCTCAGGGTATTTGCAAGAGCCAGAAGAAGGTGAATGTCCTCTGCATTTGAATCCGCACCATGAACAAATGAGCCCCATGCCTCGGTGTAGTTCTTATTCGTGTACTGAATGTAACCGATCTTGTATCTTACGGCGGCAGTGTCATTCTGGTAGGTTACCGCTTTCTGGTAGTTGTCCAGGGATGCATCCATGTCACCGTTGATAAAGTAGTTTACGTCACCAAGATCTGCATAGAGCTTTCCGATTTCCGGCTTGCTTTCAAAATTGCTTGCACGGTTCTCTTTCTCAAACAGATCGATTCCTTCGTTAAATGACTGCTGGGCAAGTATGTATTCCTTCTGGTCCAAATAACCTTCTCCCAGCTGCCTGTATGAGTCAATGAATGTGTATGTTTCCTTGCGTGTGCGTCTTTGCTTTGACTTGAAGACTTCAATTGCACCGTTGAACATATTGACGGCAGAATCATTTACATGCAGGGTCACATAATAACGTCCCATATTGTACAGGGCGGTTGCATTCTCATTATCATACTGAACAGCACGCTCAAGCAGATTCTTTACGTCAACTATCTGTTCCCTCATTGATTCCTCAGAAGGACGCAGGGTTCCGTAACGCTTGTCAAGAAGATATCCGCTCAATTCAGTAAGGTCCTGACCGTCAAGCTTCTTTACTTTTGAAGGATAGAAGTATTCCTTGTATGTCAAAACCTGCTGAAGGTCATCCACACGGATGTAATAACGCATTTCACGGGCATTGTACAAATCTGCCAGCTTCTTGTTCTTGCCGTACATCTCGAACAATGTGTCATACTGCAGTTTGGCAAGAGAGAACTTTGACGCATCAGATTCCGTAGCCCATTCAAGGTACAGATCACCAAGCTTTAGTAGAGCATCAGGATCATTCGTGTGGTAATCAAGGACCTCACGCCTCAATACACGCTCGGCTTCCTTAAAGTCATACAGCTCGGACATCTCCATGTCTGCCCAGTCAATTCCAGCCCACTTATCACGGTTGAACCTGTACAATGCTTCCTTATAAACATTTCTTGCCCTTTCGTACTGTTTGTGGTCACGATAGGATTCTGCATACTTAAAGAACCATTTTCTAACAGGCTTATAGTCTATCGCCGATTTGAAGCTGTCTTCTGATTGAGTGTAAAGGTTCTCCTGAATCTGTGAGTATCCCTGCTTGTAATACTTGTTGGCCTGCAGAGGATCCCAGATAAATGCCTTGAAGAGTACAAACAAACAGAAGACGACAACAGCGGCAAAGGTGCCCAGAATTGCAAACGGAATGATCTTGTTCTTGACCTTGTACTCAAGGGTTGACTTGTAATTCTCGTATTCCTCGGCTGTACGTCTTTCGTAATCACGCGGAACATCAAGGGAGATGTCCAGCATCTTCTCAAGCTGAGTGGCAAGCTGACGTGCAGGAATCTTTCTATAGACTTTCTCAAGAATCTCGAATACCGCATCATCAGTAAACTCGTTCTTTACGACAAGGTCCTCGATTGCTATGCGGACGTTAAGAGGATATTCGGAAAGGTTCTTGCGGAACCTCTTGTATTCGGCATCAGTAAAGCTGTTCTTCGGCTTGTTCTTTTCATCACCTTCAAGTGCCTCTCCAAAATTAGGAGTTGAGACTGCAGGTTTCTTTGCAAATGAACTGAACGGGTCCGTTTCGGTTGTAGTGAAGTTCGGAATCTCAAAGTCATCATCGCTCGTCTCCATTCCGTCAACATCACCCATGTCAAAGTCAGAATTATCCTTTACGGCACCCGGGGCAGAGAAATCCATGTCCTCCATGGCCGAAATATCAAAGGTCTCAAGAGGCTCTTCATTGTCATCTCCGGAAGAAACGGCTTCAGGAGGGGTTTCACTTCCATCGAGGAAATCGGGTGTTGTATCATCACTATCAGAACCGGAATCAAGATCTCCTACGGCTTCCTGAGTGGGTTCTGCAGCAGGAGCGGTATCATCAGTATCAGAGAAATCCGGAAGCTCCATGTCATCCATAGAGAATGAATCACCTGAATCATCAGATGCTTCCTTGGACTCGGGAGCGTTGTCAAATTCATCCTCAACATCAAAATCAGGAAGGTCCATCTCCGGAGCATTCTTGTCTTCTGCAGGTGCTTCCGCTTTTTTATCAAAATCCATGTCCACGAATTCTGGAGCTGGATGTTCCTGGAATTCCTCAGGGATTGTCTCGTTCAAGTCAAGGCTGGCATCTGTCTCAAAGTCGGCATTTGCATCGTCCATGTCAAAAGTCGTGTCTTCCTGTGGAGCGGGCTTGGCTGGAGCGGGCGCTGACACTGTCGGTTCAGGTCTTGAAGCCTCTACTGCACTCTGCATCAGGGCATCAAAATCAGAGTCGGACATTTTTGGCGCATTGTCTTTTGAGATATTGTGCGGATTCAGACGGCCGGTTCTATATGACTGTGCGGGGGCCTCTTCATAGGAATAATCATCTTCCTCTTCGGCCTGTACAGTCTGAGCATCAGGATTTGAGGGAGCCAGCAATGCATCCAGATCCAGATCCTCTATAGGAGTTTCTTTTGGTTCTTCAGGGACTTCCTCTTCCTTTTCACTTTCGCTTTCAAATTCGCTTAAATCCAAGTCATCAACACTTGCACTTACAACAGGAGAGAACAGGTCAGAAACATCGGGTACAGCCTGTGTATCGCTTTCACTTTGAATGTCAGTTGTGGATTCAGAT
Organism: Treponema sp.; assembly: GCA_017960765.1. GTDB lineage: Bacteria > Spirochaetota > Spirochaetia > Treponematales > Treponemataceae > Treponema_D. The sequence continues at coordinate 20,033 of JAGCYQ010000097.1, forward strand.
GATTCACCTGTAATATCAGAAAAGTCATTGGCCTGGCGGTCTCTTTCTGCGGCAAGAGCCTCTGCCTGCTGCTGCTCCTCTTCTGAAAGCTGAGGCATTCCTGCGCGGAAATCCTCTGAGTCGTCTTCAAAATCAATACCTTTGGGAATTCCTATTGTAACAGGCTTTTCCCCTCTGGCTGAGCGTATCTTTACTTCGTCTCCGACATTGAGCATGTCGGCGTTAAATTGTTTAAGCTGGCTTAATCCTGGCATAATTACTTGATTATACTCCGCAAATATCGATAATTCAAGGTACCTAGTCCCCTTATTTTATTTTATCGGTAAAGGTTTCTTGAGTGTTTAGAGTTTCCTTTTTATAGACAAAAATCATATATTTTCTATTAAGTGAAAAAAAAGAAGAGCCGATAATGAAATTATGAGAAAGCTTTGTTTTTTGGGTATTATTTTAAGTCTTTTTATATCATGTTCACAGGCACAAAAGGAAACCATTGTACCGGATCCAGATGCCATGGCCACTTATGAATATGCCGATATTGCCGCTACAATACGTTCTGTCAGCGAGCCCTACCTCAAGGGAGATTACGTCATCTTTACCCAGAAAAACACCGCCCGCTACATAGGAATAGCCTTTGACTTTGAAAAATACCGCACCATCCATAAATTCCAGATCAAGCAGTTCAGGGATGAAGAATACGAGGTAGAAGATTCAATCTATTTTTACATACTCAAACTGCCAAAAAACGTACAGGAACTCAATTACCGCCTTGTGGTTGACGGACTCTGGACAACTGACCCGGAGAACCCCATTACGGAATACAACGAAGAAGCAGACCTTATGCTTTCACAGCTTGACGTAAGCCGCAATATTCCTCTTGTAACAGAAAAGAAGGAAGACGGCCTCATTCACTTTGTATATCTTGGAGAATCAGGACAGCAGATACGCCTTGGTGGAAGCTTTACTAACTGGGACAGCTGGATTTATCAGCTTGAGGAAGTAACACCAGGAGTCTATCAGATTGCACTCTCACTTCCGCCGGGAACATACGACTACGCATATTACACAGGAGTCACTTCATTCCCGGACAGGACCAACACCCAGAGAAGCTACAGCCCCGAGGGAAAGGTCGCATCCCGCCTGGTAATCGAATAATCTAAGCAATTAATAGCGCTAGAACTTAAATCCCTTTGGCATTCTAGATGCCAGCTGACTCAAGTCCATTCCGCCCATACCGCCGGCACCACCCATCATCTGCTGCATCATTTTTGCCTGTGCGCCACGGTTACGGCTGAGTTTTTTCATTGTAAGCTTTGTCTTCTCAAACTGCTTGATGAGCTTGTTTACTTCCTGAACGCTTGTACCGCTGCCCTTTGCAATTCTTTTTCTGCGGGAAGGTCCGATTATCAGGTGGTTCATCCTTTCCTTATATGTCATGCTCTGGATTATCGCTTCCTGCCTCTTAAGGCCTGAGGTATCCATCTGGCTTGCATCCATTCCCGAAAGTCCAGGCATCATGTCCATGATCTGCTGCATGGAACCCATTTTCTTTACGGATTGAAGCTGCTCAAGCATGTCCTGGAGCGTAAATTCGTTCCTGGCCATCTTTTTCTGCATCTTCAGGGCTTCTTCCTGGTTTACTGTTTCCTGTGCCTTTTCTACAAGAGAAACGACGTCACCCATACCGAGGATTCGGCTTGCGATTCTGTCCGGATAGAACGGCTCAAAGTCCTCTGTCTTTTCTCCGGTACCTATGTAAAGGATTGGCTTACCAGTTATTGTCTTGAGTGAAAGGGCCGCACCACCACGTGCATCAGAGTCGAACTTGGTCAGGATTACACCCGTCAGTCCAAGCTGCTCGTCAAAGCTCTTTGCAATGTCAACTGCATTCTGACCTGTCATGGAGTCGGCAACAAGGATGGTCTCCACAGGGTTAACGGCTTTCTTTACGTCAACCAGTTCCGCCATCATCTCCTCGTCAATCTGGAGGCGTCCGGCTGTATCCACGATAACCACATCAAGGCCGTTTTTCTTTGCAAAATCAAGACCGTTCTTGGCTACCTTTACTGCATTCTTTGAGTCAGGCTCCTTGTACACCGGAACATCGATTTTCTGTCCCAACACGGAAAGCTGCTCAATAGCGGCAGGCCTTACAAGGTCACATGCAACAAGCAATGGCCTGCGTCCTTCTTTCTTAAGACGTGCTGCAAGCTTGTGGGCGGCGGTGGTCTTACCTGCACCCTGAAGTCCCAGAAGCAGTACTACGGACTGAGTATCAGGTCCCTTCAGAGCAAGGTCAGTCTTTTTGTCTCCCAGCATGGAAACAAGCTTGTCGTGGATTATCTTTACGAACTGCTGGCCCGGATCTACGGCTTTAAGAACCTTTTCACCCTTTGATTCTTCTATTGTACTGTTTACAAAACGGCGTACTACACGGAGGTTTACATCGGCCTCCAAAAGAGCCATCTTGATCTGCTCAACTGTTTCCTCTATGTTTTTTTCCGTAATCTTGGATTTACCGCTAAGTGTCTTTACAATCGAACTGAATGTTCCGGTTATTTTCTCAAGCATTTTACATCAACTCCTATACTATTTTCTTTCCACAAGGGACATCAGGCATTCCTGCGGTGTAAGCTCCTTGTTCAACAGACGGTAAAGCGCGTTGCATATCGGCAGCTTGAGCTTCTTCTGTTCCGCTATCTGATGTACATATTTGCAGGCAATCGCACCCTCGGGGAGGTAGCCTATCTTGTTTACGTTGGCAATCAGGTCGTCCAAATCCTTAAAGCGGCTGAGCATGTCCGTCTTGATTATGTCCTGACCAAAGCGCCTGTTGCGTCCATACTTTGACTTACATGTAACGTCCAGGTCCCCTACTCCACTTATTGAAGTGAATGTCTCAGCATGTGAAGCCCCCATTGCAAAACCGATGGTCTGGATTTCGTTGAGTCCAGCTGCCATAAGGAGGCTTTCGGTATTGTCACCGAATACTTCGCTTGTCTCTGCCATGGCATCAAGGCTTCCGTAAACTACAGCGATTACATTCTTGACCGCCGCGCAGACCTGAACTCCAATGGTGTCAAAAGAGGCATAAACCATAAGCCCCGGAACACGCATCATGTTGCGCATGTGGATGGCATTGCGGTGATGCTCTGAGGCTGTGATCAGGCCTGTGATTTTTCCAAGTGCAACCTCTTCAGCATGGGAAGGACCCGCTATGTATACTGTTGAATTCTTGTAACACTCTGGAAGCGCACTTTCCATGGTCTCCAGAACAAAATGTGGAAGTCCGTCAGAAGGAACAAAGCCCTTTGTAACAGATCCGATTATTGAGGTACCGTTCTGTACGTTTGGAACATCTACGAATTTGGTGATTGTCGAGGCAAGATATAGTGAGGGACTTGCAAGAATGATGAAGTCTTTGTCCAGTGCAACCTTTTTTATGTCACAGCTGGCCGTAAGGTTTTCAGAAAGAGAATACCCCGGCAGATAACGCTTGTTTTCATGAACAGAATTGATTGAATCAGTTACATCCTGCTCCAGTGCCCAGATCTCAACATTATGTCCACCGCGTGCAAGTGAAGTTCCCAGAGCAGTACCCCAGGCACCAGCTCCAATTATTCCTACCGACTTTACATCCATATAGTACACCTTCCTTCGATATTATTACCATTATATACCATTTGGGCAGATTTGACAAGGAAGGCAAACAGTGAGGTTCATCTCTGCGACATACTCATCCCCTGCCACAGGAGTTATCTGCAACAGGGTTTTGAGTATTTATTTTGAACTGATTATTTTTCGGGACGCAGGGTTGCGCTTACGTAATTGTCTGTCGGCAAGTACTTTTTGGCAGCCTCCATGATTGCTTCCGGTGTAATCCAAGAAGGAACTGATGTAGAATCCTTTACAACATCAAGAGTCTCGTCCTTAAGATAGGCTCCCATGATTATGCGGCTTGCCCAATATCCGTTTGACCTCAGGTTTGTCTCCTTGTCGCGTCTGTATGTTTCCTTGAGCGTCTGGATATATGAATCATCCACAGGATTTTCCTGGATGTCCTTTATGCATTCAATTGCGGCCTGAATAAGTTCCTGGCTTCTGCTGGGATCACATGAGAAAATCACAGGCAGCATGTAATAGCGGTTTTCTTTTCCGTCAAGTATTCCTTGCACGGTAACATTGTATGCACCGCTCTTGTCCTCACGGATAACTTCCCTAAGGCGGATCTCAAGAAGAGCCCTCAGCTGACCGAACACAGCTTCCTGATGCCATCTTTCATAGAGGTCTTCCGGCAAATCAAGGCTTCCGACAAATCCGACGAATGCCGCACCCTGAGCTTCTTTTCCCTGAACAACAGATTCATTCTTGATTCCCTTTCCGATCTTGAACAGAGGTTCCTTTGGTGTATCCTTCTTTGTGCTGTCACCCTTGATTGTTCCGATGTATGATGAGCAGTAATCGATGATTTTCTTTTCATCAAAATCACCAACGATTACAAATGCCCAGTCTGCCGCATTGCTGAACCTCTCTGCAAACATGCGCTCACCTTTCTTTGAGTCAACAAGCTTTACAAAGGAATCGTTTACACCCTCAAAACGGTACGGATCATTGAAAAGGAGTCCGTTAAGCTTATTTGAGAATGTTCCCAAAGGCTCAAGATTATATGTCTTTGCAGTGTTCTTAAGGTCATCCATTGTAAGCTGCCAGCCTGCAGTCGTGAACTTTGGATTCTCAAAAACCTGCCATACAAGCTGGAACATAGCCTCCGCATCATCCTTGCTTGAATATCCGTAAACGCTCTCAGTTGTGTTCGAGACATCCATGTTTATCGAGACAGATTTTCCGCTTAGGAATTTCCTGAGCTGACTGTAATCCATGTCTCCCATTCCGGACATGATACGAGCCTGCATTGCGGCCTTTAGAGAAGGATAATCCTTTGAGTCATAAAGATAGTGACCTCCACGGCTGCATGCTGTAAGGTGAATTGTATTTTTCTCGTAGTCAGTCTTCTTTGTATAAACTGTTGCACCGTTGTCAAACACATACTCTGTAGCCCCCAGTTCCTTGATTGCCTTCTTTGATACAACGCTTGCCTTCTTTGATGGTGCCTTCATCAGCTCATCTATTACAGCCTGATCCTGATATGCGGCGATTTCCTCTGAGCGGTAATTAGTCCATATATCCTTGATTACAGAATCTGACGGAAGATTCTTGTCGGCTGAAGGGGCAATGTTAAGACAGATGGTTCCACGATCCGGGAACATTTCCCTTATCACGGCGTTGACATCCTCTACTGTGATTGAATAGATGAATTTCTTTGACAGCCTGTAGTTATCGGCATCGGAAATATTTGTTCCTCCTGCAACAATCTGGCTGACGATATTCTGTGCCCTTGCTGAAGATGTCGTGTTTGCTGAATCCTTGTATGTCTGCTCGACGTTTGCAAACATAGCGGATTTTACAACGTCAAGCTCTGACTGTGTAACTCCATGCAACAGCAAGCGGTCATACTCATCAAGGATAAGCTTTAATGCATTCTGGTACTGGCCGTCTTTTGGAACAAATGCAAGTCCCATCATGACTGAATGCTGTGTCAGACTGGATGCAAGATAATTTGCTCCGAGCCATGGACATTCAGGTTTTACGCTCAACTCAACTATACGCTGGTTTGCAATTGCAAATGCAGTATTCTCCACAAGCTCATGGCGGAACTGGCTTTCAGTTCGTGGAGCCTGATAGTTTGTGTCCACGGTCATAAGCTGAGTCAATACAGTTGCCTGCTCCGGGTCCTTGAGTGTTGAGACAGTCTTAGTCTTGTTTTCCGGAATCTCAAACACAGGTTTTGTAATCGGGTTCTCTGATGCCGGAATCGTCTCCATTGTCTTCTTTATTGCGTTAACAAGAGTATCTGTATTTGCATCACCTACGACTACAACTGACATAAGCTCAGGACGATACCATTTTTTATAGAAGTCAACGATTCTCTGACGCTTCTGGTTCATGATGATGTCCATGTCACCGATTGGAAGACGGTCTGCATATCTTGATCCACTCAAGGTAAGCTTTACAAGAAGGTCGTTGATTCTTGCATTAAGGCCCAGTGACCTCATGCGCCATTCCTCACGGACGACACCTCGTTCCTTCTCAAGCTCTTCCTCTGGGAATATCACTCCGTTTGCCCAGTCCTTTAAGATCAACAGGGCTGTATCAAGGAATTCTGGATTGTCAGCAGGAATCTCGAGCATATATACTGTCTCATCAAATGAAGTATATGCATTCAAGTCTGCACCGAAATTCAATCCGATCTGCTCAAAGAATTTAATGATTCCGTTTTTCTCAAAATGCTCGGTACCGTTAAATGCCATGTGCTCGATCAAGTGGGCAACACCCTTCTGATCATCATCCTCCATGGCGGAACCTGCATTTACGACAAGCCTTAGCGAGATACGGTTCTTTGGCTCTGAATTGTGCTGAACATAATAAGACATACCGTTGCTCATCACACCGGTAATGACTGATTTATCAGCCTTTAACTCGACATCCCCGGTAGAAGAAGTCGATGCACATCCTGCAAAAAGGCTCAGGGCCATCAATGCAGAAACCAAGATGCCTGCCCATCCACTGCGACGGGCATAATTCGTTTTTTTCATTTTTTCTCCTCTTTAATGAAATATTACTTTTTATTGTCTTTGTACTAATACTGTAGAACCTGCCTTAAAGCCCCAACGCTCAAAGACATACTGGCTCAAGGCTCTTGATGTTTCGGTGAAATCCTTTGCATCGTTGCGGTAGACATAATTGCATGCCGCAGGATTATTGTTTGCAATTGTATTCCATGAGGCCCTTGTCTTAAAGTATGGGCCTGTTGCGGAAACCGACTGCTGAAGATGATATGCCATAAACTCATTGTGCATCAGATAGTCGTCCTTTATGTCATACTGCAATGAAGCATATGAAGAAAAATATGTCTTCAAGAATTCCATTGAAGTCTTGTCAAACGCATCATAAAGCTCAGAAACATAATCCCTGAAATCCGCATCGGTGAAATAAATACCATGCCAGCTTTCGTGGGCCATTAACTGCTGTCTTAAATCCTTTGCAGATTCCCTTGCGATTGAAATGACAGCTCCCCTTCCACCAGAATATGTTCCGTCACCGTTGTTCAGGATAATTCCATTGTCCAGCAAAATTTGTCTGAGTGCCTTTTCACGCGCGTTTATCTTGAAGTTTTTTTCGCTGACAAGAGTAAAGAACCTTGCCAAATCATCACCCTTGTAATCGTGGGCATTATAGCCATGCTTGTCACGTACAAAATCATCGCCGACCAAAGTTCCCTTGTAGCCGTTTTTTTCCACGAAATATGCTATGCGGGTAAAGAATTCATTCTGAACCTTGTAGTTCTTAAAGTCAAAAATCAGGACCTCGGGGAACTCCTCCCACACAAAAAGCTCGTAATCCTTGTTTCTCCATCTGCTCTGCGGCCATTCAAATATAAAACCGATGTCACATTCCAATCCTTTTGTCACAATTCCGTCATCATTTGGAGCATACTCATCTGCTGAGTTGGCAGTCATAAACGCCGCATGAATGTTAGGCTTTCCGTCCTCGCTCAGTATTGCAAATGGTTCTGTCAGTGCCGCACACTGCAAAGTGAATGTCTGCTGACTTGGAGAGGCATATAGCTTGAATGAATCAGGTCCATAATGGAACACTATTGACGCGGGATCATCCATAGTACCGATTGATGCCGGAGGATAAAGGCCAACAGTGATTTTGGGCAAAATTGAATTCGGTCCCATTTCGGTGTCAAACATTTTTTTGCCGTCGGAAAAATCAATTACACCTGGATTCACTTCTCCTCCTGATGGGCCTGCCGCATAGATGTGATTCAAGGAATCAACCCCTATAATCGCATCTATGAAAGAGACAGATGAAACTGAGCAGGGCAATGTCGAAGAAATATACATTCCAGAAGGAACAGGTTTTTGCGGATCAAAGCATAAGGAAAGAGTCACGTTTTCGGTCTGATCAAATTCAAGTGATGGACTTACAACCTCAGAGACAGAAACATATTCATTTTCTTCCTGTCCGTTGTTCATGAGGCCAAGAGTTACTTTTCCATTTCCAGCTGAAACAGAGATGACGGCCTGTAACGCAAGCTTCTTCTTTGACGAGACTTTTGCAAGCATTGTCTGCCGCTGTTTATCGGAGAATTCAAAATACATGCAGTTCTGCTTCTCAGGTTCCTTTATGGACGCATTGACTGCCTCTTTATTGAGTCCCAGAAGAGGTACTCCCTGACATGTTAAAACCGAGTCACCCTTCTTAAACTGGGAGCAGGAACAAAAACATGCAACAAAAATCATGATGATTGAACAAAATAATAATTTCAAGTTTTTCATAGGCATAATACTACACTATTTTAAAGAATTACTCTATACTATTTTCATGCTTGCATTAATTCCTCACAAAGACACAGTTAACCTGCTCTGCAATATATCAAAAAAGATTCTCCTTGAATTCAACAGCCGCAAGAAACTGTCCGTTTTCCCGGTATTTCCTTTATGGGGATTTTTGGACAAGGATCCTGTTCAGCCTTCGCTTATGACTGTCTATGATTACATGATAAAAGAAGACAAGCTTATGTTTCCAGTCGAGTTGGTGGACAAGGATGAGGTTTTGAGGACGGAGATTGTGTTTGGGAAAATAAATGATCCTGATGTAAGGGAAAAAATACCCGTTCCTGAGCTAAACGAGCAGTTTCCAGTGTTCTCTCGCGTGTTCAAGACAGGCAATGCAGTATTTGAAAACAACAGCTGGAAACTCTATGATGAGAAGTGGTTTAAGGGCAAGAACTGACGCATGAATTTCCCGGGAGGAAAATCAGCTCATAATCTTGTCGCCGCGGTCCATTGCGGTAAGTCCTGACTTAAGAAGTTCAAGGATACCGTATGGCTCAAGCAGGCGGATAAGGGAAGAAATCTTGTCCTCACTTCCTGTTGCCTCTACGATAAGGGCATTCTCTGATACGTCAACGATATGGGCACGGAAGATGTTGCATGTCTCGATGATGACGGCTCTTTTTTCTCCTGTGGCCTTTACCTTAATAAGTGCCATTTCCCTTTGTGTGGTCTCTGAAGGATTGCAGCGCTGGATAGAGATAACCTCAACAAGCTTGGAAAGCTGCTTCTCGATCTGCTCAAGAGTATATTCATCACCGCTTCCTACAATGGTCATGCGGGAACGGGCGGGGTCAGATGTCTCACAGACTGTAAGCGAGTCGATGTTATATCCACGGCGACTAAAAAGGCCAGAAACGCGGCTCAATACACCGGCATGATTTTCAACTAAAACAGAAAGCACATATTTTTCCATAAAAGGTCCTCCAGATTTTCTATACTATAGCAAAGAAACGCCTAAAAGTCAAACTATGGAAGTCTATTCCAAAGCCACGACACCGCCCCACGGAATATTGAAATTTGAACAAAGGGTGCGGTATTCCTCCTCATCCTTCTGGTTCTTGTAACCGGTGCAGAAGAAAGTGCAGTCCTCGGGAAGCTCAGGATGATTTATTCCTGCCTCATCCATGGAGACCGGGGCCTGACTTATTGAATCCTCCACCTTTATTGCCTGATTCACGACTCCCTCACGGCTGTCCACGACAATCACGTCCTGACCTGCCGCTTCCTTCATCTCGTTTGCGATATGGGTAAAATGCGTGCATCCCAGAATGATTGTATCGCAGCCCTTGTCATGGAAAAAATCTATGGCGGGTTTTACGGCGGCAAGACGCTCCTCTTTTGTGGCGTTAAAGAACTTGTGCTCTATAAAACTGATCAGCTCCGGGTCTCCCCTGTTGAATACCTGGCAGTCACTTGCAAAATCCCTGACCAGGCGCTCGTTGTATGGATTTGCTACTGTGGCATTTGTCGCAAGCAAACCGATTTTCTTGTTCCTTGTTACCTTTGAGGCAAGCCGTATTGCAGGAACCGTCCCGATTATGGCAAGATCCGGAAAACGTGCCCTAAGCTCATCAAGGGCTGTAACTGAGATGGTGTTGCATGCGATTACAAGCGAGCGTGGATTCCATTTCTTTATGATTAGGCCTATGGAACTTGAGGCGGACTCAATAACCTCTTCCTTTGTCTTCTGTCCGTATGGAAAATGAATCGTGTCCCCAAGGTAAACGCAACGAGCCTGTGGCCTTTTGTTCTTTAATGCAAGCATATACGGAATGCCGCCTGTACCGCTGTCAAGAAAAGCAAAATCTATGTATCCGTTCATCGATATTATCCAAATAGTGAGTCAAATGCTTTTTTAGCAAGGTCTGCCTTGTCGCTGCCACCGGAAGAGCCGTTCCACTGCCTTTTTATCTTAAAGCTGTCACAGAAATTGGCACGTTCCTTGTCAGTAACTATTTCCTGTACAGTCTCATGGCAGTCGTAATGACTTCCGGGCGAATAATACTCACAGTTCCTGCAGGAATGAAGATCCGCATGACATACCGGACACTCTGAATTCCTGGAAATTGTCTCAAATTCTACATTATTTCCGCATTTCCAACACATATTTCTATTTTAGCCATTTGACTAAATGATTTCAATAGCGTAAATTATAGATATGTATTTGTTTCATAAATGTGAATATCCGGGCTGCACCTCTTTTGCAATCTCAAGGGTAAACCAGGAAAAGGATACACTGGAAGACAGCACCTTCTGCCTTAAGCATTGCCCTTCTCCGGAGGAAGAGTCAGCGTCGATAATTCAGTACATCATGTCTCACGATAAGATAATCAACCTGAATGCAGACGGAATTGCTTTGGACAACCTGGATATAGGAAATAAAAAATTCTACGGTTGCAATTTTCAGCACAGCTCATTCAACAACATTCAGTCAAACATGCTCAGGGCAAGAATGTGCATGTTTGATTTCTCGACATTCAGTGACTGCTCATTTACACAGAGCAACATTCAGTTCTCGTCATTTTCCGGCAGCAAGCTTGTTCATGCCACCTTTACAGGAAGTGACCTCATCCACAACAACTTTAACGGAATCACCAGCTACCAGAGCAGCTTTGACGACAGTGACCTTTACAACAGCCGTTTCATAAAGGCGATTCTAATCAACACATCGATGATCAACTGCAACCTTAAGAAGGCGGCATTCTACGAGGCGGCACGGGAAGGTGTCTCATTCAAGCTCTCCAACACAAGGGAAGCATTGATAGACAGGAGAAAAGGCGGCATGATCGGTGAGATCGGCTCCAATTTTGACGATGCAGGAGATGAGCAGTGAAAGTCTATTTTCATCTTTGTCTTGAGGAATTTACTAATTCATATCTTGTAGTAAACGATGATCCTGCTGTAATGGAGGCAATCATAATCGACCCGGGAAAAATCTCAAACGACATCATCAAGCAGATTGAGGAAGGCGGCTATAACCTTACCGGAGTCCTGATAACGCACAACCATGAGAACCATGTGCACGGGCTTTCGACCCTTACAAAAATATATTCCCCAAAAGTCTATGCAACCGACTACGAGATTGAGGGAATAAAGGCAGAGCTTATCCGTGGTGACGGTAAACTTAAGCTTGCGGGATTCGACATCGATTATTATTCAGTTCAGGGACATTCTGCGGACAGCATGGTGTTCAAAATCGGAAACGTGATGTTCACTGGAGATACAATCACTGCCGGGGTCGTAGGTGATACATCCGGCACATATTTCAAGAGGCTTCTCTGCTCAAACATCCTCAAGAAAATCCTAAGCCAAAATGATGACCTTGTCTTGATGCCGGGACATGGACCGCCTACAACTGTGGCCTCGGAACGCTATTACAACCTGGATATCAGCGAGAACCGGAAGTATACCGGAAATCAGTCGATATAAAAAAAATACCACACGAATTCGGAATCACTCAATGGTCTCGAAGCCGTGTGGTAAATTGATATTATCTAAACCCATCAAACCTTGAACAAGTCTATCTGTCCACCAATCTGTTTAATCGTATGCTCCATCTGATGTGAAATGTCGCTAAGCACAGCACCTGTCTGGTTGATCCTGTTTGCTCCGTCCGACATCTCCTTCATGCTGCGGGAAATCATCACTGAGGAATCCTTAAGCGCACCTATTTCCTTCATGATCATCTCGTTGCGTGAGGACATCTCTTTGGAAGCGTGGCTTACCTGAACAGTACTGTCGTTCATATCGCGGAGTGTCATGCCGATCTGCTTTGAGCCTGCATTCTGCTCATCCATTGCGGCTTTAATCTGCATGACAAGCTCATCGGTCTCCTTTATCTTACCTGATACAGATGCAAAAGCATTGGAAGAATCAGAAGATGCGGAAACAACCTCGGTAATTGAGTCCTTGATGTTATTCAGCTGCTCACCGATTGTCTTGGACTGAGCGGATGATGTCTCGGAAAGCTTACGGATTTCATCTGCAACAACAGAGAAGCCTTTACCTGCCTCACCTGCGTGTGCTGCCTCGATTGCCGCATTCATGGCAAGAAGGTTTGTCTGCTCTGCAATGCTGGAGATTGCCTGGTTTGCCTCAACAAGCATCTGTGACTGACTTTCAATCATCTTGATCCTTTCGTTAACGTCCTGCTGCTTGTTGAATCCCATCTGGGCGTTGCTTGAAAGCGCCACGAATGACTCTGCCATTTTCTCCACGGAAGAGTTGACAGACGCGATGTTTCCGATCATTTCCTCGATTGCGGATGAGGCCTCGCTTACACCTGCCGCCTGACTTTCGATCATGGAGTCAAGTGTCGTTATTTCCTTAGATATTTCTTCTACGGCAGACGCTGTCTTTTCTACAGTTCCACCCTGATTCTCAATCTGATTTGAAATACCCGTGATGTTTGCGATAATCTGTGTGATAGCAGATGACGTCTCCTGGGCACTTGAGGACATTGAGTCTCCAGCTCCCGTAAGGGTCTGCTTTGAGGTCTTCAATTCCTGGATCATCTGCTGCATTTTGTCAAGGAACAGGTCAAACTTAATAACAAGGTCACCGATCTCATCCCTTGTGAACAGCTTGCACCGTTTTGTAAGGTCGGCATCTCCTGTCTGCATATCGTTAAGGAAGTTAGATACATTTCCGATACGCCACATCAGGTACCGTACGAAAAGATAGCAGAAGAACAACATGACGGCAGAAAGGATAAGGACACATGGAATTACCCATTTAAGAGCATCCTGCTTGATTTTTGCGATTGTCTCGGCACTTTTTGCTATAAAGAGCATGCCGACTATCTCACCGCCGTCAGATTCCAGAGGGGTATATACTGAATAATATTTTTTCCCGCGGATTGTGTTGATTCCCTTATATGGAATGCCTTTCTTCATGACCTGATCGATGATTGCCTGATTATCAAGATTGGTACCAAGAGCTCCTTCAATTGTAGTGGAAACGCGAAGGATATCCCTGAAAACCGTACATTCAACATTGAAATTAGACTGCATCAGGGTGACAAATCCATTGGTCAAGTCATATCCGCCTATAAAAGCGCCTTCTATTTTTCCGTTGATTTCAAGAGGAACACAATAAATGGTACAAAAATCAAGATCGGCCACCTGTTCCAATGTATGTATCGTTCTTCCTGCCAGAGCCTGCTTGATGCCTTTTACAGAGGAAATGTCAATACCATCAGAGATGCCCCATCCACCGCCGGAGACGACAGTACCTTTTTTATCCACAACAGCAAAAAAGTCAAGGTCCGTTCCACTGCACATGTCATTTACCAGCTTTTTTATAGAGGCATTATCCTTTTCCGCAACAGCCCGTTTCAGGTCCATGTTTTGGGAGAAAAGATGCATGTTGCTCTTTACCGCAGAATGCCAGTCCTCAAGAACGCGGTTTCCTCCGTCAGAAGTATAAATAAGAGTCTCCTGTATCTCCTCAACATAGCCGTTGTTAAAGACTGTAAGAGATACAATACCAACAAGCACTCCCGTAAGCAAAATTGCACAACCAGTTAAAAGCGTCAGCCTGACTGAAAGCGGTATAGCCCTTCTAGCATTTGTGTCGAATCTGTCCAGTTCCTTCTTTGCCATAAAACCATCCTTGATCCTCTCCTAACTCTCTAATTATACAAGGCGAAAGGGCAAAAGTCAAATAATTAAAGGGTATAAATACAAAGAAACGGTAAAATTATGCGGCTTAAAAAAAATCAAAACTTTATTGGCCATGATTATTGCATCAGATTTGTAAAAGTGATATTATATAGGCATGAAGTCAAGGGCGACATCGGTTGGTATCGGTGTCGCCTTTTCGTTTTTTAGAGGTTTTTATGTCAGATAATTCAAAAGGAACCATTGTTGTTCTTGGTTCAGGACCTATCCGCATAGGACAGGGAATTGAATTTGATTATGCTTCGGTTCAGTGTGTACAGGCACTCAAAAAGTTCGGTTATAAAGTTGCAATCATAAACAACAATCCAGAGACCGTTTCCACAGATTTTGACACTGCCGACCGTCTGTACTTTGAGCCGCTTACACCACCAGATGTCATGAATGTCCTCAAGGTAGAAAAACCGCTTGGAGTTGTAGTTGCATTCGGTGGAGGAACCGCCATAAAGCTTGCAAAATACCTGGACAGCCAGGGCATAAAAATCCTTGGTACCAGCGCCGATGCCATAGACCTGGCCGAGGACCGTGAGCGATTTGAGGAGCTTTGCGACCGTCTTAACATAAAGCGCCCCAAAGGACTTACCGTTTTTACAGAAGCCGAGGCCCTGGAAGCCGCAGCCAGAATCACTTATCCTGTCTTGATGCGTCCCAGCTACGTTCTTGGCGGACAGAACATGATTATTGCCCGAAACAATGCAGACGTAAAGGAATACATGAAAATCATCCTGCGCGGTGGAATAGAAAACCCGGTTCTTATAGACAAATATATGGAAGGAAAAGAGCTTGAAGTTGACTGTATCTGCGACGGAGAGGATGTCCTTATTCCAGGCATAATGGAGCACATCGAGCGCACAGGCATTCACTCAGGAGATTCAATTGCAGTTTATCCGGGAACTTTCAGCGATGATATAGAACAGAAAATCATAAGGCAGTCATGCGACCTTGCACTTGCCCTGGGCACAAAGGGTCTTGTAAACATCCAGTACCTTATCTATGAAAACGACCTGTACATTATCGAGGCAAATCCACGCTCAAGCCGCACAGTACCGTACCTAAGCAAAGTTAGCGGTGTCCCTATGATTGAGCTTGCAACACGTGCCATGCTGGGTGAGAAAGTCCGTGACCTGGGTTATGGCACAGGCCTTTACCGGAAGCCTGATTATTTTGCCGTCAAGGTTCCTGTTTTCAGCTTTGAGAAACTGATGGATGTTGACACCCATCTGGGACCTGAAATGAAGTCAACAGGAGAAGTTCTTGGAATTGCGCCTACAAGGGAAGAGGCAATCTTCAAGGGAATGGCAGCGGCTGGCTGGAAGATGATAAGGCCGAAATCTGCCCCTTCAGCGAATGACAGTCCATGCGGCATTTTGTTTTCTGTCCGTGAATCTGACCTGCCCGAATTACCGGAACTCGCACGTAAATTCTACAATCTGGGATTTGAGCTCTATGCAACAACAGGTAACGCGGCAACAATAGAACGCAGCGGAATGCAGGTTACTCATGTTGCAAAGGTCCACGAGAATTACAATGACAACGTCATGACACTTCTTGAAAGCGGAAAGATTGTATATGTCATCTCTACCTCCGCAAAAGGACGTGATCCTGTTGCAGAAAGCGTAAAGCTTCGTCGTCTTGCAGTTGAGCGGGACATAGACTGCCTTACTTCAATAGACACGGCAAATGCTCTTGCTGACTGCCTTGCATCCGAGTACAGTCTGGAGAACTCAAGCCTTATAGATATCAATCATTTGCATTTTAATTCACAGGGGAATAATGATCATGAGTAAATTCATTTTTGTCACAGGCGGTGTTGTTTCTGGTCTTGGTAAAGGTATTACCGCAGCTAGCCTCGGTCGTCTCTTGAAATGCCGCGGTCTTAAGGTGGCATCACAAAAGCTTGACCCTTATATGAATGTTGATCCCGGAACAATGAGCCCTTTCCAGCACGGAGAGGTTTTTGTAACTGATGACGGAGCAGAGACGGATCTGGATCTTGGCCACTACGAGCGTTTTATTGACGAGAAGCTCACAAAGTATTCCAACCTTACAAGCGGACGTGTTTACTGGAATGTCCTTAACAAGGAGCGCCAGGGTGAATATCTTGGTCAGACAGTTCAGATCATTCCTCATGTCACAAACGAGATCAAGGATTTTGTCCTGAAAAATGCAGAGGTAAGCGGAGCCGATGTAAGTATCGTTGAAATCGGAGGTACAATCGGAGACATAGAGAGCCAGCCTTTCCTTGAGGCAATACGTCAGCTGGCACTTGAAGTCGGACGAAAGAACTGCCTTTTTATTCATGTATGTCTTGTCCCCTACATCAGCGGTTCCGATGAATACAAATCCAAGCCCACACAGCATTCCGTAAAAGAGCTTATGGCAGTTGGAATTCATCCTGACATAATTGTTGCACGCTGCGACAAGGAGATTCCTTCAGACATCAGGAAAAAGATATCCCTCTTCTGTAACGTCGGAGAAGACTGCGTAATCAACAACACGACATGCAAGAGCCTTTATGAGGTTCCACTAATGCTTCATGCCCAGAACATGGATGATGTTGTATGCCGTGACCTGGGACTGGAAAACAAGATAGATGATTCAGCGCTTTCCGAGTGGTCAAAGATGGTTGAAAGGATTCATGCCCGCGATGGTGAGATTCAGATTGCGCTTGTAGGAAAATATGTAAAGCTCCACGACTCATACCTGAGCATAATCGAGTCATTGAACCACGCAAGCTTTGTTGTCGGAAAGAACGTAAAGATAAAATGGGTGGATTCAGACAGCATCACAGATGGAAATGCCGCTTCATTTTTTGAGGACTGCAAGGGCATAATACTTCCGGGAGGCTTCGGTCACCGTGGAATTGAGGGAATGATAAGTGCCTGCCGTTATGCAAGGGTCAACAAGGTTCCGTATTTTGGAATATGCCTTGGAATGCAGATTGCAGTGATTGAGTTTGCACGCTCAGTACTTGGATATGTAGATGCCAACAGCCGTGAGTTTGACGAGATGTGCGAGCATCCTGTCATCGACTTGATGAAAAATCAGGAAGGTGTGATTAAAGGCGGAACTATGCGTCTTGGAAGCTATCCCTGTGTTGTCGCAGAAGGAACAACTTTGGAACGGGCATATAAAGATGCATGTGTAAAATCTGAGGATGGCAATGTCATCAACGAGCGTCACCGCCACCGCTATGAGTTCAACAACGACTACAGGGAACAGATGAAGTCTTCAGGTCTTGTAATCAGCGGTACAAGTCCCGATGGCACTCTTGTTGAGGCAGTGGAAGTAAACGGACAGTTCCATGTCGGTGTTCAGTTCCACCCAGAATTCAAGAGCCGTCCTAACAACCCGGGCCCGCTCTTTATCGAGTTCTTGAAAGCGTGTTTATAATAATCTATAATGAATCTAGGAGTTAATATGTATACAGTATCTGAAGTTTTGGATTATGTAGAGGAAGAGGATGTAAAGTTTGTCCGTCTGGCCTTTTTTGATTTGCGTGGTGTACAGAAAAATATTTCCATCATGGCGGGGCAGCTTAAGAATGCTTTTGAAAACGGAGTAAGTTTTGATGCCTCTGCGGTTTTTGGTTTTGAGACTCCAGAAAAATCTGACCTGTTCCTGCATCCAGATCCCACCACTGTTGCGGTTCTTCCATGGCGTCCGACAACAGGCAAGGTTGTAAGGATGTTCTGCACGATATCCTATCCTGACGGTACACCATATAAGAAAGACTGCCGCACTATCCTTTCCAATGCAGTAAAAAAAGCACGCGATGAATATGGAGTTGAATTCAGCTTCGGAACAGAGATTGAATTTTATCTTTTTAAGCTGGATGAAAAAGGCGAGCCGACAAAGATTCCTTTTGACAACGCAGGTTACATGGATATTGCACCGGAAGACAAGGGTGAGAATATCCGCCGTGAAATATGCTTTACACTTGAGCAGATGGGCATACAGCCGGAATCAAGCCATCACGAGGAAGGCCCCGGTCAGAACGAGATTGACTTTCATTATTCAGATGCACTTACCGCCGCAGACAACGCCGCAACATTCAAATGGATTGTCCGTACACGTGCCGCAAGCGCAGGCCTTTATGCAGACTTTTCTCCAAAGCCTCTGCCAGACAGTGCAGGTACAGGCTTCCACATCAACATCTCATGCTCTGATCCGTCTAAAAAAAGAAATGTCCTTGCAGGTATCCTGAAGCATGTCCAGGAATTCACTTATTACATGAACTGCACAAAAGCATCCTATGACAGGCTCGGTTCATGCAAGGCCCCCCGTTATGTCGCATGGGGTCACGAGAACCGCTCAACATTGATACGCGTTCCTTATGCAAGCAATGCAGATGCAAGCCGCCTGGAAATCAGAAATCCGGACTGTGAGTGCAATGTCTATATCGTCTTTACCCTGTTGATTTATGCCGCCCTGGATGGAATCAAGAATAATCTTGAGCCGCCGGAACCGGTAACAGAAAACCTTTTTGAAGTTGATGATGCAAAGATGGCCACACTCCCCGACACACTGGCCGCTGCAAAGAAACTGGCAGAGGAAAGTACTTTCCCCAAGGAAGTTCTTGGATTCTAAAATGACAGAAGACACCCATAGAGTTTTAGTTGTTGCAAAAGATTCAAAGCTTTCTCAATCGCTAAGTGCACTGCTGATTCCACCGATTTTTGAGACAACAATTCTTGATGATTTCAACGAGGCACGCAGACAGGTCACAGAGCGTGTCTACAACATCGTGATTGTTGATTATGCGGAAGGTGAAGGCTGTGATTTTGCACTGGACATCTCTGACTCCCTTAGTACTGTCCTGCTTCTGACACCGACGGAATTCTTTGAGCAGATAAGCCACAGGGTCGAGATATGCGGAATCCTCACTGTAGTAAGTCCGTTTGACATGTTCTATTTTTACAATATGCTGAAGGCGGCCATTGCAGTTCAGTACAAGACACAGGTTTTATTCAGCCGTACAACACAGCTCAAAGTAAAGATGGAGGAAATAAAGCAGGTAAACCGTGCAAAGATGCTCCTGATGCAGAACATGAGCATGACAGAGCAGGAAGCCCATCATTACATCGAGAAAGAAGCGATGGACAACGGCCTGAAGAAACTAGCTGTTGCTGAAAACATAATCAAGACATACGGATAATATCACACAGGATATTCACCATTAAAGCATCCTTCACACCATTGGTCAGCACTGTTTTTTCCCACAGGGCAGCATGAGCTTAATGCTTTCTTCATGCCATCAAGAGAAATAAATGCCAATGAGTCAGAACCAATTTCCCTGCGGATTGCCTCAAGTTCATGTGTGCTGGATATGAGCTCTGCTTTACTTGGAGTGTTAATGCCCAAATGACACGGAAACTTTACTGGAGGCGATGAAACACGGAAATGAACTTCCTTTGTCCCTGCTCTCCTCAGTATCTGAACAAGACGACGGCTAGTGGTTCCGCGCACTATGGAATCATCTATAACAATGACACGCTTTCCCTCAAGGTCGCTTCGTATTGCATTGAGCTTTACAAAAACCATGTTCTCACGTTCTGCCTGAGTGGGAGCGATAAATGTACGTCCGATATATTTGTTCTTGATGATGCCCATGCCATAGGGAACACCGCTTGCCCTTGCATATCCCTGAGCCGCACCAAGTCCGCTGTCCGGAACACCGATTACGATATCAGCCTCCACAGAAGATTCCTGAGCAAGAACCTCTCCCATTTTATACCTTGCTTCCTGAACGGATATTCCGTCTATTACAGAATCAGGCCTTGCAAAATAAACGTACTCAAAAATACATGTGCGCTTTTTTTCCTGTGCGTATTTAATTGACTTGAGGCCATCCCTGTTGACTACGACTATTTCCCCGGGTTCCACGTCACGAAGATATTGACCATTCACTGCATCAATGGCACATGATTCAGATGTGATTATAACGGAGGCTTCAGGATTGCTGCTGCTTTCTATTGTACCGATACACAAAGGCCTTATTCCATTCGGATCCCTAACTCCAATCAGCATGTTCTCCGTCATTATGGTCAATGCAAAGGATCCTTTTACCAGCTGTGCAGTCTGTATCACCGCTTCAACAAAGCGTTTCTGATTCTCTGTCTGATTTGATTTTTCATCATTGCTGCTTCCCAGTTTACCACCGTTCTCGATAAACTTGTGGACTATCAGTTTTAATATTACCTCACTGTCACTGGAGCTTGAAAAAGTACATCCGTAATCCTCAAGAATCTCGCGCATCTTGGTGTGGTTTACAAGCTGACCGTTATGAGCCAGGGCAATGGAGCCGTTTTTAAATGAGTTCAAGAAAGGCTGTGCATTATCCAGTGTCCTTCCACCTGCAGTCGCATAGCGCACATGTCCTACAGCAATATTTCCCTTTAAGGAGTCAAAGCTACCATGAACAAAAACATCGCTCACAAGCCCCTCAGCCTTGTGCATCCTTATCCTTGTTCCGTCGCTTACGGCAATTCCTGCGCTTTCCTGACCGCGATGCTGCAAGGAAGTGAGTGCATAATAACTTAGCCCCGCTGCATTTTCTGCACCATAGATTCCAACTACTCCGCACTCATCCTCAAATTTATCTTCGCTCATTTTAACCGCTCTTTTATCTCATTAAAAAATCATCGATTTCCTGTGCACATTCCCGGCCCTCAGCAATTGCCCAGACAACAAGAGACTGACCACGATGCATGTCACCTGCAGTAAAGACTTTTTCCTGCTCTGTCCTATAGCCTGTATCGGAGCTGAATGAAGTTGACTTATGTGATTCCTTGAGAGCCGTTGCAACTGTATCGCGTGGACCAAGACCGACATTAAATGCCTGCGCCGTGTATTCCTCGCATCCGACAAAGCCTGCCGCAACAAGAAGCAGATCACACGGAAGAGTTTTCTCCGTACCCTCGCGCTCAACAAGCTGACGCTTTCCGTCTATCATTTTGAATTCAACTTCTACCGTACGTACTGCAGTAATGTGTCCGTTCTCACTTATGACTTCCTTTACTGTAGTCTCATAGATTCGCGGGTCATGTCCGAATTTTGCAATAGACTCTTCTGCACCGTAATCTGTTTTAAGGATTTTTGGCCACTGTGGCCATGGATTGTTTGCGGTCCGTTCAACTGGAGGACAAGGCATCATCTCTATCTGGACAACTGACTTACATCCCAGACGAATCGCACTTCCACAGCAGTCGTTTCCTGTGTCACCGCCACCGACTATGATTTCATTCTTGTTCTCTATCTGGATTCCGTGCTGATCATAGAGTACCTGTGCAATCTGCTTGTTGGCTGGGTTTATGTTTACCTGCTCAAGTGCATCGCTTGTTGCAATGACACATTTTGTAACAGCCTTAAGGAAATCAACGGCAAACATCATTCCGCCATCAGCACCCTGCCTTCCTGTTGCAAGATCTTTTATTCCAGCGGCTCCAAGTGCCCTGGCTTTTTTTGCACCACAGCACAATGCAACAGCATCAAACTCATTCAGGATATGCTCAGCGGATGCTCCACGTCCGACATCTGCATTGAATACAAATTCAACTCCCTCAGCCTTCATCAGCTCAATCCTGCGGTCAACAATTTTTTTATCAAGCTTCATGTTGGGGATTCCGTACATCAGAAGTCCACCGGCCTTATCCTCACGCTCGTAAACTGTAACACTATGACCACGGCGGTTTAACCAGTCAGCACATGCAAGTCCGGCAGGTCCCGCTCCAATCACGGCAATTTTCTTACCGCTCCTTACAGCTGGAATCTGAGGCTTCATGTACCCTGATTCAAAGGCTTTTTCGATTATATAAAGCTCATTCTCGTGAATCGTTACTGCTCCATCGTTGCATACAGGATTTCCGCAATTGCATGCTTTCTCGCACAGTGCAGGACAAACTCGGCCTGTGAACTCCGGGAAGCTTGATGTCTTTAAAAGACGCCATGCCGCCATGTCATACTGACCTTTATAAAGCGCATCATTCCACTCAGGAATATAATTATGAAGCGGACATCCTGTTACCATGCCTGCAAGCTTTATCGCACTCTGGCACATCGGAACTCCACAGTTCATGCAACGTGCTGCCTGCTCACGTCTTTTTGCATCGTTCATCACAGGATGGAATTCCTTGAAATTCTCTATGCGGATAAGTGGCTCATAGCTTCCATTTTCTATACGTTCATAGTCCATAAATCCAGTTGGTTTTGCCATTGTCGTTCTCCTTCTCTACGCTGTACATTTCTTAAATGCCGCAAGCACTGCTTCATCATGTTTTGCACCAGACTTTTCCTGAACTGCAATTTCCGTCATGACCTTAAGATAATCATTCGGGATAATCTTCTTAAAGCAGGTCTTGTAATGCTCCCAGTCCGAAAGTATGTCATTTGCTTTTTTAGATCCTGTCTCACGTGCATGCTGCTCGATCAAATCATGAAGCTGGTCACAGTCTGTTGTACCCTGAACAGTCGTTGTCTCATCATCCAGATCGTACATCTTTACAAGACCATGATTGAGCCTCTTATAAAGATCATGATGCTCATCCAGGACATAGGCTACTCCACCGCTCATTCCAGCCGCAAGGTTACGTCCTGTCTGTCCAAGAATAACAGCAACTCCACCTGTCATATACTCAAGGCCATGATCACCGCATCCTTCCACAACAGAAACAGCTCCTGAATTCCTTACGCAGAAACGCTCTCCTGTCACACCGTTGATGAATGCTTTTCCACTTGTGGCACCAAACAATGCAACATTTCCGATGATGATGTTCTCGTCAGCACTGCCGTTAAAATCAACAGGCTTCTTTACAACAAGCTTTCCACCGCTCAGGCCCTTTCCAAAGTAATCGTTTGCCTCGCCTTCAAGACAAAGAGTAAGGCCACGAGGAATGAATGCACCAAAGCTCTGACCGCCGCCTCCCTTAAAGTTCACACGGTATGCGTCATCATTTAGTGTATTTCCGAATTTCTTTTGAATCTCACTTCCAAGGATTGTTCCCACGGTACGGTCGATGGACTGAATGGAAATCGGACTGTCAGACAGGTTTGCCTTCTTTTCAAATGAAGGTACAAGTGATGCAAGGTCCAGCTTTTTCTCTAATTCAAAATTGAATGTATCACGCTGTGTTTTCCACTCTTCATTTACTTTTCCCTGCTTACTACTGCCAGATACTGCCAGTACCCTGCTCAGATCCAAAAGACCTGCACGCTTGAATCCCTGTTTCTCCTTCATCCTGAGCAAATCGGTTCTTCCGCACATCTCAGTGACAGTCCTTACACCGAGCTTTGCCATGTACTCACGAAGCTCCTGTGCAATAAACTTCATGAAGTTCTCGACATATTCAGGCTTACCGGGGAAACGTGCACGTAATTTCTCGTTTTGAGTTGCAACACCAAACGGACATGTATCAAGATTACATACACGCATCATTGCACATCCCATTGTAATAAGCGGGGCAGTTGCAAAACCGAATTCCTCCGCACCAAGGAGACATGCAATTGCAACATCACGTCCGCTCATAAGTTTTCCGTCGGTTTCGATTATCACGCGACCACGCAGGCCGTTCCGAATCAATGTCTGATGAGCCTCGGAAAGTCCAAGCTCCCATGGCAAGCCCGCATGATGAATTGAAGAAATCGGAGCCGCACCAGTTCCGCCATCGTGACCGCTAATAAGGATTACCTGCGCACCAGCCTTTGCAACACCTGCGGCGATTGTTCCTACACCAGCCTCACTTACAAGCTTTACGCTGATTCTTGCATCCCTGTTTGCATTCTTAAGATCGTAAATCAACTGGGCCAGATCCTCAATTGAATAAATGTCATGATGCGGAGGTGGAGAGATAAGGGAAACACCGGGAGTTGCAAGACGTGTCTGAGCTATCCATGGATAAACTTTTTTTCCTGGAAGATGACCGCCCTCACCAGGCTTTGCACCCTGTGCCATCTTTATCTGAATCTCTTTTGCACTCAGGAGGTATTCTTCTGTTACACCGAATCTTCCCGATGCCACCTGCTTTATTGCACTGTTGTATTCTGTTCCAATACGCTCAGGTTTTTCACCGCCTTCTCCGCTGTTTGATTTTCCGTGAAGATGATTCATAGCCGCCGCCATGCACTTGTGGGCTTCCTCGCTTATTGAACCATAGGACATGGCACCTGTCTTAAAGCGCTGAACAATTGAGTCAACGCTTTCAACCTCATCAAGAGGGATTTCTCCAGATCCAGATGCAAAATCAAAATCAAGCATTGCACGCAAAGTGTGTGGATGAGAATTATCATCAACCATTGCAGTGTATTCCTTGAACCTTGCATAGTCACCATTACGTGTTGATTCCTGTAATGCGATTATTGTTTCCGGATTATACAGGTGATCCTCTGCATTCGGGCCACGGCGGAATTTGTGGTAGCCTACAGAATCAAGATGAGTGTTAACTGTTAGTCCCAGAGCGTTCCATGCCTGCTCGTGATGATAGATTATATCCTCCTCAATTTCCTTGAGCGTAATTCCACCAACACGGCTTACTGTATTTGTAAAGTATTTTTCTATTACTTCAGGTGCAATTCCAACTGCCTCAAAAATCTGTGCTGACTGATAGGACTGTACCGCACTGATTCCCATCTTTGCCGCAATCTTTACGATACCATCTATTATCGCCTTGTTGTAATCGTCAATCGCAGTATGATAATCCTTGTCAAGAAGTTTCTGATCAATAAGCTCAGTAATGGCTTCCTGTGCAAGATATGGATTTACAGCACGTGCTCCGTAACCCAGACACATCGCCGCCTGATGAACATCACGGACCTCTCCGCTTTCCAGAATGATAGAAATCTTTGTACGTTTTTTCGTACGGATAAGATACTGCTCAACAGCACTGACCGCAAGCAGCGAAGGAATTGCAACATGATTTTCATCCACACCACGGTCACTCAGGATGATGATGTTGAATCCTTCGGAATACGCTGAATCAATCTGATTGAAAATACTGTCCAGTGCAGATTCAAGTCTGCTTCCGTCTACAGGACCGAATCCATCTGAAATATCAATCAAGAGGGACAGAGTCTTTGCCTTTAATCCGTTCTGATTCAATGCGGCAATTTTAATAAGGTCCGTACCCGTCAAAATCGGATTGTTGATTTCAAGAACATGGCAGTTTGAACCTTTTGTATGAAGCAGGTCTCCGTCAGTTCCTACATAAACTGTAGTATCGGTAACAATCTTTTCCCTCAGGCTGTCGATTGGAGGATTTGTAACCTGAGCAAAAAGCTGCTTGAAATATGAATAAAGGCTTGGATGTTTGTCTGACATGCAGGCAAGAGGAGTGTCAACACCCATTGCACCAGTAGGCTCACTTCCGGTACGTGCCATAGGAAGGACCATTTCGTTAAGGTCTTCGTAATTCCAGCCGAATGCACGGTAAAGCCTGTTGCGTTCTTCCTGTGTGGAAACCGGTATTTTCTTATTAGGAATTTTAAGGTCCCCAAGATGAACGATATTCTGATCAAGCCATTCACCGTATGGATGTGCGGCCGCATAACTTTCCTTTATGTCCCTGTCACTGATGAGTTTCTTTTGCACCGTATCAACAAGAAGCATGCGTCCAGGCATGAGTCTTGATTTTTTTTCTATTTGGCTTTCCGGAACATCAAGAACTCCTACTTCGCTTGAAAGGATGAGCATGTTGTCTTTTGTAATGAAATATCTGCTTGGACGTAATCCGTTTCTGTCCAAGGTG
>JAGCYQ010000098.1 GCA_017960765.1 Treponema sp.
AAACATTCCGTCATCTGTAAAAGTAAGCTCATCAACACTTTTCCTATGATAGTCTCTTTTGTCCATAATTCCTCCAATTTTTTTTTCTCCCGCCCCACTACTATATATATAGTATCAGACCCACCATTTTTAACAAAAAATGACACAAAAATTTGAAAAAAAGAGAAAATTCTTTACTTTCGGGTTGTCTGACTGGAGGAAGATTGCGTTTATGATTGTCACGCGGATTCGAAAAATCTACGATTTTCCTTGCATATATTTATAAAGTTTTGACGTTTTTTTCCATACTTCTGGTGTTTACTGGAACACTTTTTGCACAGATGAAACTGGTGGATGCATCATCTAAGATTGAATATGCTATTGAATGGCACTTGAACGGAGGCACACAGAACCCTGCCAATAAAAACTTCTATACGGCTGAGGACGGTATGATTCTGGCTGCCCCTACGAGAGAAGGGTACGCCTTTGACGGATGGTACACAAAAGCAGATCTTAGCGGAGATAAGGTTACTGCCATTGCAAAGGGCGAGACACAGAAAAAGGTGTTTTACGCAGGCTGGGTAATTACAAAGGAACAGGCTGTAAAGATAATGAAGGAAGAAATGATAACGGTGATTCCTGCCGGCATGAAAACAAACCTTGATGATTTTGCAGGAACAAGCGGAACACAGATTATCAATGCATACGAAATCTCAAAGCACGAGATAACTCAGGAACTGTATATGGCTGTAATGGAGAAGAACCCGAGTTACTATAAAATAGGTGCTGCACCCGGAGAAGTTCAGGAAAAACGTCCTGTAGAGAATGTTTCCTGGTATGACGCATGTGACTTCTGCAACAAACTCAGCAAAATAATGGTGCTTACACCCTGCTATGACGAAAACTACGACTGCAACTACAGTGCAAACGGCTTCCGTCTTCCATCGGAAGGTGAATGGGAGGCAGCGGCACGAGGTGGAACAGCAGGCGGCTGGGATTATGAATATTCTGGAAGCAATAATTTAAGTGGTGTTGCATGGTATGAAGACAATTCATTCAACGACATCACGGATGAGCGCACAACTCATGAGATAGGAAAGAAAACTCCAAATGCACTGGGACTATATGACATGAGCGGAAATGTCTGGGAATGGTGTGACAATAAGGACAGTTCATCATCTTCATATAGGGTAAACCGTGGCGGTGGTTTCACCTGTTATGACAACAGCTGCAAGGTTTCTTGTCGTGACAGTGATAGTGCTGATACAAAATCCAAGAACCTAGGCTTCCGTGTTGTCCGCTCACTTTTCACTGCAGAAGAAGAAAAGGCAGTTCTTGAACAGAAAGCACAGAGCCTAAAGAACCTCGTGAATTCCTTTGTCTATGTGGAAGGAGGAACATTCCAGATGGGAAGTAACTCTGGGGCAAATGATGAGAAGCCTGTCCATAACGTATCGTTATCATCCTATTACATTGCAAAAGCAGAGATAACGCAGGCTCAATGGTCTGCCATAATGGGAAATAATAACAGCTATTTCAAGGGGGACAATCGACCTGTAGAATGTGTCTCATGGTTTGATGCCATAGTCTTCTGCAACAAGCTGAGCATGATGGACAAAAGGACACCTGTATACAGCGTCAACGGAAATACGGATCCCGATACCTGGAACTACAAGCCATGTAACAGAGATTCCATAAATGGAAATATAACTATGAACATAAAGGCAAATGGCTACAGGCTTCCCACAGAGGCTGAATGGGAATTTGCAGCATTGGGAGGCAAGAAAAGGAAGGACAACAAGTACTCGGGAAGTGACAACCTTGATGCAGTGGCATGGTATGAGGGTAACAGTGGTGGAAAAACACATGATGTTGCAACAAAATCACCAAATGAGCTCGGTTTGTATGACATGAGTGGAAACGTATGGAAGTGGTGCTGGGATTGGTACGCTTCATACAGCAGCAATCAGCAGACAAATCCGATTGGTGCCATTTCAGGTTCTTCTCGCATTCTTCGCGGTGGATGTTGGGATTATGGGTTCGGGCTCGACTATTACTGTCGTGTTACCAACCGTTACAACGACACTCCCAACAGCAGGTACGTCTACAACGGCTTCCGCCTAGTTCGCAACGCCAACTAGCGTTGGCTAAACCTGTAAGGAAATTTATTTTACGTCAGCGACGTCAGTCGCTGTGCGGTACCGCGCAGTAACATCCAAATGGATTGTGGCATTTATAAATTATGACCTTGCTCAATTTTTCTATATCATGTAACATGAATGTGAGGTGTTGTTTATGAAAAAGCGTGTTTTGATTATGGTTTTATCTCTGGCATGTCTGATGGTTTTTGCCAAACCGCGTGCAAAGGAAGAATCCCCCAAGGAAAAGACCTTGATGGAGCAGGGGCTTTCTCTCATTGACCTTATGCTGGAAAAGGCTTCGTGTGATGCCTATATAGAAATGTTCCTAAGCGATAGTTTTAATGTGAAGGAAAATGCAAAGAAGATAAAGGACGGAGATTATTCAAAACCGACCGCAGTTTACAGGCTTGTAAAGGATTCTTCAAGTTCCGTAATACAGCTTATGGCCGACATGATGGACTATGACCTGAGCGTTTTACCTCCACGACTCAAGGAAGAAATGGAAAGGCAAGTGTTCTTGAGCTTTGCCTCGATTTGGAATACCAGAAACGGTGTTTATGACATGGCATTGACTAGTATGCTTGCTTCCGGTTCCATTTTCGACAGTGATGAGCTTAAAGAAGACTGCATATATATTTACACCTTTAAGGATGCCTATCCTGTGTCAGTGTCCTTTAAGCGTGGAGAAGGAAGAGCCTGTTCCGCCGCCGCCCTCTTCATAATGGACAAGGATTTTCCCAATAATCTCATCCAAATGCTTGAAGAATTTAAAGAAGAATTTAACATGGAAATGAAAATAAAGCTGGAAAAGATCATGTGAAACGTGGAATTTGTTTTGTATGCACCGTCATCCCGGACTTGATCCGGGATCCTCCGCTGGCCTGGTAGGTCACCGATAGATTGCCGTGTCGAGCACGGCAATGACAGGCTGGCAAGGCAATCTTAATTCCTAATTATCCGCGTTTACGTCTTGACTTTAACCGCCAAAATCTGATAAAATCATTTACACTCATTGTGCATATAGGGCACAAGTGGAATTGGCCTATAGGGAACCCGTTACTCCCT
>JAGCYQ010000099.1 GCA_017960765.1 Treponema sp.
TCTTTTTCTGATGAGGTCGCAAAAAAATTAGAGCAAATTATCGACTCTATGCGTTCCTCTATTACAGAAATAGCCGTTGCCGATTACCGGCTTGTTGCATGAGTTGCCAACACAGTAACACCATGCTGGCAATACGATTTAGAGCATCAATTTTGGATAAATTCTATCTATAATTATCACTGCTTGGTCCAGACAAAATACATAAATGTAGCCTTATTCTCATCAAATTCATCGATTACGAAAACATAAGATTGCGGACTATTGTATATCGAAAACTCTGCAGTTCTAGAATCTGTCATTCTGTAATCCCATACCAGGCGTTGAGAACCTATTGTTGAGGTCACTTTATTTCCTGATGCGGCAAAAACGACAGTTCCTTGACTAGAATTTCCAGTACCTGGATTTTGATATCCTGCACCAAGACTGGGATCGATGCCAGATTGTATCCAAGTTGTCCCGGAAAGAAATGTTGTGCCACCTGAGCCAGAGGAATTACCGCCTCCGTTACCTGAGCCTGAATTGTTTCCTCCACCTGATGACTGTCCACCCATCGTATAGGAACCAGTATCCATGCTGCCTTTTATGCCATCTGCACATGACACAAACAAAGCCGCAAACAAAACCATAAGCGAAACGACAAGAAAATTTCTTTTCATAGACTATTCCTCCTTTATTTGAATATGTAAATAATTCCAGCCCCAACAGACCAGCTCCATGGCCTTAGCAAGCCTGAATTCCAATCTACACAAAGCATCAGCTTATCATTTATCTCAAATCCGCATCCAAACTGAAGGTCAATCTTAAAGGATGTATTCAGCTCGCTTATGCCGGCATACTCAACTTTCTGAATTGGAACGGAAAAACCGATTCCAGTGTAAGGCATGAAGTGCTCGACTAATGGACTGTTTCCAAATAGGCTTTCCATCGGGATGTAAAACACCAACATGATTTTTGGAGCAATGACCATTGTCTTCAATTCATCTTTTCCGCCAAAATTGCAATCAACACTTGCTTCCACTGCAAAATTCCTGTTTCCTGTTATCGGGAAAAGACCAAAGGCTACATCAAATTCAAAGCAGTCCGACTCGCAATAGGCATTGTTAATTTCCGGTGCCCAGAATGCATAACCTGCCTCGGCCTTCATGTACATTCCGACTCCATTTTCAGCTGCGAAACAACATACTGATGCAAAAAACAAAAGTATTCCCAAAACAAATCTCTTCATTTCAACCTCCATACTTTACCGTCCGAAACTACAGGCGGCATTTGTTATTCTTAAGTTTATTTTACAACCCAGGAATAAATTTTTGGTCGCATTACAGGCGACTTTTTATCATTCCGTTTACTTTCAGGCGACCGCAAGAAATTTTCCTCATAATTCATCAACTTCCTCCTCATCATCTTTCTCCCAGAACCTGAATACTGTCCTTCCTGTTTCCTTAAAGATTATATCGTTGATTTTTCCAAGGTCGTATTCCTTTTGTTCTATTGATTCGCGCACAATCATGTCAAAACGGCTTGTCTCATCAAAAGTGTAACCCGCACTAAAAAGCAGCTCCTCTGTCTGCTCCAGGTTCAGCCTCATTCCAAAGGCCAAGAGCAGGATTGTGTTTTTCTTTGGATGATAATTTTGTTTTTCATTGCTGTTGATGTTCCTGTTGATTTTTGAAAATGTCTGTTTGGTC
The DNA here is from genome assembly GCA_017960765.1 of Treponema sp. Taxonomy (GTDB): domain Bacteria; phylum Spirochaetota; class Spirochaetia; order Treponematales; family Treponemataceae; genus Treponema_D. The sequence goes on from JAGCYQ010000099.1 coordinate 1,686, forward strand.
AGGGCATAGCTTTTCTCCGAAATCTCCGTGTTCTTGTATATGCTTGAAATGTCCAGGCCAGTCTGATTCATGTATTCATGCATGTAGAAGCTGAGCGTGTCAGGAAAAGTTTTAATTGAATTATCATGCCTTAATCGCGGAACAGTAATTTCAGCACCGGCGTCAATCAGCATCTTTACGCATTCACTGTCAGAAAAGAAACTTGCATACACAAGAGCCGTGTGACCGTTTTTTGTCCTTGAGTTAACATCTGCCCCATGATCAAGCAGAATCCTGATTATTTCCTTTCTTGAGAAAATGACAGCGGCCATCAGCGGTGTAAATCCGTCAGCATCAGTTTCATTTGAATCTGCACCCGCATCAAGATGAACTCTGACCATCTTTGGATCGCCCTTTACAACCGCAATCATAAGCGGCGAGCATTGGTTGAGGAAATCGTACTTTTGATTGTTGCTGAACAAGCCTTTTCTGTTGACAAGTTCACCAATGATAGACAACGTAAAAAATTTCTCTAGTCCAAACATACTAGAGAAAATTGTAATCCATTACGTTAAGTTTTTAGTCGCATATCAGGCGACTTTTTTCTATTTGCATTTACAGAAAGTTTCTCCGACTTTCTTGTAGAGCGTGTCCTCAGGTTTTCTCATACCGCAGTCATCATAGGTGATAATTTCAGCACAGATTTTTTATGGCAGAACGAACGGCACCCTTTGAGGCAATCAGCATTGCAAAGTATTCCTTTACCTTTTGCTCAAGGCCACATTCAGCAAGGTCCACGCCGAATATCTCTGCACGATGAAGAAGAGGCTCAATCGCTTTACATGCAGCGTCGGCATCTCCACCAAGCTTTACATCGGCAACATATTTCCTGCATTCATCCAGAAGAGGATCAGGGCTCAGGTCAAACGCATTACCGTCATCACCGATTCCCATCAGGTAACGAAGCCACAATGCAAATACAAGAGGAAGCACCTTCAGGTCACCTACATTCAGATCTGAGCGTGAAAGATATCCCTTGACTGTCTCGCCAAAACGGATGCTGAGTTTCTGGGATGTGTCGCATGCAATTCTCTGCGGTGTATCCGGCATGAACGGATTGGGGATTCGCACATTCACTACCTCGTCAATAAAATCACGCGGCTTGATGATTCCTGGATCCACAACAACAGGGAGACCTTCGTCATAGCCAAGGCGTTTTACAAGACGGAGCAAATCAGCATCCTTCATCTCGTCGGCAATCAGAGTATAGCCCAAAAGACAACCGCTTACAGCAAGGAATGTGTGGAGCGGATTCAAGCATGTGCATACCTTCATCTTCTCTACCTTGTCCACTGTTGCCCTGTTGGTAAAATACAATCCCGCTTTCTCAAGTTCAGGACGTCCGTTGGGGAAGGCATCCTCTATGACAAGATACTGACATTCCTCAGCGTTTACAAAAGGAGCGACATAAGTTTTCTTGCTTGTGATCACAGGCTCAAGTCCATCAATTCCATCATCAGCCAGAATCTTTTCTATTTTTGAATCAGGACGCGGAGTAATCTTGTCTATCATCGTCCATGGGAAAGTCACTTTGCTGCGGTCGTTCACATAGTCAAGGAAACCTTTCTTGCACACACCACGCTTTTCCCACTCTGATGCAAACTCTGTCACGGCAGCCATCAGCTTGTCTCCGTTGTGTGAGCAGTTGTCCATGCTTACCATAGCAACAGGAAGTGAACCGTTTGAATAACGCTCATGAAGAAGGCTTACAACTTTTCCGATATAGCTTTTTGGCAAGACAGGTCCCGAGGCAAAATCTTCCTCAACACCAGGCATAAAGACTCCGCCGGCATTCTTTAAAAGATAGCCCTTCTCGGTGATTGTGAATGTTACCATCTGAAGTGAAGGAGAACGGAAAATCTCCAGCAGGCGTGACCAGTCATTTTCGTTTGCACTGTCGGCAGTCAGCGATTCCATGATTGATGCAACAACAGTTTTTTCAACTGAACCGCTTGATTTCAAAGTCACAAGAACTCCGATGTTGTCGTGAGGCCTGTACATCTTTTCTATGATCTCGTAATCGTAACCTTCTGCAACAACAAGTCCGCGGTCAAGCACACCCTTGTTCAAAAGCTCCTGCACGACATTGGCCTGGAAAGCACGGAATATGTTTCCCGCACCAAAGTGAATCCAGAACGGATTGGCCTTGGTAGCCTCCATGACCTTTTCCCTGTCAAACTCAGGAAGAGCGTAACCCCTGGCCTTCCAATCAGATGTGTCCTTTATTCCTTCAACTGTAAGTTTCATAATCAACCTCTAATAACAGAAATTCTCCTACTAGTATTCTAGCATACTAGTATAAAAAAATCCACTGTTTTTTTGTTTTTCCAGCACTTTTTCTATATCAGATTACTCCCTTCAAGATCCCATTCTATAAGCTCTATTGGAGTGAAAATTGTGGGGCCTCCTCTTCCTACGCTCAATGAATCTGCGGGAACCCATCCCGTCCACTCA
>JAGCYQ010000100.1 GCA_017960765.1 Treponema sp.
GTTACTCCCTTTGGCAAAATAGCATACATAGAGGTTTTAAAATGTACGCAATTGTTGAGTATAAAGGCAATCAGTACAAAGCTGAGAAAGACGCCGTCCTTACAGTTGACAGAATTGACGAGAGCGAAGCAAAGGCTGGCGACACAATTACCATTGATTCAGTTCTTTTGGTTAGCGATGGTGACAAGGTTTCTGTTGGTACTCCTTATGTTAAGGGTGCAAAGGTAACTGTAGAAGTTGGCGAGACATTCAAGGACAAGAAGGTTCTGGTTCTTAAGTACAAGAGCAAGAAGGACTATCACCGTCTTCATGGACACCGCGAGCAGTATACCAAAGTTACCGTTAAGGACATTGCAATCTAAGATCGGTGACATCGGTACTTTTGGTTTGTGACCGTGACGGCTGCATAAAGAGTTGTGTGGCCACGGGTCATGCGGAGTTTGTGAGGAAGGGCAGTGACATCGTTTGCGCGGCAGAATCAAGCCTGATGCGTACGGCGATTGAAGTTCTGGAATCAACGCAGGCTCTGACTGTAAAAAAGGATGTTTCCACAAGGGGAACACTCGCTTTCCATGTGGAATGTGAATATCCGGCTGACCCTGAATTGAAGGGAAGGCTCAAGTGCGTGGCGGATTTTTTAAGGACAGGTTTTGGTGATCTGACTTGTGAATATCCGGACAACGTGCAGATGCGAGAAGAAATTGAATAATTTAGGCTGATTCAGTTCAGCGGAGGATTAAAATGGGACGTAGTAAAGGTGGTAGCGGTGCAAAAAACGGCCGTGATTCAAATCCCAAAAGTTTGGGCGTAAAGAGATATGGCGGAGAATTGGTAACAGCAGGTTCAGTTCTGGTTAGACAGCGCGGAACCCATATCCATCCGGGTGACAATGTAAAGAGGGGCGGAGACGATACCCTTTATGCAATTGCAGACGGAAAAGTGGTTTATGGTGAACGCAGAAACCGCAAGGTTGTATCTGTAGAAGCCGTAGCAGCTGCGAACTAAGTTCGTACCAGTTATTTCTTAACCATTATGCGAGCCCAGTGTGACCATTCATGCTGGGTCTTTTTTTTAACGGAAGGCATTTTATGATTCAGTTTGCTGATGAGGCGACCATTACGGTCATTTCCGGAAAAGGCGGCAACGGTTGCATTTCATTCCGGCGCGAGAAATATATTCCCAACGGCGGTCCCAATGGCGGTGACGGTGGCAGGGGCGGCAATGTCGTTTTCTGCGTAAAGCGTAACCTGCGTACTCTTGCACACCTCAGGTATCACCCGATTTTCAAGGCAAAGAACGGCGGCGACGGTCAGGGGTGGAACCGTTATGGAAAGGACGGCGACGATGTTGTGATTCCAGTTCCTCCGGGTACAACACTAAAGGACAGTGAGACAGGCGAGGTTATCCACGATTTTGCAACAGACTGCGAGGATGAGGTTTTTGTTTTTCTTGAAGGCGGAAAAGGCGGATGGGGAAACGTTCATTTTAAATCAAGTACAAATCAGGCACCGCGTTACGCACATCCCGGAAAACCAGGCGAGGAAAGGGTATTAAAAGTTGAGCTTTCAATCATGGCGGACGTAGGTCTTGTGGGCTTCCCGAATGCAGGAAAGTCCAGTCTGCTTGACCTCTTTACAAACGCAAGGCCAAAGATTGCTCCCTATCCTTTTACGACAAAGATTCCGAATCTGGGGGTACTTCATGTTGATGCCGAAAGCGATCTTATCATAGCGGACATTCCTGGAATAATTGAAGGCGCGTCCCAGGGTGCAGGCCTTGGAATCCGTTTCCTTAAGCATATCTCAAGAACTGCATGCCTTCTCTTTATGATTGACTGTTCCGCAGAGAATTACAAAACGGCATACAGTCAGCTGTTGAAGGAGTTGAACGATTTCAGCACTGACCTTCTGGAAAAGCCAAGGATTGTCCTGTGCAACAAGATAGACATTGAGGGTGCCATGGATCATGCTCGTGAGCTGATTGAAATCATCCATGCGGAGGAAAAGGACACAAAGGTCATTCCTGTCTCGGTTGCAGCCAGGCAGAACATTGACGAGGCAAGAAAAGAGATTGTCTCAATTGTACAGCAGATGGAGCGTCTCAAGTCTCCGGGCAAGAACCATTCGGCGTCGGACGAGCAGGCATCAGGCAAATCAAGCTTCATGGCGGAAAGGTCTGTTGACAGCAGCATGGAAGAGCAGTTTCCTGGATCGGAGAATTGAATATGAAGATTGCGGTTCTAGGCGGCTCTTTTAATCCGATTCACGTGGGACATCTTGTTCTGGCTGATGAGGTCTGCTCAACACTGGGCTATGACAAGGTCCTGTTTATACCTGCTTTTGTTCCACCGCACAAGGAGATGAACGGCGGCTTTTCTGCACAGGACCGTCTGGAGATGACCCGGCTTGCGTGTGAGGGTGACGAGCGTTTTGAGGCAGAGTCATGTGAGATTGACCGCGGGGGAGTCTCTTATACATACGACACAATCTGCTATCTTGAGGAAAAATATTCATCTGAGCTTGAGGGCAAGATCGGCCTCATAATGGGAAACGACCTGCTTCCGGGCTTTCATCTGTGGCACAAGGCAAAGGAGCTTTCCGAGAAATGCCAGCTTATTCTTGCACTGCGTCCTGATGGAGAAGCACATTCAGGAAATTCTAACAAACCCAAGGGTGACTATGCGAACCTTGACTCAAACTTTGATGCCTCAAGGGAAGATCTTTTCAAGGGGGCACTCCACATGGACAATCCGCTTCTGGAGATAAGCTCGACGGAGATAAGGACCCGTATTGCAGACGGAAGGTCCATACGGTATCTTGTACCTTCTTTAGTTTTCAAGTATATTATGAATATGATGGAAGACAACAGGTAATATGGATTTTACTGGAGATATATTGAATAAAGTCCGTGAGTATGCGGAGTCAGCCGAAAAACCTGAGCGTTACGAGCATTCCGTTCGTGTGGCGGAAATGGCAAGACAGATGTGCGTCATATATGGAGAGGATCCCGACAAAGGCTATTTCACGGGATTGGCCCATGATATGTGCAAGGACCTTGATGACGAGACACAGATTTCACTTGCACAGCAGGATGGTCAGGAGATAACCGAGCTTGAGCGTAAAAAGCCGTTCCTTTTGCATGGAAGGGCCGCTGCAGTAATGCTTCAGAAAGATTTTGGCGTGGATGATGCCGACGTGCTTCAGGCTGTTGCAAACCACACTTTTGGCGGTGAGGGGTTCTGCAAGCTTGCAAAAATCATTTTCGCCGCAGACAAGATTGAACCGGGCAGGCCTCAGTCAACGGAGGAGTACCGCAGGGAGATTTTGGCCAAACCGCTTGATCAGATGACTTTGACTGTTCTTCAGGGACATATTGATTTCCTTACAGCAAGAGAAAAGGAAATTGCCCCTGTCAGTTATATATTCAAAGAGAGCCTTATGGGAGGGGATGCTCAATGAAATTATCCGCAGAAAAAAAAGGACTTTTGTTTTTATCGCTGATTGTATTTCTCGTGGTTGCCGCAGTTGTGTTCATATTTGTGTCGATCGGTACTGATCCGGCATCCGCATATTTCAAGAAGGGCCAGGTAATCAAAACCCTTGTGGTAATCGCAGACAATGATAATAACGTGCTTTCAACTGATTTGCTCCTCTATCATCCTGATTCTCAGAAATCAGCCCTCTTCAACATCCCCGGAAACACAGGAGACATCTGGGAATCTCTGGACGGAGAAAACGGAAGGACAGGCCGCACCGACAGAATAGACACCGTGTATCACGAAAAGGGAATCGAAGCCTATGCCCGGGAAATTGCAGACCTCATGTTCTACAAGGACAAGTCTGCCTCAAACGACATTCAGTTCATCCTTGAGATGGACCTGGACAATTTCGGTAAGCTTACAGACCTGCTTGGTGGACTCAAGGTATTTGTTCCGTCACCTGTTGATTATGTTAATGACGAGGGAGAAAGGTGGCTTTTGCCTTCAGGTTATCTGACGCTGGACGGAGACAAGATCAAGACATACATGCAGTACAGTCTTCCTGATGAGGATGATACAGAGATTGATGACCGCCGCCAGAATGCTGTGGTTGCATTTATCTCAGCCCTTCACGAGCAGCGGGATGTCATAAAGGATAAAAAGAATTTCAGGTTCTTCTCTGATAAATTCAAGACAAACGTGTCGCAAAAGGTCCTGCAGAAACTTCTTGACGGAATCTCAAACATCAACACGGAGACTGACCGCCTTGTTCCGCAGACACTTACAGGTACATCTCGTACTCTTCCTTCTTCGGGGCAGACTCTTCTTTTCCCGTTGTTTGAGGGACAGCTCATAAAGGATGTTGTTGAGCAGAGTCTTGAATCACTGGAAACCGGTGGAAAGGGTTCATATCATTATGTTGTTGAGGTATTGAACGGAAGCGGACTGGACAAGGGTTCATCCAAGGCAATCGAGACACTCAAGGAACTCAAGAATTACGACTTCCTGCCTCCTGCAAATGCGGATAATTCTGACTATGAGCATACCGTGATCATAAGCCACCTGCAGATGGAAGATACTGACGCGCTTAATGTTCTGGCAAACTTCATTCAGTGCAAGTACATTGAGCATCAGCCGGAGAGCACGTTTGGAGCAAGCCGCTCTGACTTTACCGTCATCCTGGGCAAGGACTGGAACGGAAGATATGTTCTCGGCGGTTATACGGGACCTGAGACGGAAGATGTTGATGGTCTGGACTCGGACACGGATTTTTAACTGAAAAGATTTTAGGAAGGTGAAACATGGAAAAGACTGATGAGCAGAAAGCACTTGAGATAGCAAAACTCCTGCAGGATGAAAAAGCCTCTGATGTTACGGTCCTGAATGTCTCGGGATTGAACAGCTGGACGGATTTTTTTGTCATAGCGACAGTCAACAGTGCGACACATTCACAGGGATTGTACAAGTCTGTAAAGGATTATGTCGCAGAAAATGCCATGGAGATTCACCGTACTACACGAAAAACACCTCAGGGAGATGACTGGAATCTTGTTGATTTGGGAAATGTTGTCGTTCACCTGATGTCACAGGAAGCACGTGGATTCTATGAGCTTGAGAAACTGTGGCATGCAGGCGTAAAGCTGATGTAAGGAATTACCCGGAATTATAGCCTAGTAATCAGAGTCGTCGAGGTCGTCGGAGTCCCTGTCTACACCGTAGATTTCATCGTCAAAATCACGGCGCCTATTGTCATAACCGTCTTCTGCTTCCTGATCATCAAATGGCTCATCGTATTCGTCTTCGTCCAGGTCGTCGTTGAATGAGTCATCGTCTTCAAAGTCGTCTTCGAAATCATCCTCAAAGTCGTCTTCAAATTCATCATCTTCATAGTCAGAAGAAAATTCATCCTTGTAGTCGTCATCGTAAGAGAATCCGGCTACTGAAGCAAAGTCCAGCAACTCATCTTCATTGAACATACCGGCGTCTCCTTAACGCTAATATAGAGAGTAATTTTTAGTATAGATTTTGTCAATCGGGTTTTGAAAAAAAGTTGAAAAATTATTGTGAATTCGGGATTATAATGCCGCGCTCAGTGTGAAAAAAAAGGGCTGGCAGGCGATTTTCAGCTCTTACCGCATATTGACATAAACATGAAAAAACTATATATTGATGCGGTATGTTGCGTAGTTTGACTGTTCAGGCTCCGGCTAAGATAAATCTTGGACTCAGGGTTTTTCCAAGGCGGGCGGACGGTTACCACGAGATAGAAAGTATTTTTTCGACCGTAAATCTGTGCGATACAATTACCGTTCAAGTTTTAGATCAAAAAGATGTCTGTATAGTGGACTGCGAGGGAATGGTTCTTCCAAAGGAGAATACATTTACCAAGGCATACAAAGCTTTCTGCGTGCTGACTGGCATAAGGGACGGCGTTCATGTCCATGTGACTAAGCGTATTCCTGCCGGCGGTGGATTGGGGGGCGGATCAAGTGATTCTTCTTCTTTTATCAAATCCATTGACAGTTTGTTCGGTACTCAGTTAAGTGATTCTGCCTTGCTTGATATTGCGGGGCAGGTTGGAAGCGATGTTTATTTTTTTACTCGTCGGCTCGTGGAGGAAAATAAAGTCAATTCCATTGGAGGTGGTTTTACTGCGATTGTAAGAGGTCGTGGTGAGATCATAAAGCCAATAGAAAACCGGAATGATTTTTCGATTCTTTTGGTTTTTCCTGGAGTGCATGTCTCGACAAAAGATGCATATGATCTGGTCGATGCTTCACTCTGGTTGAATGCGGAAAGCAAGCGTTCGGATGAGGATCTTGAATGTTTGTATAAAAAGCCGATACGGGAATGGTTTTTCAGTAACGATTTTACAGCTCCTGTTGCGGGAAGGTACCCCAGAATACAACAAGCCATGGACGAACTTGGTAAAGCTGGTGCTGACTTTGTTGATATGTCTGGATCGGGGTCTACTGTTTTTGCTGTCTTTGAGGATAGGAACAAGGCTGAGGTTGCATACAGGACGCTGGCAATGCAGTGGGACTCCTTACTACTTTAAAAAATGGTCAGGAGGACGGGTTTATGCAAGTTACTGAGGTTAGAATCCGTAAGGTCGAGGGCGAAGGAAAATTAAAAGCCTACGTGACGGTGACATTTGATGACTGCTTTGTAGTTCACAATGTCAAGATTATTGAAGGAAAGGCAGGGTTGTTCATAGCAATGCCCAGCCGCAAAACCGCTAACGGGGAATTCAAGGATGTTGTTCATCCGATAAATCCTGAGTTCAGGCAGGCTTTGCAGGACAAGATTGTGGCCGAGTATGAAGCCGGTCATATTGAAGTTGGAACTGTCAGCGCGGATTTCTAATTCGTTCTGATAAGAATAGTTTGGGACGTCGTCAAGTGGTAAGACAATGGCTTTTGGTGCCATCATTCCGCTGGTTCGAATCCAGCCGTCCCAGTTTATAAAAGTAAAACAGTATTAAGTAATCATTATCTAAAGGAGTTCTGAGCTATGGAACGTTTTGTTATTAACGCAAAGACACGCAAAGAAACAGGTAAGGCCGTGTCAAAGAGAATTCGTGCACAGGGAAATATTCCGGCTGTTGCATACAACGAGAAGGGTGAATCAATCATGCTGGAAATAGATGCTGCAGAGTTTTCCAAGGCATGGCGCTCAATTACAAAGACAACTTTGGTTACCTTGAAGATTGATGGTCAGGACAATCTGGCATATATCAAAGACACTGAGTATGACATCAAGACCGACAGAAACCTTCATGCTGATTTCCACATCGTAAGTGGAAACAAACCGATTACAGCAGTCCTCAAGATCCGCCTTTCTGGAAATGCAGCCGGTGTACTTAAGGGTGGCTTCATGGTAAAGCATGTTCCTGATGTAAAGCTCAAGGCACTTCCTGCTGACATGCCGGAATCTGTTACAGCCGATGTCTCTGCTCTTGAGATCGGTGGCAAGCTTGCAATCAAGGACCTGAATCTTGGCGACAAGGTAACAATCCTCTCAAATCCTGAGGGACTTATCGTAACAATCGCACCACCAAAGAAATAAGATTTAACATCCGTTTAATCCTATAGAAATAAAGCGCAGATAGCCTTCGGGTGGTCTGCGTTTTTTTTGCCTTTTTTATGGGGAAAATATGTCTAGTGATTTTGATGACCATCTTCGCCGTGAACTGATGGACTGGGGCCTGGATTTTAACGCAAGGGTTTCCGTGGGGGTAGCCGTAAGCGGAGGCGTTGATTCGATGGCCCTGTTGACCTCTCTTTGTCATGTCTTACCTGCCAATATCACGCTAAAAGCAATTACAATAGACCACAACATGCGTCCTGAGGAAGAAAGCGGTGGGGATGCCGAGGCCGTAAAGGTTTACTGCCAGAAAATCGGTGTGCCGTGCGCTTGTCATGTTATACCCCGCGGTAAGGTGGAGGAGCTTGCAAAAGAGCGTCATTCCGGGGCGGAGGAAGCGGCCAGAACACTCAGGTACCAGGCCTTTGACACTTTCATCGAATGCAACAATCTTGCATGCCTGTGTCTTGCCCATCACAAAAACGATCAGATAGAAACCGTCCTCATGCGTCTTTTTTCCGGCGGTGACACAAATGCACTTTCAGGAATCCCGAAGACAAGGGGTAAATATTTCCGCCCGCTTCTGGATGTGGACAGAAAGGATATAGAACGCTATCTGCTTAATCAGGGAATCGAATGGAGGACAGACAGGACAAACAGCGACAATTCCATGCTCAGGAACCGTGTGCGCAATCTGCTGTGGCCCATGCTTGATGCCAATTTCCCGGGATGGCAGGACGGTGTCTGGAACATGGCAAAAAAGATGCAGGACAACAATACAGTGCTTGAGTCATGTACAGACCTTGCCCTTGGCCGTGTTGATGCCGCTTTTGATGAGAAGGACAGTGTGTTTTCCCTCATGCGCTTTGCGTTCAGCAGGGAAAGCCGTGCAATTCAGAGAAGGCTCATTTACCGTGGCATAAAGATGGTGGGGGCACAGTCGCGTGTTCCTTCAACCATGGTGGAGAACCTCCTGGATGATGCGTCGGGTAGGGCAGAATGGAAGGAAAATGCGGCCGGAATCGAGTTTGAGTGCGGTTCGGAGCGTATAACCCTCAGGAAACACGTAAAAGAGGCGACAGAATCAGGTTTTTTTGTTATAATAGAAAAAGATGGACTTTATGCGCTTGGAAGCCGAAAATTAAGA
>JAGCYQ010000101.1 GCA_017960765.1 Treponema sp.
ACTTCTGGGTGAGCTTGAAAAAAAATCGGACCGCAGCGCACAATTCCGCACTGTTGTTGCGTTATTACTTAACGGACAGGAAGTTCTGTTTGAGGGAATAGTAACAGGAAAGATAGCAACAGAGCGTCATTATGGAGACAGCGGATTCGGATACGATCCGATTTTTGTACCTGACGGTTACTCCGAGACCTTCTCTCAAATGTCTTCCCAAGGCAAGAACCTGATAAGTCACAGGGGACGCGCCGTAAGAAAACTGGCAGACTATCTGAAACAATTATGATAAGAAAACTGACAAGAGGAATCGTTACCGCACTCATTGCGATAACGGTTCTTTTGCCTTTTAACAAGGTTAAGGCAGGTATCCCTGTTGGTACCTGGAGAGCACATCCCGCTTATAACAATGCTACACACTCTTTAAAGGCTTTTGGCCAGATTTTTGTTCTGAGTGAAGGAGCAATTTATTCGTATGATCCTGCCGATGATGCCATTTATACCATAGACAAGACAGGAGGATTAAGTGATACCGATATTTCGGCTATGGATTATTACCAAGCCGGAAACGCTTTGGTTTTGGCTTATTCAAACGGAAATATTGACATATTGTATGGTGATGGAACTATATATAATTTTACAGATCTTAAAAACAACAGTTTAGGAGGTGCAACAGTCAATCAGCTTAGAATAATAGATGACATTGCATATTTGTCAACAAATATTGGCCTTGTTTTTTTTGATTTGAAAAAACTTGAAATAAAGACATCATATCGTTTTGATTCACCAGTTATTTCATTTGTATTTACCAATGATTCCCTATATTGCAGTACAGAAGATGGATTGTATCTTGGAATAACAACTGAGAATCTTTTGGATAATTCCAAATGGAAAAAAGTCTATGACCTTAAAATGGTTGATATGTTTATGTTTGATAATAAGATTATAGCATTAACTAAAAACAATAAGGTTTGGACCATAGACCGCAACACAAATAATTTCAGATTACGTGGTATAATTAATAATGTAACTGCTCTTTCTAAAACAAGAGACAACAGAATGATGGTTATTCAGGATACAGTTGTCTCATTTTACGATAATTTGAAAGAATCAGAATCCTACTCTTTACCAAAACACATCAACTGGGCAATCAGCGATAAAAAAAACCTATGGACTTGCCAAGGTTATGAAGGACTGAATCTTTATGATGTTACAGATTCCGTCCTTGTATGCAAAAAATCATTCATTAAACCAAACAGTCCTCGTTACAACTGGTTTCATTCTGTTTCATGGCCACAAAACGGAAAGCTTCTTGCAATATGCGGATGCTATAATATTTCAGGTATTGACTATCCAGGATCAGTTATGATTTATGAAAATGAAAGATGGAGTCATCTTGAAGAAAATATACCTGAAAAAACCGGTTTAAAATATATAAATCTTACTGAAGCTGTACAGGATCCCAAAAAACCTAATCACATATTTGTAGGCTCTGCAGGACAAGGTCTTTATGAATTCGAGGATAACCTGTTTAAAAAATTACATACTTGGAATAACAGTGGACTTACAAGTATTCTTAATGACAATGAACGTAATAAATATAATTATGTTCGTATAAGTGCACTACAATATGACAAGTATGGAAATCTTTGGATGGCTAACAATCTGGTTGATACTATTTTGAAAGTACTTGAACCTAATGGTAACTGGTTTGGACTTTATTACAAGGAAATGGCAGGATTACCTTCATTTAAACAGTTAAAATTCAGAAATGACCTTATTTGGATTTATTCATCAAGATACGTTCCTGGAATAATATGCATAGACAATAATAAAACCTTGAAAGACAATAGTGATGATTCTATAAGATTTTCTGGACCTTACTTTACTAACCAGGATGGAGTCACTGAAGAAATATGTGATATTTATTTCTATGAATTTGACTTAAACGGCGTAATGTGGATAGGAACCGATAAAGGTATTTTTATTCTTAAAAATCCTGATGATTATATCTTTAATAATGAACCTGTATTTGAAAGAATAAAAATTGCCAGAAACGATGGTTCCGGATTAGCTGATTATCTTTTTAGCGGAGTTAATACAACAGCATTATACATTGATCAGGGAAACCGTAAATGGATAGGAACCCTTGATGATGGAATATTCCTTATGAGTGCTGACGGAACCAAGACTCTGGAGCATTTTACTGTAAACAACAGTCCACTACCATCAAACAATATATTAAGTATAACAGAAAATGGTCAAGACGGCTCATTATTCTTTGGAACAAGCCTTGGAATGATAGAATATGGAGGTCAGGCCAGAGACCCTGAAGAAAGTCTTTCAGAATCAAATATTCTTGTTTATCCTAATCCCGTAAAACCTGATTTTGACGGCTATGTAACCATTACGGGACTTACAGAATGGAGTACTGTAAGAATTATAGGTAATTCAGGTAGTCTCATACATGTAGGTACATCAAACGGAGGTTCATATAGCTGGAATCTTACAGACATTAATGGAAAACTTGTTCCATCAGGTGTTTATCATGCCATAATTACAAATCAGGAGAACAATAAGAGCGAAAGTGTATCAATTACAATAATTCGATAAACTTTTACTGTATGCTTACATATATGAATATGTATGTATTGTTTTTATTTTAAATGAATATCTCTTTTATATATGATGTTGAAACTGTTGATATCTTTTTTTCTTGAAAGAGATATTTATTTATCAACTTGAAAGTCATTTTATAAACAGATATTTTAATACGATAATCTATTATATTTCAATTAAATATATAGCAATAAACAATAATTGTGGATAAAGTGTTTCATATTATTACAATCGTTATGCAAATAATAGCTGTTAATTGACTGTTTGTAAAAACTGATATAAAAAATGTCTTTCAACACGCTTTTTTCAAAAATTGTTTCATACCTGGATATATTTTGAAAAAGCAATTTTTAAGTTCACTTTTTATGTCATTCTTTTGAACACTTGTTTACACTGTTTTCAACAGGAATAGTCATTTGAATGAACTGATTTTACACCGTCAAACTGAGAATTTATTTAATTTTGTTCCGTGAATATTTTTATTATTCCATATGAGAAAGCTTAATGTTACGGAACTTGGTAGAATTGATGTGGATCAATTCAAACAGAGCAGAAAACTGCCTCTTATCATTATACTGGACGATGTTCGCAGTCTTTATAATGTAGGTTCAGTATTCCGTACATCGGATGCATTCAGAGTTGAACGTATAATATTGTGCGGCATAACAGCAACTCCTGATAATTCACTTGTTGAGATACATAAGACAGCGCTGGGTGCCGAAGAGAGTGTTGATTGGATATACTCTAAGGATTGTGTAAGTGTTGTCAAAGAGCTTAATGAAAAAGGTTATGTAACTGTTGCAGTTGAGCAGGTTGAAGATAGTATAAAGCTGGATAACCTGGTTGTTGATAAGAACAGAAGATATGCGCTTGTTTTAGGTAATGAGGTGAAAGGTATAAACCAGAATGTGGTAGATATATGCAACTGCTCCCTTGAGATACCTCAGTACGGAACAAAACACTCACTGAATGTGTCAGTGAGTGCAGGTCTTGTTATATGGGAATTCGCCCGTCAAATGAAGGATATGCTTTAATGTGCCTCAAGCCAGTTGTTACCCCATCCGCAGTCTGCAATAAGGGGAACTGACATAGGCCATGCTTTCTGCATCTCTTCAATCACTATTTTTTCTACTTTCTCTTCCTCATCGGGTACCACATTGAAGTTGAGTTCATCATGAACCTGCAGGATCATTGTAGATTTGATGTTCTCCTCGCGGAACCTGCGGTAAATGGCAATCATTGCAATTTTGATTATATCGGCTGCGCTACCCTGAATGGGAGCGTTAATGGCGTTACGCTCGGCAAATCCACGTACGGTTGCATTGTGTGAATTTATATCGGGAAGATAGCGTTTGCGTTTGAGTATGGTCTCGATATAACCTTTGTCACGAGCCTCTTCTATGGCATGATCCATATAGTTCTTGATACCGCTGTAAGTCTTGAAGTAGTTTTCAATCAGCTCTTTGGCCTCAGTACGGCTTACACCCATACGTTGGGCCAGACCAAAAGCCGATATTCCGTATATGATACCGAAATTGGCCGTCTTGGCTTTACTGCGTTCAGTCTTGGTTACTTCGTTTATGGATTTGTGGAAAACCTTGGCGGCCGTTGCGGCATGGATATCATGTCCCATTTTGAAATCCTCAATCATGTTGCTGTCCTGACTCAGATGAGCCATGATACGGAGTTCAATCTGTGAATAGTCAGCACTGAAGAACTTGCATCCGGGTTCAGGAATGAATGCCTTACGCACCTCCTTGCCGTCCTCGTCACGTACAGGTATATTCTGCAGGTTGGGATTACTTGAACTTAGTCGGCCTGTGGCTGTTACAGTCTGGTTATATGATGTATGAATCTTGCCGGTAGTAGGATTAACCAACTGCGGCAGTGCATCAACGTATGTTCCAAGAAGTTTTTTGAGTCCGCGGTACTGTAGTATAAGATCAACAATCTTATGTTCAGCCCTCAATGTTTCCAAAACATCTTCGGAGGTAACATATTGGCCAGTCTTGGTCTTCTTGGGTTTGTCAACAATTTTCATCTTGTCAAACAGAATCTCTCCCACCTGTTTTGGTGACAGAATGTTGAATGGTGTACCTCCTGCCTCCTGAAAAATCTGTTGCTCCAGGGCTTTCATCCTCTCGGTAAATAGACGTGATGTCTCAGCCAATGCTGCAGGATCTATCATGGCTCCATTTCTTTCCATGTATGCTAGCACCTGGACAAGCGGCATTTCCACATCGCGGAACAACGGTGTGGTACCTGCTTTGTCCAGTTCTTTCTCTAAGATGTTCTTGAGTTGTATGGTGATATCGGCATCCTCGCACGCATATTCATAAACTTTGTGTGAGTCAAGATCGGCCATGTTCTTCTGGTTACGGCCTTTCTCTCCTATCAGTTCCTCTATATGGATAGTCTTGTAACCTAAGTAAATCTCTGCCAGGTAATCCATGTTATGCCGGAGTTCAGGCTGGAGCAGATAGTGGGCTATCATGGTGTCGAACAGTCTTCCTTCAACCTTGATTCCGTAGTTGCCCAGAATCAGTATATCATATTTTATGTTCTGTCCAATCTTGAGTGTCGCCGGGTTTTCAAACACAGGGCGGAAAATCTCGAGCATCCGCTGCTTTCCATCCTTATCCTTGGGCATTGCCACATACCAGGCCTCATGTTCCTTGAGACTTACACTCAAACCTACTATTTGGGCGGTAATGGCATCCGTTCCTGTGGTTTCAGTGTCAAAACAGAAGAAATCCTGTGCAGCGATTTTATGGGCTAATGTTTCAGCATCTTTTTCTGTCTCAATGAGATAGTATGAGTGTTGCGTGGATTTTATGTCCTTGAGATTTGAAAATTCCTGTGCGGACTGTATCTCTGGCTGGAATAAATCAAAGAGATCGCCATGGAAACCGTCGTTTTTGGCAGGTTTGGAAGGAGCGGCCGGTTCAGGTTGTTCAGCTTGTGATGCAGACTCCGGGAAAAGAGAGGGGGCGATTTGCCTGGATTTGAAACGGTTCATAAGAGTGCGGAACTCCAGGTCTTCAAAAATTGAGAACAGTTTCTGTTCATCAGGTCCTTCAAATTTCAAGGAGTCCATATTGAGGTCAATGGGAACATCTGTTCTGATGGTTGCAAGAAGCCTGCTGAATTTTATCTGTTCGACATTGTCCTCGACTTTTTCCTTGAGCGCCCCTTTCAACTTATCGGTATTGACAAGCAGTCCGTCTATTCCGCCAAAATCATTTATAAGTTTGACGGCTGTTTTCTCTCCGATACCGGGACAACCCGGGATATTGTCAGAACTGTCACCCATAAGACCGAGCATATCAATAACCTGACTGGTGTTCTGCAATCCGTATTTCTCCATCACTTGGGCAGGGCCCATTATCTCATAACCGTTGTTTCCATATCTGGGGCGGTATATAAGTGCCCTTTCCGTAACTAACTGACAGTAATCCTTGTCAGGAGTCATCATATATGTGGTTATGCCTTTTTTATCAGCTTTTTTGGAGAGCGTACCAATCACATCATCAGCCTCAAAACCGGGTACTTCCAGTATAGGAATACGGTATGCCTCAAGTATCTGTTTGATTACGGGAACAGACTCACGTATTACTTCAGGCGTCTCCTCACGCTGCGCCTTGTATTCCTTGTACAGTTCATGACGGAATGTACCGCCCTTGGGATCAAAAGCTACACCTATATGGGTAGGTTTCTCATTGTTCAGAATATCCTCAAGAGTATTTACAAAACCCAGTACGGCCGATGTGTTGAACCCCTTGGAATTGATTCTGGGAGCCTTAAGAAAAGCATAATATGCTCTGTATATCAGTGCGTAGGCATCAAGCAGGAACAGTTTCTCCATATAGATATGTATTGATACGTAAAAGTACAAATTTTTCTCTAAACGGACATTTATTGCTAATTTTGCGGCGGTTATGGATCTTAGAAAGCAGATATGTGCTCCTATTGAGCTTGAGTTTGAGGAGTTCTCAAAAAGATACTCCCGGTTGTTTACATCGGCTAATCCCGGTGTTGACCTGTTGCTCAAATTCCTGCTTGAACGCAAGGGAAAACTTATGCGTCCCATACTTGTATTGCTTGTGGCCAAATGCTATGAAAATGTCAGTGACAGCACTTATCATTTGGCCGCAGCCGTTGAGCTTCTGCATCAGGGCAGTCTTATCCACGATGATGTTGTTGATGAAAGTGACAAGCGTCGTGGCAAGAAATCAGCTAATGCGGTCTATGATAATAAAATGGCTGTACTTCTGGGAGACTATGTCGTCTCCATGGCACTCCGTCAGATTACGGCAACAGCCAATGTAAAGAGTGTCGATGCACTTTCCACACTTATAGGAACCTTGTCTGAGGGTGAAATCACCCAATTGAATGCCCTTGATGAAACTACCCTTTCTGAAGCCCTTTACTTTGATATCATATCCAAGAATACGGCTATCTTGTTCTCTTCATGCACATCACTTTCTGCTCTATTGAGCGGTGCATCGGAACAGGAGATCAATGCTTTCAGACAGTTCGGTCACGTGGCTGGACTCTGTTTCCAGATAATGGATGATATACTTGATTATCATGACAGCAGCGAGACAGGTAAACCCTCAGGCAATGACCTTAAAGAGGGAAAGTTCACTCTACCTGCTATTTATGCGTTGACTCACAGTGACTTGGATTGGTCAAATCACATCAAGGCCATACGTTCTCTTGAAGCTACCCCGAATCAGATCCGTGAGGTTACGGAGTACTCTGTTTCAAACGGCGGAATAGAGTATGCCCTATCCAAGATGGAGGAACTGAAAAAGCAGGCAATCCAAGGTCTGCCTGCTTTCATATCCCCTGAACTCCGTAGCGCATTTATTGCCTATCTGGAGTTAATCACCAATAGATCTAAGTAATAATAATTAAGTATCTGTATTTCAGGCAATGATCTCCTGTAAAAGGGTGTCTGCCAATCGGCTTGCACCAATGCGAAAACGGGTATTGTTAATCCAATCCTTTCCTAAAACTATCTTTGCTATTGTCCAATAGAGCAAGGCATCTTGAACGGTGCTGATGCCACCCGCGGCCTTTACTCCGATTGTACGGCTTGTTTCATCGGCATATTCCCTTACTGTCTTGCACATAACGCAGAATGACTCAGGATCTGCTCCAGGAACTTCTTTTCCTGTTGAGGTCTTAATGAAATCAGCACCGGAGTACATTGCTATAAGAGCAGCTTTCTTGACATTGTCAAGTGAGCCCAGCGCACCTGTTTCAAGTATAACCTTGAGTGTCTTGTCAGCACAGAGTGACTTGAGTTCATCAATCTCATCGGATAAGGTCTCGTAATCAGAGTTAAGGATATGTCCGGCGTTCTGTACTATGTCTATCTCATCGGCTCCGTCATGCAGGGCTAATGATGTCTCAGCTATCTTGACTTCAAAGAATGTCTGTGATGAAGGGAAACCGCCTGATACACAGCATGTTTTTACGCTTTCTACCTCTAGAGAACTGCTTACTGTCTTTGCGTAGAGCGGCCAGGTGCAGATGGATGCAACTGACGGCAGATCAGGATACTTGTCCTCAAGCTGGTTGACTTTCTCAACAAATGCAAGAACAGTATCTTCATTGTCAGTGGGTTTGAGCGTTGTCAGGTCTATGCAACTGTAGATCTTTTTGAGGGTTTCCTTGTCATGAACCCCAGCAATCTCCTTTCTGGCTTTTTCAACGGTTGTTTTTACCCATGCAGCATCAACCTTCATGTTATATTTGCTGAAAGCTTCATTGAACTTGTCAGTAGTTGGCTGATTTACTGACTGTTCCTCCATTTTATCGTAGATTTCCATTATTTATTCCTTGTTTTTTGTATCCATTATAATTGTTACAGGCCCGTCATTGAGCAGCGAAACCTTCATATCAGCTCCAAAGATACCTTTTTCAACCTTAATTCCAGATTCTTTTTCAAGTGTTTGACAGAACTTTTCATACATAGGCTCTGCAACAGGTCCTTTTGATGCCCTTATGTAAGAGGGTCTGTTACCCTTCTTTGTGCTTGCCATAAGCGTGAACTGGCTTACTGCAAGCAGACCACCTCCTATTTCCATGACCGATCTGTTCATTACACCGTTTTCATCATTGAAAATCCTGCATCCGGCAATCTTTTTTGTAAGCCAATCTATATCCTCTTGTGTATCGGCATCCTCTACACCTACAAGTATCAGCAGGCCCTCATTTATTGCGCCTGTAATCTTGCCGTCCACCTTTACGCTGGCCTCAGTTACTCTTTGTAATACCGCTCTCATTTATGAAACCAATTATATACTGTTTCTGCCTTGGCTTTACCTATCTCATTTGAAAGTTCCTCCAGATTTGCTTCTGAAATCCTCTTTACACTCTTGAACTTCTTGATTAGAGTTGTGGCTGTATTCTCTCCGATACCCTTTATGTCAGTAAGTTCTGAGTGGGTCTGGCGCTTGCTGCGCTTCTTTTTGTGGAATGATATAGCTACCCTGTGAACCTCATCCTGCATCTGCTCCAGCAGGCGGAACAGTTCGCTGTCAGGTTTGACTCCCACCTCCATCAGCGGGAATCCGTACAGAAGCCCTGATGTCTTGTGGTGTGCGTTTTTAACCAGGCCTGCTATGTTTATGCTTATATTCAGGTTGTCGATCACCTCTTTTGCTATTGACATCTGTCCTTTTCCGCCATCCACAATCACCAGGTCCGGCATGGCACTCCCCTCCTCTACCGCTCGCATCCAACGGCGCATCATTACCTCATACATTGAGCCGTAATCATCGCCTCCGGCACCGCTCTTAATGTTGTACAGGCGGTAATCCTTACGGGACGGTTTACCGTTTTCATATACCACACATGCAGCTACGGCATCCGTTCCTGATATATGTGAGTTGTCAAAACACTCTATGCGCAGTGGTGTTTTCTCCATCCCCAGCAGTGTTCCCAATTCTTTCATCAGGCGTACATGTTTCTGTTCCGGGTTGAGCTTGTCACTGCGTTTGAGCCTATCGGCCCGATACTGCTTGACATTCAGTGCAGACAGTTCCAATAGTTTTTTCTTTTCTCCTTTTTGAGGTACGGTCCACGTAACCCCAGTTATTTCTGCTTCCGGTAAAAACGGAACAATTATCTCACGTGCTGTGCTATGATACCTGTTGCGCATCTCCACTATGGCCAGCATAAGCATCTCATCCAGGGATTCATCCATCTTTCGCTTATACTCAAATGTAAATGCCTGGTTTATGCAACCGCCTGCTACATGCAGATAGTTTA
>JAGCYQ010000102.1 GCA_017960765.1 Treponema sp.
AATATAAACAGTTGTATTGTCAAAATAGTTACCGATGGAATTCATATTTTCGTTATTTCCGCTCAATCCCTGGGTAATCGCATTTTGCAAAACTGTCGTTCGTAAAGAGAATATATCAAAATTAAGCAAATCACGCAATGCGTTCTCGATTTTTCTTACAAAAAGTGTCTGTGCAAGGAAGTCACTAGTGGTTGCCACAACACCCCCTACAGATGTAGAGTCTCCCGTCGCAATCTGACCCAATAGAGCCAGAATCTCGTTCTCCGATTTTGCAGGACTTGCCGTAAGGACAGGATTGAACTGAGAGATGTTCTGCCGTACAGCCTCCAGAGAGATTGTGACCGGATCTCCCCTTTCGTCACGTTCTCGGGTTTCAGCCCTTACAGTAAGATACGGGTCAAATGAATTCTGCGTCTCGTTAAGTATGATGCGTCCTTCCTTGAGGTAGAAGTTTCGGCTTAAATAGAAGACTTCCCCGCCCCGCAATACGACGTCTCCAGCTATTGACCAGAGTGCATTGGCGGTATCCATTGTCAGATGAATGTTTGTGTCCGGAGCCACAAGTCCGCGAAGAATCGGGTTTACGATGAAGTTAACCTTCTGGCCTATGTTGAGCGACAGGTCCAGGTTCATGTTTATGGACTCTGCCGTACTATCATCGTCTTTACCCGTCAAAGAAGAGAAATCCAGCTCGGCAATGTTGTCGATTACGGATATCTCAGAATTCCTCAGGTCAATTTCACCGGTGACATTGACCTCATCAACCGTATATGCAACACGCAGGTCAAGCCCCACCATACCCTTGAGCCTTACAAGGGGAACATTTATATCGATGGGAATATCACCGTTCCTTCCAGTTGAAACAAAGAACGAGATGTCATCAATAGACCATCGGTCCATCTGAACATGCGCGCTAACGTCTATGGTGCTGTCCAGGATATGGAAAATTGTTGATGGAACCTCCATCTCATCCTGGCTCAACGATATCTCCATGCGGGACGCTGTAAGATGCTCCGGTATGAAATTGGGAGAATTGATGTCTATGTTGTCCAGAACAAGGAAACCTTCAAGAATCGGGTCAGAGACAAGGCCTCCAATCTTTACGTGGCCGGAGAAAACTCCCTTGTATATTGTCAGGAGCCCGGAATTCAAAAGATAGCTGAACTCCGCCACATCAAGGTACAGGTCGTTTACATCCAGGTCAAGCACGGAATTCTTTATGCTTCCGTCAAGATTGAAGTTGAACGGTTTTTTCTTGTCCACCATAAAGCTCAACGATCCGTCATCCTGAATAAAACCGCTGACACCCAGAGACTCGTCAGACGTTACCATGGTAATGCCGGGCATCTTCTGCATCTCGATGTGCAGCGGGATTTTCTTCTCAAAGAAGGTTGATGTCAATCCGTCGCTGTCAAGATAGATGCTTATGTTCTCCGGGATGGAAAGAAGCTCCAGGGCAGACATGGCTTCCCTCTCTGGAGGAATGTCAGGACATTCAATTGAAATCGTGATTGGAGCCGCAAATGTATTCTTCTCGTCAAACTGGAATTCAAGGTTGGTTTTGACCTGTCCAAAGAACTGCCGCAAATCCAGGTTTCCTGAAATCTTTCTTGCAAAGAGGTTCTGCCAGCTGAAATCACAATCAGATACATTCACCATTCCAGATGAATAATTCACCACTCCCTTTGCCTTAAGGTTCTCACCCGCTAGCTGAAGTGACAGAGAGTCGACGACAAGCTCAATAGTCGGGTCAGCGAGAGTTCCTGTCGCCTTTAACGAGCCGTTCAGAGTATCATCAACCTGCTGCATCGGAAGGAAGCGGGACATGGCAAAAGACTTGATCTTGGCCTTAGCGTTGAATTCAAACAATTCCATAACAGTGTCGCCGTTAAACGGTATCAAGCCAGGCTCAGGATTCTTAAGGGTTCCGTCAATATCAACGCGTTCTCCGTTATATTCATTCAAAAGGGTCAAGGCAAAACGCAGGCTCTCGAAGCCCTCCTCTCCTATATTCCACAGGGCATATCCGTCACCGCCGAGCTCAGACATGGCATCCACGTACGCAATATCGCTTATGATTACGCCCTTGTTGTCTACGTTTCCCATAAGGCTTATCTTTGGCTGCAGAGGATTGTTACCGTCAATCTCCGCAATCTCAAGGCTTTCTATCTCCGCAAAGATGCCTTCCTGTGTAGAATATGAAAAGAATGTCTGTGTGGAAACAGAGAAAAGCATTTCATTAAGTGACAGTGGGAATCCTGCAAGCTGGGCATGGCCTGTTATCGGATTACTGAAATTGATAGAAAGCTCAAAACCGTAATCTCCAGATATGCTCAGCCATTCACCGATTGCATATATTCCGCTAAACTCGTACGGAATTGAGTTAAGGTTACAGTTGGTCATGAAAACAATCTGACCGTTCTCAAGATCCATGTCCGCATCAACCGTTGCCTGAACAGCATGCTCCCCATAAACAAGGTCCAGCTGGGAGACAGAAACATTCCTGTCAGTTCCGTCAAATGAAAGGAGAAGGACTTCGCGGTCTTTCTGTGTGTTGGCGAGAACCAGATACGGGACATTGTACGTGACGGTCTTTGTATCTGTGGAAATGTACATCTCACCGGAAGAAATGTAGGGCGCAAGGTCCGGAACTATTCCCAGAACGGTTTCCTTTGCCTCACCCTCCAGCAGGAAAGCGAGCGCACTTGCTATTGAATCTATGTAAAAGCGGTCTAGGACAACCTCCGCCTGCACGTCCATCTTTCTTCCAAATCCGACAGTACCTGACACGGAAAGTTCACCCGGCTGCTCCGCCTCAAGATGTGAATAATCGTTTACGGAGAAAGTAAAGTCAACTGAATTTGATGACGGGAAAATCTCCGCCTGAGCCGCAGTAAAAACCCGTTCCCCAAGATACAGCTGAGGGATGAAGCAGGTAAATCCGTTTTTCATCGGGTCAATGTAAATGTCTCCGCTTACCGTCTCCCCGTTGGGCAATGTAAAATGATCCACGGAAAGCACACCGGCAGGCATCAGGTGCGGTATGTTGAATGTTCCTGTATAGACTGCCCCCAGCATGGATCCCTGGGCTTTAAGGCTTCGGATGTTTATGTCTGTGTTGTTGCCTGACATGTTGAAGATGAGCCTTTCCCCGCGTACAATCTTGGGCGGCACATCCATGGAGCCAATTGCATTCCACCTGTAACGGCTGTTTATCACGTTTATGTCAAAGGATGCGTCAGTCGTTACCCTGATTCCCTGCATCATGGAGATCGTGCTGTTTATCGCAGGCATTTTTACCACGTTGAACGGATTCAGGTTTGAGGTGCTCAGGTCAACATGAAAATCTCCGGTTCCTATGTTGAACTGTGCAATGGCAGAATATGGAAGGCCTTTCTTTGTAGTGCGGAAATCAAGCATGTCGCCGCTGTAACGGAGCATTATCTCCGTGTTGTAAATCGAATAGTCCGCCTGGTTGAGCTTGTCCAGGGCCAGGACCACCGATGATCCTGACAGATTGGAAAAGAGGTTGCCGCTGGCAGAGAAAGATGCCCCCATAGTCTGATTGTCCAATGCGGCAAGGGTCAAAAGGAAGTTTCCCTTCAGCTTTGTGGAGAAGCTTTTTCCGTCCGCCTCCTTGTTCAGATCCATGGATTTTACGGAAGCAAGCACGTCAACGCCTTCATCTGCATAGTGCACGGTCACATTCTTGAGCTGAACCGCAAAAGGAATTGCAAACAGGGCCTTTCGGATTGCATCGATAGTCTCATCGCTAAGGAATTCTGACTTTAATCCGATTTCCTCCAGCTGGGAGCCGATCTTGCTCTCTGTCTCAGAGTCATCGGGTTCTGACAGTGAGGAAGCAAGACGCGTCAGCTTGTCAATGATTACCTGGGATTTCCTTTTGTCAAATTCAACGGTCACGTCATTTATCAGGAGTTTTGAGAAAGCCTTGTCAAGATTGCCCTTCAACAGCTCACGAATGCTGTATTTTATGACCGCATTTCGTATAGTAAGCAGGTTCTCACCTGTGTCGGCATCGTAAATCTCTATTCCCCGAAAGTGGATTCCGGTCAAAAGCGAGGGAGAAAGCGAACGGTAGGTGAATCCCAGTCCCGTTGTCTCATGGAGTTTTGCGGTAAACTGAGCCTCATATGAACGGATGGCGGCATCAATACGCTTATAGAGGGGCCTAAGCATGGTAATAACCACGCCCACAAGCAAGAGGAAAGCCAGAACTCCTATAGTGTTTCGCACCCAGCGTCTCATTTTCTCAAACCATCCGTTTTCCGGATTGCAATTTCACCCCCATTATGTCATACTATACAATATATCTTATTTTCGATAAATACATAAGGCTTTTTCATGATATTAAAGAATTTTATTGTATTCGAGGGCATTGATGGAGCCGGAACCACCACCCAAGCCTCACTTTTAAAAAACAATCCGGCCACAGGAAAGTTTCTCTTTACGGCTGAACCGACAAAATCAGAGACAGGTCTTTTCTTGCGCAGGATGCTGAGCGGAGAGGTAAAGGTCTCCAACGAAACCGCCGCCTACCTTTTTGCCGCAGACAGGAACGAGCATGTAAACGGTCCGCTTGTGATAGAGAACGACAGGCAGCTTGTCACAGGACTTGTAAAGGCACAGGAGGAGGGATACATCACGGTAAGCGACAGGTACCTTTTCTCAAGCCTGGCATACCAGAGCATCAACTGCGACCCAAGGATACCGGAGACGCTCAACCAGTTCTTTCCCCTTCCTCGCCTATTGATTTTCCTTGACATAGAGCCGTCCAAGGCACTTGAGAGAATGAGCGGAAGAAGCAGCCGTGAGATATACGAGAAGGAGGACTTCCTCATAAAGACGACAGCCTCATACCGCCGTGTAATACAGGAATTCTCCAGGCCGGAAAAGGCAGACGGAATGGAAGTCATGGTTCTGGACGCAACAAAAACACCAGAGGAAATCCACCGTACAGTCTGGAACAAGATATGCGGAATATACCCGGAGCTCAAGCTGGCTGAAAAATAGCCCCGAAACAGGACATGCATTCAGCCTGTGACCTTGAACAAAAGCCTCATTTGTTATACACTTGCCAAAATTTCTATCTGGAGAATCAAGATGTCAACACCCATTGAAAACTATTTGAATTCATGCGGCGGAAAACCTAATCCTGCCATGCTTGCATACGTTGCAAACCTTCAGCAGACCGCAGCCGTCGGACCGGAAATCGCAGCCGATATAGTAAACGAACTGGAGAACCAGAGGCGCCACCTTAAGCTTGTCGCAAGTGAAAACTACTGCTCACTCAGCGTACAGGCAGCCATGGGAAACCTGCTTACAGACAAGTATGCGGAAGGATTCCCGGAGCACCGTTATTACGGCGGATGCGTCAATATTGATGCAGTCGAGAATACAGCCGCACGTGAGGCAGAGGCCGTTTTCGGGGCAGATTATGCCTATGTTCAGCCACATTCAGGAGCAGATGCAAACCTGGTCGCTTACTGGGCAATTCTCTCCAAGACAGTTGAGACACCGACACTTGAGGAGCTCGGAGTAAAATCTCTTGCAGAACTTACTGACGAGCAGTTCGACATGCTCAGGAAAAAATTCGGAAACCAGAAGCTCATGGGTCTTGACTACTCATGCGGAGGACACCTTACACACGGTTACCGCATGAACGTATCAGCAAGGATGTTCGAGAGCCACCCATATGGAGTAGACAGGGAGACAGGTCTTCTTGACTATGATGCTATTGAGAAGCAGGCCATGGAAGTAAAGCCGCTTATCCTTCTTACAGGTTTCTCAGCATATCCACGCAAGATCAACTTCAAGAGATTCCGTGAGATAGCAGATAAATGCGGAGCCGTATTGATGGTTGACATGGCACACTTTGCAGGTCTTGTAGCCGGAAAGGTCTTCACCGACGACTATGATCCAGTAAAATGGGCTGACGTGGTCACAACTACAACACACAAGACACTTCGTGGTCCACGCGGTGCAATCATACTCTGCAAGGAAGAATTCAAGGATTACCTGAACAAGGGATGCCCGATGGTACTCGGAGGCCCGCTCGGTCACGTGATGGCGGCAAAGGCAATCGCACTCAAGGAAGCACGCACTCCAAAGTATCAGGAATGGGCCCACAACGTCGTAAAGAACGCACAGGCACTCGCAGAAAGCTGCATGAACCTCGGAATGAGGCTTCAGACCAACGGAACCGAGAACCACCTCATGCTCATCGACGTAACGACATACGGACTTACAGGAAAGCAGGCTGAGGCGGCACTATTCAAATGCGGTGTAACAGCAAACGCAAATGCCCTTCCCTACGACAAGAACAGCGCATGGTGGACAAGCGGAATCCGTATCGGTACCCCGGGCCTTACAACACTGGGCATGAACACTGACGACATGAAGGAAGTAGCATCCATCATCGACCAGGTTCTCAAGGGAACAAAGCCAGGCGTCAACAAGGAAGGAAAACCCGCAAAGGGAAAAATCGTCCTTGATCCTGACACCGAGGCAAAGGCAAAGGAGCGCGTACAGGCATTGCTTGGAAAACACGTCCTCTATCCGGAGCTTGATCTTGAGTTCCTGAAGAAAGAATTTGCCGTTTGAAAAAAAAATTCGGTTTTTGTTAAAAATTCTGTTGTCAAACACGGAATTTGACTTTATACTGGAGAAAGGGTTCTGTGTCCGTTTTTTTGGTGGAATACATTGAAAGGCGGACACGACAGGTGGACAAGGCCCTGAATATCGAACTCGAGGAAGGATTTATGAAAAAAATTATAATGGCATTGGCAGTGGCTCTGGCTGTTACAGTTTCAGCAGTCGCACAGAGTTCATCTTCAAGCACACCGATCTGGAATCACGGTGACAATGTATCCGAAGTTTCATACGAAAGCGTGCCGATCTATAAAATCTTGCAGACGACAGACGCCTACATCGTTATATATCTGGCTCGCGGAATGAAAGTTGAAAGTCAGGTCATCCCTAAGGAATGGGAAAAGCGTGGAGATAACAAAAAGCTTTATTTCCGCAACAAGGCTGCAGGTCTTGATTCATTGATGACCGTATTCTATAAGGGCGGTTCATTTGATCATGTAGTTCTGACAGTAACACTAGACAAGATGGATCCATTATGGGCAGTTGCACCACACGGAACCAAGGTTGACACCAACATAGATTCTCTGGACATTAAGTTCTAGTATCTGCAAAAAGGGGGCTGTGGCATCAAATGCGACGGCTCCCTGTTTTTTCTTAAGGATTAAAAAGATGATAAGCCTCTCACAGGAACAGATCGGTTCGTTTAAGTCTTTTATTGACTCTCATGATTATTTTATTATCGCAGGACACAAGGAACCGGATGGAGACTGTATTTCCTCCTGTCTGGGCATGTCGTTCATCCTGAATCATCTGAACAAAAAATACGTACTCATCAACTCAGGCCCGTTCAAGAGATCCGAGATTAAACAGTTTGCAAACCTCTTCACTGACCAGAAGCCTTCCCTGTACGGGAAACAAAAGCCTGCACTTTTGGTTGTTGACTGCTGTGAGCATGAGAGGCTCGGTGATGTTGCCGTAGGACTTGAGAACCTGGACACTTTCATCGTTGACCACCACAAGACCGCTGACGTAAAGGGAAAAAAAGCCATAATCGCCCCCTCAGCACCCGCGGCCGCGCTTTTAGTCCAGCAGCTTTTCGAGGCCATTGTCGGAAAACCGGATCCAAACGAAGCCCATGCTATCTTTTTTGGAATCGCGACCGACACCGGATTTTTCCATTACCTTAACCAGTACGACTCCACAGTCTTTGAGGCAGCAGCACGGCTTACCGATGCAGGAGTGAACCCGCGTGATGTTTACCAGGAGATGACGGACGGCAAACCGTGGAACACAAGAAAACTCCTTGCAATACTGCTTGACAGGGCAAAGAGATACTGCGGCGGAAAACTTGTAATCACCTACGAGGAACAGGCGGACACCAGAAGATACGGTCAGGAAGGACGTGATTCTGATGCACTTTATTCCCTGATGCTTTCTACCGAGGGTGTCGAGGCAGTTGTATTTTTGAGGCAGGAAAGCGATACGAAATGCACTGCAGGATTCCGTTCCCTGAATGACTGTGATGTAAGCGTCATAGCAGCCGGTCTTGGCGGAGGCGGTCACAAGAATGCAAGCGGCGCAAGCGTGGAAGGCCGTCTGGAGCAGATTATCCCCCATATCGTGCAGGAATTTGAAAAAGTTCTGTAATTTTCTTACCACGTATGTAATATTCTTACTCACTTTGTAATTTTATTACTGATTATCTCCCGTTTTTTATGTCCATGAACAAATAAACGCATAAATCACTTTTCCGCACAAATTCACTTATCTATTTATATTACAATAATTTACACTTATCATTAATTTTTTTTCTTGATTTTTTATTTCACTTGGCATGCTTCTTGCTTTTCAGTTAATAAGTTTTATGAAAAAAGAGGTTATGTTATGAAAGAAATTGAAATCCTGATGCGTGACGTAAACGAAAACCGTCTGAGTCTTGAGGATGCAGGCCGTAAGCTGGTTGAGTTAATCTACAAGAACAAGCAGTGGTTCGGTCTTAACAAGCTTGGAGAAGATGAGCTGCACGACTTTATGCTGGAGAACTACACCCTTTTTATCCGTCTCTTCAAGAACTATGACAATTCAAAAGGAGACTTTTTATGCTACCTTCTCGGAAATGTGAGTCAGGCATTCCAAGGCTGGAAAAGGGAAAGCGCAAGGGTCCTGATAAAGCGAAAGACACTGGAAGAAATCGAATACACCAGGCTCAGGTCAGAGGGAATTTACGAATTTACCGGAGAAGCCCTTTACGTCAGCGACATCTTGCTTGACCAGGAACATCCGTCGGAAGAGATAAAGCGCATGATCTCGTATCACAATATGCACAGCCAGCGGAAAGAAGGCACAAGAAAGGCAAAAGCACTGGACAGGTTCAGGCAGGATGTAGTCCTTATCCTCATGGTAAAATCCTGGTATCTCATTGACTCCGTTCTTCTTGAGAAAATATCAGCAGTCACGCAGATTCAGGAGGACACGCTGACAGAAATACTTGACAGGACAAAGAAGCTTATGGAGAAAAAGACAAATCAGTTTAATTTCACGATAAAGAACAGAGACAGAAGCTATTATTTCAAGGAACTCTACCGCGTAGAAAGCGACAGCTATTACGGAAAGAGACTGGCCTATCTGATCAACCGGAAGCAGAGCTATCATTCCGATAACTGGAACAGATTCAACATGAAGCTCCAGAGTCAGAACAGAAAGCTTGTGCCGAGCAACAGGATAGTAAGCCTTATCCTTGGAATGGACCAGAGGAGGATTCAGTACTTACTGGAAAAAGCGAATAAAAACATGGACAATCTGTCGCTAAACTGTTATTATGGCAGGCATGAAGATTTACTTGGCGAGCGGAAATTTGAATAAAAAAAGGGAAATGTCAGAGATTTTCCCAGAGCACACAATCGTAATCCCCAAAGACGAGGGAATAGACTTTGATCCTGATGAGACAGGAACGACATTCTATGAGAACAGCATCATCAAGGCAAAGGCCCTGTATGACATCGTAGGATGCCCGGTTCTTGCCGACGACTCCGGAATATGCGTTGATGTCCTTGGTGGTGCCCCAGGAATCTATTCCTCACGCTATGCAGGTCCCGACTTCATGCAGGGAAGGCCTGACGGAAAGAAAATTCCACAGTCAGAGCAAAACCGCATGCTGATTGAGCAGATGAACAAGGCACTTGAATCATGCCCTGAGCCGGAGAAAGATGCCGCCAAAGGATTGTTCCCGAACGGTCCCAGAAGCGCCAGGTATGTCTGTGCAATGGTATTTTACCGTGGGCCCAGCCAGATCTACGTATGCCAGGACACGATGGAAGGCACTATAATCGAAAGAGCCGAGGACCAGAGGGGAGAAAACGGTTTTGGCTATGATCCTCTCTTCTTCCTCCCACAGTACGGAAAAACCTCTGCAGAGATAAGCCCGGAGCAGAAAAATGCAATCAGCCACAGGGGTAAGGCCGCACGTGCGATAAAAAAACTGGTGGATTCCCTGTCAGACTGAAAAAAATTCAAAAAAAAATAAAAATTTTTGCTAAAGTTTGTATCCCATTCCTCCGATAATGGTTAATGAAGTGTCATGGCTGCTCAACTTCGTAGAAGATAACAGTCAGGGCTTCACGTAAAAGATTATGGATGTAGCCTTGTAATGCAGAAATAATCTTTTACAACAGGCAGAAAGGATTTTGCCTGACACATACATAGTTCCACGGAGGAAAACACTA
>JAGCYQ010000103.1 GCA_017960765.1 Treponema sp.
AGTTTTCAATCTGACCGTCTATCTGCTTTTGTATGTCAGCGTTGGAAGCCAATGGAGATTTCTTTTGCTCACGGAGGAATGTAAGTTTTTGATTGGGATCTTTTGTTGTCGAGATCTTTTCCTGAATGCGGCTTAAGAAAATCATCTGTCCAATGATTTCCGTATTTTCAGAGTCGAAGAGGTTTTTTCTTTGGTTGAAAATTTCCTGGGCATAATCGGTGTCGTTCTGTCTGCAATAATATAGAATCGTATTGTATCCGATGTCCTGATAGTTTTTGAGCAGCAGGTCTGAATCTCCCCAGCGGGAAATCACTGCGTCCATCCACAAAAGTGAATCAAGGAATTTCTTTGACTTTTGAAGATCCACCGCATAATTTGCACATACCGTATCAAAATCCGCACGGCTGTCGTTGTTGGGCTCATTTTTCTCACCCTGCAGGAAAACCAGCCTGACTACTGCATGTGCAACAGATGAATTGTAATCCCTCTTATCCATCGTAAAGGCACTGAGGTTTCGTGATATCAAGCTCACGAGCATCCTGTCGCTTATTACATGACGGCCGCTATACTGACGTGTCGGAATTATTGCATAGGACGTTCCCCTGCTGCCGGAGGAAATCTGCTTTTTGCTTCCCGGTTCAAAGCCCATCGGATTTGTCGTCTCAACATCAATGTATTTTCCTTCTATCAAAACTGAACAGAAACAATGGTCGCTTGCCCTGTTGCCTATTACAGTAAGACCTGCCGCCTTTGCGAGGGCCGCATAGAGGACAGATGCCGAAACACAGTTGTAGGAGCCGTCTTCCAGCATGACCGTAAGCTTAGTTTGATTCTTCTGATATTTCCTGAGTTTCTGCTCGTACATCAGGGTTAGGACAGCCTCTGCCCTTTCCTTTTCGGGTAATTTCCTGAAGGACGGAGCAGTCACCTGTTTTTCAAGTTCAAGATAGATTCCCATGTATTTGCTTGGATCCACCTGGGGATATTCTGAAAAGCTGATTCCAGTTAAAATCATTTCGTGGGCGGCCAGATTTGAATTTTCATAGGACCCTGAATCAAAGGTAAAGTATGGCTCAAGCGGGGGAAAGACTTGAGCAAAAGAAATAGAGGAAACAAACAGGAGAATGATTGCAAGGAAGAAGTATTTTAGTTTTGAGATTATCGGGTCAAGCCCGATAATGACACGGCTTTGCCTAAGGCTGACATTATTCATGGTGTTCTGATATTTCTTCAAGATTCTTGTCTCCTTTTCCTTTTATTTTCCTTACCGCCCTGATCCTTTCCAAAAGCGGTGGATGATCGTAGTTAAAAATGCAGTATATTTTCGGTGGGGTCAGCTCGCTCAGATTTTCCTTGTTCAATTTGACCAGGGCAGAAACCAATGGCTCTCCGCTTCCACATAATTGCGCGCTGAATGCATCCGCCTGAAATTCATCCCTACGGCTCGCAGCATTTGATATAAGCGAAGTAAACCAAAGCCAGTCGCCGAAAACAATTGGAACCAGAAAGGCCCCAAAGAACTTAAGGAAATCTGGAACTGCAATGCCTGTTCCCCCCGGCAGCATCCCGAACCCCTGATACAAGGCCGGAATGTTTATTAAAAGTGACAGCAAAAAGAGTACGACAAAAACAAGCGGAATCATAATGCAATATTTTTTGACGATATGCTTGTGCTTGTAATGTCCCAGCTCATGTGCCAGAACCGCCTCAATCTCATCAACCGAAAGCTGTTCAATCAAGGTATCGTATAAGACAATCCTCTTGTTCCTTCCCAAGCCGGTAAAATATGCGTTGCTGTGACCGCTGCGTTTTGATGCATCCATTACGAATACACTCTTAGCATAAAAACCACATTTTGAAAGAAGAGTTACAAGGCGTTCCTTGAGATCTCCTTCTTCCAGCGGTGTAAATTTGTTGAACAGGGGCGCAATGAGGACAGGATAGATAAAGGAAACGATAAAGACAAAAGCAAGGTAGACGACCCCAAGCAGAAGCCACCACCATGATGAAAGATGTGTCAAAAGAAAGACAGCCGCACACAAAAGGGGAATGCCTATCACGCACCCCACAACAAATCCCTTTATCTCATCTGCAATCCACATGCCTAAAGTCATCTTGCTGAAGCCGAAATCCTTTTCAATCTTAAATTCGCTGTACAATTCAAATGGCAGGCTAAGGACTTCCCCTGGAATGGAAGAGAGCAAGACAAAGAGAAGAACTGTAATGTAAATATTTCCCGTCCATGTCCAGAGCAGCATGTAAAGCCAGTTGTAAAACCCACTCAGCACCAGAACAAAGGTCAAGATTGTTTTTAATACAGCGCTTGGAATCCAAAGAAAATAACGTGCGTTTTTATAGGCGACAGTCTTTTCAAGCTTTTCAACTTCAACTGCGCCTTCAAGTTCTGAAGGAATTTCTTTTCCATGTTTAATTCTGTGCCTGTAGCAGATTTGATTGAGCGTAAAGTCCAGTATGAAATTTATTATTGTTCCAGAGATGAACAGTATTACAAAAATATTTGAATAATCCA
>JAGCYQ010000104.1 GCA_017960765.1 Treponema sp.
CTTGACGCATATCTTGAGGCAGAAAAAGAAAAGACCGGAAGTGCAAATTTACGAATAAAGAACAGCGGCAACATGGGATACTTCATCGAGGTGACCCGCGGAAAGACTGAGAAGGTCCCGGAGCACTTCATCCTGCGCAAGGCCCTTGTAAATGCGGACAGATATACCACGTCACGCCTCAGGGAACTGGAGGAAAGCCTGAATGAATCTGAGACAAAGGTTCTTGAGCTGGAGCGTGATCTTTTTGTGGAACTGAGGAATTACCTCAAGCAGTTTGTTCCGTACCTTCAGCTGGTCTCAAGGGAAATAGCCTATGCCGATGTCTGCTCTAGCTTTGCCCAGGCCGCAATCCTCTACAGGTGGACAAGACCTGAGTTCTGTGACGAGAGCGTAATGGAGATAAAGAATGGACGTCACCCGGTTGTTGAAAAGCATCTTCCATCCGGTGAATTTGTTCCTAATGACCTTAACCTCTGTGCCAAGGAGGACAGCGCATTTTTCGCATTGATAACAGGCCCTAACATGGCGGGTAAAAGTACATTCCTCAGGCAGAACGCGCTTATTGCACTTCTTGCCCAGACAGGAAGCTTTGTTCCCTGTGAGAGCGCACGTCTTGGCGTTACGGACAGGATTTTCTGCCGTGTGGGAGCATCCGATAATCTTGCCCGCGGTGAGTCGACTTTCCTTGTGGAGATGACT
Source organism: Treponema sp. (assembly GCA_017960765.1). GTDB lineage: Bacteria > Spirochaetota > Spirochaetia > Treponematales > Treponemataceae > Treponema_D. The sequence continues at coordinate 700 of JAGCYQ010000104.1, forward strand.
GAGACCGCACGTATCCTTAGGACTGCCACCGCTGATTCCCTTGTAATAATGGATGAGGTTGGCCGAGGTACAAGCACGGAGGACGGACTTTCCATAGCATGGGCTGTAAGTGAGCATCTTTTGAACGAGATAAAATGCAAGACCCTTTTTGCAACACACTATCATGAGCTTACAAGAATGGAGCATCCTGCATTGACAAAACTGTGCATGGCCATTCAGGAAAGCGGCAGTTCCGTGGTTTTCCTGAGGAAGGTAGTGCCCGGGTCTGCGGAGAACAGCTACGGTATTCATGTTGCCTCGATGGCAGGTGTTCCGCGTTCAGTAATCGAGAGGGCAAAATCAATCCTTGAGCATATACAGTCGGAGGCGGACGATCATCCTGTCATTCCTCAGACTGAGACAAAAAGCCAGGCCTCGTTGACCGGAGCACTTTTCAGCGTTGAGGAAATGGTTCTGGATGAGATTCTTTCAACTGATACAGACAACATCACGCCTCTTAATGCACTTGAAGCCCTGACCCGATGGAAAAAACAGCTTTCAGGAAAATAATTTCACTTTTTTTGCAGAAAAATTGTTAAAAACGTCAGGTCTGACACTATATATATAGTGTGGGGCTGATATGGCTAAAAAAGGAATTTTACGCAAAGAACTAAGGATCGCTTTGACTTTTGCAGTTGGACGGGAAAAATGTACTTGCTGTGGAAAAGAAACCTTTGACATGCCTCTTTGCAGGAACTGTATTGAAAGCCACATGCTGAATTTTGTTCCGCCGGGAGACGGACGCTGCACCCGTTGTGGAAAAGTCCTCCTGTCTGAGAACGGGACCTGTACTGCATGCAGGACAAAGCCAGTCATAGAGACTCCTGATTCGGTTTTTCCCCTGTATTCATACAGGCTGTGGCATAAAAAGCTGCTTTCTGAATGGAAGCTTCATGGAAGACGTTCACTTTCAGCAATGTTTGCGTCTTTGATTGCAAAGGCATTGAGCAGTCTGAACCTGATGCCGGAAAATTCCTTTGTTGTGCCTGTCCCCCCACGTCCAGGAAAAATACGCAGGGAAGGATGGGATCAGATAATGGAGCTTGCGTCAATTTTAAGGTCGGATTACGGATATCCTGTGCTGCAGCTGTTAAAGAGGCTTTCCGTGACCCAGCAGAAGGAAAAGAACCGCCGTCAGAGGCTTGAGGGAAACAATTCCTCATACATGGCGGCGGAGGATGCTTGTGAAATGATTAAAAAAGCGGGTGCCGGGGAAAAAAATGCCGTATTGATTGACGACGTGATAACAACGGGTGTTACGGTGGAGGAATGCTCAAAGCACTTGAAAGGCCTTGGAATCAGAAAAGTTCATGTTCTTTCAATTTTTATAGTGGACTAGATTTGATTCATGGTGTAAAATAATATTGTCAATATAGTTAAAAGGAGTTAGGCATGGCCGAAGAAAATACTTCATATCAGCTGGTTACGTTCCAGCTTGGAGACGAGTTGTATGGTGTTGACATCATGGACGTAAAGGAGATTGTAAAAGTCCAGTCTGTCCGTCCGATACCAAACGCTCCGTACTACGTGGAAGGAATCATAAACCTCCGTGGAGAGATCATTCCGATCATCAACCTGCATAAGCGTTTCCATCTGCAGAAGCTCGTTGTAGAGGATTCTGATGATCTTTATGAGGATGATGAAGGCGGCTTCATTATTCTTGACATCGAAGGAAATAAAATCGGAATCATCATTGACCGCATAAACCGTGTTGTCCCGGTTGAAAAAAGCGAAATCAAGCCCCCGCCACAGATGCTCAGCGGAATCGGTACTGAATATATCGACGGTGTAATCCAGCAGGAAGTCTCATACCTCATCATTCTTAATACACGCAAGATGTTCAGTGCACGCGAACTGCAGAAAATTCTGGAACCGGATGCATAAAGATGATACAGACTTACAGTTCCACCATCAGAAGAAAAGAGATGGAGGCAGTCCTCACCTGTATGGTGGATGAAAAGATCGGCCCTGGAGAGATGAATGCAAAGCTCATCCAGACCGTAAAAGAGTATACCAAGTGTGATGGTGCGGTTGCAGTACGCAGTCCGGCCATTGCTCTTGAATACGCCGTTAATGCAATAGCCCTGGAAAAAGGCTCAGGAATTCTGCTTTCCGCGCTTGCCCCTGCATGGCAGATTCAGACAGTTGAAAAACTCGGATATAAGCCGATAGTCCTTGACGTTCAGGAGGATACCGGTCTTGTTCCCGTAAAATATGTGGAAGAAGGCATGCAGAAGGGTGGAAGGATCCTGGTTCTTGCGGAATCAATGGGTATTCTGCCTGATATAAACGCATATCTTGCTCTTGGCATTCCGATAATCGAGGATATTTCCCAGTCGGCCCTGTCATATTATCCCGAGGAAGGAGCAGATGGAGCAGAGCAAAAGCCCGTTGAACAGAATGTACAGGAAGGCGAAGGTGCTGCTTCTGGTGCTGACAATGCCAATACAAAGGCAAAAAGGGCAGGCATGTACGGAACCTATGCCATCTGGGGAATGGAAGACCACGATGTAATTACAGCAGGTGGCGGTGCAGTGATTTTTGCCGCAAACCGTCGTGAATGGTCTGTTCTGAAAAAGATAGCGGAGGAAGCTCCTTCAACAGACATAATGCCGGACATGAATGCGGCACTTGCATATGTTGAGATAAAGGAATTTGCAAGGAACGAAACCACACGCCGTGAGCTTTTTGCACTGTATTCACGCTCAACAATGTCTGGAAGGCATAAGACTTACATACGTGCCCCGGAAAACGGATCAACAGTGTACTCATTTCCGCTTGTGCTGAATTCAGGCTTCAAGGACGTACAGGCCTATGCACAGAAAAAAGGAATAGAGGTACGTCAGGCATACGAGAATTCAATCATAGCGTTGAGGCAGGAGACACTTTCCTCTGAATGCATCTGCGCTAATTCCCTGCTTTTGCGTTGTGCCCTGTTTCCTCTTTATCCAAGGCTTGGACAAAAGGATGCTGCCCGTATCGTAAAAGTCCTGTCGTCATTACCATGATAAAACGGAAGCCCTATGAAAAAATGTCTTTTGCTGGTTAATTCATATAAAGCAGATTCCGTGGAGATGGCACAGAAAATCAAGCCGTATCTTGAGGCGCGTTCAATTGAGGTAGAGGTTTTTACCTACGACGGAAAGCATGCCCAGAACAAGAACATAGAGCCGCCCTTTGAGGGAATGGATTTTGTCGTTACTCTTGGAGGTGACGGAACAGTTCTTTTTGCATCCCGTGGTTGTGCCCCGTTGGGAATACCTGTTTTTGCCGTGAATCTTGGTGAATTCGGTTTCCTTGCGAGCATCAGCAAAGACTCATGGCAGCCGGAGCTTGATGAATTCCTTGCGGGAAACAAGAAGCTTAGCTCAAGGTACATGGTGTCATGCCGGGTTGTGCGTGACGGTAAGACTGTTTTTCAGGGTCGTGGCATGAACGACGTAACGGTGGCAAGCAGTGGTGCGTCAAGGCTTGTCAACCTGAATGTATATCATGACGGTGCTTTTCTGGGACCATTCAAGGCGAACGGTCTCATAGTTGCAACCGCCACAGGTTCAACTGCATATTCTGCAGCCGCAGGGGGACCGATTCTGTGTCCGTCGGTAAAGGCACTTCTTCTCACGCCGATAAGCTCTTTCAGTCTGTCTGCGCGTCCGATTGTTTTTGCAGACGGTGTTCTTGAGATTGTGGTCATGGCAGAAAGATATCCTGTGGGCATAAGCGTGGACGGTCAGGTTAGCTTTGACCTTGAGCAGGATGACAGGATTCAGCTTGAGATTCCTGAATGCTATGCACGCCTGGTTGGTGCCACTGAGAATACATTCTATGCCGCATTGCAGAGTAAATTAAACTGGTCTGGAGGTCCCCGTGCTTGAGGAACTTGACATAAAGAATTTCGCGCTTATTGACAGTGCCCATGTTGAATTCGGCAGGGGCTTTACCGTTTTGAGCGGTGAGACTGGAGCCGGTAAGTCAATTCTCATAGGAAGCCTTGCTTTTCTTCTTGGCGGAAAGGCCGGTATTGAGCAGATACGTACCGGAACCCATGAAGCACAGGTGTCGGGTTCATTTTTGCTTGAGTCACAGGATTCTCTTGAATGGCTTTCTGAGCACGGAATAGAGGCGGAGGATTCACGCATTTTATTGAGGCGCCTTATCAGGGACAACGGAAAATCATCCGCTTGGATTGGCGGCGTTCCGGTTACAAGGACAGACCTTCTTTCTTTCTCATCATTTTTAGTTGACATTCACGGCCAGCATGAGCAGCAGTCACTTATGAAGGTCACCGAGCACAGGCGTTACCTTGACATGTATGCAGACATTGTGCCTCAGGTTCGTGAGTTTACAGCGCTGTACTCCGATCTTGTGGAGAAAAGACGTGCACTTGATGCCCTGGACACAGATGAAAGCCAGAGGGAATCAAGGATAGAGATGCTCAATTATGCCATAAACGAAATCAGCGAGGCTAAGCTTAAGCCCCACGAGGATGAGGAGCTTGAGGCAGAGGAAAACCGCCTTTCTTCATACGAGAAGCTTTATGGCACAGTAAACGAGATAAATGGACTTTTTGACGGCTCAGAGGGGGCAGGTCTTGTTTCAATAATGAGGAAGCTCAAGGGCCTTGTTCCGCATGTATCATCAATGGATAAGACACTTGAAAGCCTTGATTCACGCTTTGAGTCATCTTTCTATGAGATAGAGGACATTGCATCGGAGTTCAAGCACTACCAGCAGTCACTCGTATTTGATCCGGAGAGGCTGTCACAGGTTCAGGACCGTCTGGAGCTTATCAACAAGCTCAAGAAAAAATACGTCCAGTCTGCTAATTCAACTGTGGAAGACATCATTTCATATCAGGAAAAAGCGTCTCAGGAACTTGAATGCCTGACTGGTGCAGGACATGACCGCGAGACACTCCAGAAAGCCGTATCAGAGGCGGAAAAGACAGTATATCAGGCTGCAAAAAAACTGAGTGCGCTAAGAAAAACCGCATCCGACAAGATGTCTGCCGCAATTGAGGGTGTCCTTGTAAAGCTGGGCATGAAAGAGACAAAGTTCTGCGTCCACCTTCAGGAAAAAGACGGAAACGACATGACCCAGAAGTGCGGTCCCTACGGCATGGATGACATTGAGTTCCTTATAAGCTCAAATCCTGGTTCTCCCATGCTTCCGCTGACACGAATTGCCTCTGGTGGTGAATTGAGCCGTGTCATGCTTGCCCTGAAGACCATACTTTCCAACGGGGATCTGGCCGGAACCCTTGTATTTGACGAGATTGACACTGGTATAGGCGGAGAAGTTGCGGTTGCCCTTGGTGACCACATGAAGCTTCTTGCCGCAAAAAAACAGATTTTATGCATAACACATCTTGCGAGCATCGCAGTTTATGCCGATAATCAAATTAAAATTCAAAAGGGTGTTGACGGAAGCTCTACTTCGACAACAGTATTCCAGGTTACTGGAGAGAACAGGGTAAAAGAGATTGCCAGAATGCTTTCCGGTGACTCAAGTTCCCAGGCTTCTCTGGAACATGCGGCTTCAATGCTCAAAAAATTTGGAGGAATGTGATGGCAAACATAACTACGGAAAACCGCGCGGATTTTGCAAAAAAGGCGGATGCTATCAAAAAGGAGATCAACCTCTGTCAGGAAAAAGAAAAGAACATGCTGGCATCCATGAGAAAGGACAGCACTGGCGTTGAATACAAGAAGATTACGCTTGCAGAGGAGATGATTTACATATCAACCCTCTATCTTTCCATTAACACACATTCACTCCAGATTCTTGAGACAAAAAACAACGAGGCGCTTGACCAGGCACGTAAGACAATCTACAAGTCAATAATCTACATCGAGGAAGTAGTATCAAACGTGGTGGACTGCCCGTACAGCGAGATAACACCCCGTCTGGAAAAAATCTCAAACATTCCGATTGAAAAACGCTTTTATCTTGTAAGGAAGCTTGGACTTCTGATAGACCTTCTGGCAATTGCACTTGGAGACAATTCAAAATGGAAGTGGTCCTTTGTTGAGCTCAGGGCACGTTTTGCGGCTGTTGCAAAGAATTTCGTGGACATGAAGCAGGCCTGCAAGGATTATTTTGAGCCAAGTTCTCCCGTCTATGACACGACCGTCTTGTTCGTAAGGCTTATCCGTAAACTCCTTGACAAGAGTTCATCTGAATACCGTGATAAATATGAGCTTTCAACCCGCTCTGAGGCTGACATGCAGATAGCAATCAATTTCCTTATTGCACTTCGCCGTGTTGCCATGGTTCTGGGAGACAGCGATGAGTCCGAGGAAATCCGCAAGAAGGCCCTTGTATGGAAAACAAAAATGGAGGCTGACCAAAAGCAACAGAAGCGGTCTTAGTTTTCTTGCGGCATGAACAAACAGTTTGCACTGAAAATATTTGAAGGATTCTCTATAGAGCGCTGGAATGATCTTGTGCGTCCGTTTGAGCTTGTTGAGATGGACAAGGATGCCGAGAAAATGGTTCTGGCCTACATCATCGGAAAATACGAGGAAAACCGCGGGGTAAAGATTGACTGGGAATGGATGATCTATGCCTCGCTTTTTGACCTTCTGCGTAAAATTGCCCTTTGTGACATAAAAAGCCCAGTTCAGCGGCTCATAAAGGAAGAATACCCGGATGAATTCATCAAGCTGAATGAATGGGTTCTTGAGCAGTACAGGAACTTGATTCAGGATCAGGACATTTTCTCCAAGTTCACGCTTTATGTGGGAAAAACATCCGGTACCATACCATTCTCCCAGGGACAGGA
>JAGCYQ010000105.1 GCA_017960765.1 Treponema sp.
AGTATTTTTATAAATAATCCTATAATAAATCATATAACTTCTCTAATTACTTCAGCTATGCAATCAATTCCTTTAGAATCACTAAAATCAGAGGAAGAAATCAAGTTTCCCCTTTTTGTTGCCCGAATGACGGAACCTGACTTTGCCGAGTTTAGGAACTTTCACCGTCCGCTCAGACCAGTTAAGACCGACATTCATACATTCTCTGTAAGAGAAGTCATGGGACTTTTTTGACTTGAACTTGGGTTTGCCGACTGCCGCACCGGCACGTTTTCCTTTGATTGAACTAAAAAAATTCTTGTATGCCTGCTCAGCGAACATTGTGGCAGAACAAAGTGCCTGTGATGAAACTTCCGCAAGGTACGGAAACTTTTCTTTCATTTCTTTTTCGCTTGAGAAATGTGCTTTCTTCCAAAGTGCCTTCTGCTTCTTCTTGTCAGGTTCAGGTCTGATGACCTTCTCATAAAACTCGTTCCGCTCAAACAGGCGGTTGTTGTAAATCTGTCGGCAGCAACCAAAAGTCTTGTTTATGAGGATTTCTTGTTCTTTTGTGGGATAGATTCGTAATTTGAGAGCTCTATGCTGTGTTTCTGCTTGAGAGACTAACTTATTAGACATAATCAAAAACATTCCTTTTGGTTGTGTTCAGAAAGCGGTGAGAATTGGCGTTCTTGCCGCTTTCGTTTTCTGTTTAATTAGTTAGTTGTACAAAATTGAAAAGATACATTTTTTACTAATTCTGCATGGAAAAATCAGAGAACATTCTGGATGGAATTTATGAAAGTAATCTTTTTGAACATATTCTTGAAAACGAAGTCTTACATGACAACTGGTCTTCAGAAATGAAGAAATTAAAAAATCTTCTTCAAACCCCTATCCCGATTGATTATATTGAGTGTACAAAGGAAAATGTCGAAAAGCTTGGAAATTGTATTACTACACCAATAGAAAATGTTCATTTAGACGACATAGGTAAAGAAACGCTTTTTCATAAAATGAACAGAAAAAGAGGTGGACGTGGGGATATAGACAGACGTTTATTTCTTGATGCTATACCAAAAGCTTTATCAAATCCAGCTTTTATTATTGAGCATATACCAACAGGAAGAAATGATTTTAAAGACATTTGCCATCTATATTTTAAGAGTGTATATCTTTCTGCCAAAGAAGCAAACCGTCGAAAAACAAAGTACATATTGATGTTTGTTGTATCTTTAAAAGATCCAACATATCCGAAACTTATAAGCTTCTACGATGTAGATATTTTTGAGAGGATTTTCGTAGGTGATACAATCTTGTACGAAGGCGGACAACAGGTACAAGTCAAGCTCACAAAGACTAATTCAGAACCTACGAATTAGTTGCCTGTCTCTTTCTCAGGTAGGTCTAAGCTCCTCCGCTTGTAAAAACAAACATCATGGGGTGTTGGGAACTGCCACTCTTCGTACAAAGGGAATATAATGATTTATTGTCATATTGTCAAGTGTTCTCAAGTGCTTGAGGGGATAATTCCGTTACAAATCAATCCTAAAGCACACTCTGCCTCAGCAGTTTGTCAAAGGCATCCTCCCTCCGGTTGCCTTGCCTGAAGCAACATTCGTTCACGTAGTCCTGCAAATACTTGACCGAAACATGATGATACGATCCGATGATTGCCCGCTTGAGGATTGCCCAGAATCCCTCGATTCCGTTCGTGTGCACACCGTTCCCTGCTGAGAACTCCCCCGCACTGTGGCAGACGGAAAGGTGCGTGAAACTCTCCGGGTTCGTCTCCTCATGGTTCATTATGTTATATCCCTTGAAGTCGTCCGTCATTACGGTCGCACCGGGTTTTGTCACGGCGGAGATTACCTCCAGGAGTTGTTTTCCGGTCAACCTCTGCCCCGCTTGGTTCGGAAGGGCAACGCGGGCATACACGCGCCCGGTCTTGCGTTCCTTCACGCCGATTACGGGCGTCTTCTTTGTCCCCCGCCCTGTGGTCGAAGTATCTTTTGCTTGCGGGGTCGTGAATTTCAACTTCTTATTGTCTTTCCGTGCTTTTCCGCCGACGTAAGTCTCGTCAACCTCGACGATGAAATCGAACGCCTTTGCAAGGTTCTCATTGCCCATCGCGGTTCGTATCCTCATGAGCATGCGCCATGAGGTTTTATATGTCGTGCCGATTTCCCGCTGCAACTGCAAGGCGGAGATGCCCTTCTTTGCGTTCAAGAAAAGATGGATTGCATAGAACCACTTTGTCAAATCGGTCTTGCTTTTCTCAAAAATCGTCCCGGTGAATATGGAGAACGTGTTGTGGCAGCAATTGCAGTTGCAGAGTTTAGGTTGGTCTGTCCTAGTTCCGACTTTCTGTATTGCTCCGCAGTGAGGGCAGATAAGTCCACGGGCATAGCGGACTTTGCGGAAGTGGGATATGATGGACTGTTCCATGGAAAACTTTTTTTGGAAATCTATGAATGTCATGCATACAAGATTAACAGTCTGTCCGAAAGTAAAAAAACGGAATTATCCCTTTAAGCACTTGAAGATTGCCCGGATTCGTTAATATACTAATTGATAAGGAATGAAAATGAAAAACCTTGAAACGAAACTGGATTTTGATAAAATTCTTGCCTTGGATAAGTTTTTTGAAAGCGAAAATAAGTCAGAAGTACAAAAAGACATCGATACATTAAGAAGAAGTTTCTCAAAACTGGATGATGCCTTTGATATGCTAATCAGCAATTGTCTTCTTGTCCAACTCTCAGAATCGACAACAGACACAGAAGGTGGAGATATAGATATTGAAGAGGCTTACAAACAATTTTTCGATGAGTTCAAGAAAACCGTAAATCTATTCATAGTTTTTTATAAGAAATACAAAACCCACAATGCTTTTGATGATTACGGATTGCATTTGTCGTTAGAGAAAAAATTCTTAAATGCGAAGGATTCATACAATACACTAATTGTAAATGGAAATTCCAAGAAAAATAGAAATTTCGATAAAATGGTAAAGCATGTTAATGATGCCTACTTTGCATATATCTACTTGCTACGCGGATATAATTCAATGATAGAGGCTTATAACAAAGGACACCCTGATTCCCTCATAAAATTGATTTCAGGTATTCCAGAGCCCGAGTCATTGGGGCATTTTTGCACCGGTCCGGCTGCTTTATGCTTCGGAGAACTTTAGTCCTGCCGGTCCTGCGCGTAGAGGCTGAGGACGTCTTGTGCCAGCTGCTGCACTGCGTGACGCAGGGGTTCCGGCGAAATAATCCGCAGGTCTGCGCCGAATCCCAAAAGCCTTCCGGCAAGCCAGGCTTCATCGGGTGCGGAAAATACGGCAGTAATGCTGCCGTTTTCGTGCGCTTTGACGTCCGTGCAGGCAAAGGTGTCCAGAAACAGGTATGCCAGTTTCGCTGAAACCTGCACGGTAACCTGTATGAACAGTTTCGGGTCGGCGCCTTCAGCGGGCTTCACTGCTGAAGGTTTAGGCTCTGCCGGTTGTTTGGGGGCTGCCGCTGTTTTGGATGCAGCGGGTGTTTTGGTGTCTGCCGGGGCTTTTGATTCAGCCGGGGGCGGCAGACTGGCGGCGCGGCCTGTCTGCCTGACGTTGAGCATGCGGCTCAGCTTGAAATACCGCTCCGCATTCCGCGCCGTACACCAGCCGTACAGGTACCATGCCTGTCCGCGGTATACGAGCTTTATCGGATGAACGGTCCGCCGCTCGTGTGTTCCGCTGACCGAAAAATAGTCAAACGCAACCTGCCGCTTTTTCAGAATGCAGTCCCGGAGCATGCCGAAGCATTCCCGCACGCCCTGGCCTTCCGGACTCCACGGCGCAAAATCAACTTCAATCCAGTCAGTTTGCTGTGTCGAAAGGTGTGAAAGCTTTTCGACTGCCGTGTTCTGGGTGTCTGCGGCAGATTCCGCCGTACCGCTCAGCGTACGCAGGGCTTTGACGCTTGTCACAATCGCCTGCCGTTCTTCTTCGGTCAGAACCGTCTTGTCCAGCGCATAGCGTTCCGAGATTGCAATGCCGCCGCCCCGTCCCTTTACGGCGTACAGCGGAATGCCGGACGCAGAAAGTGCTTCGACCCAGCGGTAGATGGTCCGGCTCGAAACGCCGAAGCGTTCCGCCATCTCCTGTGCGGTTACCTGCTTTTTCTCGATGAGGATATACACAAACTCAAACAGTTCGTCCATCTGCATACGCTGTATAGATAGTATCACAGAATGCAGGTGTGAAGCCAGTCCATGCCGCGGGATGCAAATGCCGTCCATACACGGGGCTGATGCATGGCCATTCTGCGGTGTGCGGAATGGCCATGGGAGGGGGTGTGGAATGGCCATGGGAGGGTCTGCGGAATGTCCATGGAAGGGTCTGCGGAATGTC
>JAGCYQ010000106.1 GCA_017960765.1 Treponema sp.
AACGCGTAGTATTTGTCGTCATCATCGTCGAATTCCTTTTTCTCTGACTCAGTGACGTTCAAATCAGAAAGATCTATGATTCCTCCACCACCGCTGAATGACCAGTAGTACTCTGGGTCACATCCACCATCCTGATCCTTGTGGGCTTCGACACGGTGCGCATAGAATTTCAGGACCCCTTTTTCCTTTGATCCTGTCTTGATGGAAGTTTGGCTTGAACCAAGACATCTGGATTTGTATGTATTAGCATTTCCGCTGTGGGCATAGGCATAGAGGGCAAAACAATAGTCTGTGTGCGTAGCCAGCGTAAGGGAGTACGAACCCTTTGCAAGATCTGCCGGATCAAGCTTTAAATAGAAATCACCAGTTATGCCGGAACTTTGGGTAGTGGCGCTTGTTGCCTGAGCCCTTGTAAGTTCTGGTGGGTTTTCAAGTGATGTAGCCATTTTGCCATACAGGACATAACCACCGTCGCCGTCTGCCCTCATGTCGGCGTATGAATTCCAGGTAAACGCTGTAAGTCCTCCGCCAAGAGGATTTGATGACGCCTGGAAGCTGTCCAAGAACTTGAATTCTGATTTCACGGTAAGAGTATATTCTTTTTTGGTCCCTCCGTCAGGGGCGGTACATTCAATTTTAATAGTGTTATCGCCCACATTCAATTCTATTGGCGTATATTTGTCAAAGTCGGAATAGTCGGAGTCAGGTTTTCTTGTGATATTCTTGTATTTGACTGTAGACAATGACAGTTTTGGCACTATGTCCAGGAAGATGCGGTCGTAGGCATGTTCCACTGTTGCGTTGTCAGAACCGGAAAAATAAAAGTTTTGGTAAGTATTTTTTGTTCCCGTTACAGAATAGGCCGTAGTTTTAAGGCTTGTGTCATCTTTCAGGAAGGGATCCATCGGATCACTGTCGCGCTTGCTTGAGTCTGCGTCATAGTCAAGCCTGTTTATGGAATTACCATTCTGATCAAGGTCTCCATCTCCGTCTGAATCTTTCAGGACTGGGCTAGTGTAGACTTTGTTCAACTCGTTGTATTTTGCATCATCCAGACCTATTCCTGTCTTATACCAGCCGTAGATTTCCTCTCCGTCTTTAAGTCCGTCCCCATCCGTGTCGTGATTGTCGTCGCTGGTTCCATAGATAAGCTCCTCGTTAAGAGGCACACCGTCCCCGTCCCTGTCCACTGTATAGATTATGGAAATTTCATCACCGGCGTTTATCTTGATGTCTGTAAGATTCCATCTTTGATCTTCCGGGGTACTGCCGTCAAATGGAAGATACCAATCTCCCTTGCGCTGTCCACCTTCCGTATATTTATGACCGATGAACCACACTCCGTTTTTACTGTCGGGCTGGTTTGCAATGCCGTTTATTGACTGAATGCATTTTTTGCCATCTACCTCTGTCAGAACATAGTCAATGCCTTCCCTATAGTTGAGTATGTGGTCAAACATCCACTTCAAGTCCATTTCCTGATATTTGTCCTGCCATTGAGCTGCATGTTGATTAAAGCGGTTTTTTACGGCCACATTGTATGTTTCAGGTTTTCTTCTTCCAGGAATTCCGCTGCCCCAGTCGATGAATACTGCTGCAGTCTGAGCCTTGATCTTTGTCATTGCTTCGGTAAAGTCCCTTCCTTCAAGTGCAATTGAATAGCCCGAGACTATCAGTTCCATTCCTGTGGACCATTTTAAAAGATCCTCTGTTTCTCCCAGTGTAAGGGATGCTTCCACGTTGAATACTCCGCTTTCTCTTCCAGGACCAAGAGTTCCAACATTGCTGAGGGTTTCTGTCAAAACTGGAATTATGGTTTTGGGACTGTTGTTCGGAATGCGGTTGAGGGAAACTGTAACCCCCTTTACTTCGTATGCTATGTTGCTTGGATTCTTGAACTTGCACTGGAATTTAACCTTTCCTCCGTTTACGGATCTTCCTGTTTCAGTGCTTGTGGTTTTTGAATGAGACCATGACTTTGACCAACCGGAACTTGAATCCCTGGAGTATGTATAGCTGTCTCCCTTGGATACGTTTCCGTTGTATCCGAACTCTAATCCTGCTTCTGATTCGGTTCCCGATGTACTTACCTTCTGTGAGATTTTTAAACCTACGCTCCAACCATGCGTCTCATCGCGTGACTTTGAGCTTGAGTTTGAAATAGAAGAGCTTCCGCTTTCCCCCGTATCAGAGCCAACAGATTCTGAGGAAGAAGAACCTGAGCTTGTGGTATATTCGTATAAGACCTGTGGTTTTCCAACAAATTCAATTTCAAGTTCAGGCATGTCGGCAATCAATGGATTGAACATATTCGTATTGTTGTTGTGCAGGTATACTTCCTCTCCGTCCTTAAAGCCGTCGCCATCGGTGTCGGGGTTGCTCGGGTCTGTAAAATAGGTAGTAAGTTCTTCTCCATCTGACAAACCGTCGCCATCGGTATCCTTGGTTGAATTTTCATCTATATCTGTGATTGTCCAGAGCGCATAAAGAATTGTGTTTCCTTCAAATCCCTCTGGAATAACTGCTCCATCAGCATAGTTTATTTCGCGTGCTTTGGCATCTTTAGCCCATCCAAGGAAGTTACTGCCTTGGAACGGAGCCTCAAGTTCAAGCTGCGTTGCAGTCATGAGAGTAACTTGTTGGTCCTTTTGTACGGTCTGGCTTGTCGTCTTTATTTTTCCACCGTTGGCTACATAAACTATGGTAACATCAGGAATCCATTTTGCGTAGTATGTCTTGTTTCCGACGCTTCCACGTGTAAGGAGTGTCTGTGGTGAGCCTGTAAAATCCGCAGATTCGTACCAGCCTGCAAATGTGTTGCCTGGTTTGCTGATTTTATCTTCTGGAGGAAGGATGATTGTATCCGTGTGCCTTGTGTATGAACCTGGAGCCGTAAATCCATCTGTAAAAGAACCTCCATTCATCTCATAGGTAATTGTATACAGATTTCCAAGAGACTCGATTACACATTCCGACTTGCTTGTAAGGCCGTTTATGATGGAAGCATACTCGCGGTATGTTCCCAAAAGCTTTGTCTTTTCGTCATCAGCATAGAATTTAAATATTGCGATGTAGTTTCCAGCGGGAACATTGTTTTTTGAATATACAATTATTCCGCCAGTCTGAATTGCAAGTTCCTCGTCGTTGTAGCCAGGAATCTTTGTTTCTTCTGTACTGTAAATTCCTGCTGTTACTTTTGCAACACCTTCATCGTTGAACCTGATTTTAATGTCCAAATTTCCCTTGCCGGAAGTTATGTCGCCAATTGCGGACAGGCGCGGGTTAAAGGAAATTGAGTTTGGTCCGTTTACGATTGTAAATTCCTTTTGTTCAGAGAACAATGCGCTGTTAGTCAAGGCAACCAAAGCAAAGGTATAGGTTCCTGTCTTGAATGGAAGGACAGAATTCTTCATCTCCTGAATGCTTGTCCAGCTGCCTACAGTTTCATAGTCATCATTATTCCAATAGTTCAGGTAGATATAGGTCAGGCTATCCATATCAAACTCAGGAAGTGCCGTACGCGTTTCGTCATAGATGCTTACATTTAGTGTTGCACTGCCTGACATAGAATCGTCAGATTGCGGCGTATACAAACCGGAGCAGGATGTAAAAATCAAGAGCGCCGCTGCGAATATCGCTGCGAATACAAGCTTGAAAAAATCAAATTTTCTTTTCATATCAGTTTCTCCTCTAAAACCACATCTTACTGAACTGTGACAGAAGTCTGATCAGACAGAGCCAAAAGCTCGCTATCAATTCCGTCTCCAGAAATTCTGACCAGACAGAATATTTCGTAAGGTACATTTTTCAGAACTTTTGTCTTGTCAATGTAAAGTGCATTGCCAGTAGTGTTTGTGCTGATGCCCTTGTTTTTCAATTCGTGCTGAGACAGAAGGATTCCGTCTATGCGCCATACATATTCGTATGTAAACCAGCTTTCGGTGTTGGTTAATCTTGGTGTTACTGTAATCGTATTTCCAATAGTGTTTTTTACAAGAGTCATGTTCGGAGTCGTAATTCCGCTTATGATACCGTCCCCGGCTGTCAGGGTCTTTACCCCTATGTTCGCTTCTGAAACTATCAGGTTTGAGGATTCGGATTCCTTTATATAGCCTCCACACATCGGCGTACCGTACGACCTTTTCCTTATGACAAGGGTCCTGTTTGAACCTATCGTGATTTCGTCTACGTTTATTTCTCTGTAAGTCGCTCCATTGTCAGTGGAATACTCAATATCACCGTTGCTTTCTACAAATTCAACTTTGCCATAGGAGATTTTTTCTATCTCGGTGGAAAGTTCCGGCAGTTCTTCCAAATCGGCATAGCGTACCGTGGCAAAGACTTCCGCATCGTCTTCAAAGAATCTTTCAGTTTCGGGAGCATCTTTGGGGTAGCTTACAATAAAAGTAAAGAACCTGGAACCGTTATACTCATTTGCCTCATAGAATGGTGAAGGTTCAGCTCTTTCCCAAGTGCAGTTTTCCGCATTGTAGCTATTGCCCAAAGAGTCGGTTAATCTTCCCCTGATTTTTGATATGTCGAAAGCTTCTCCAACTTTAAGGATTCCGTCATAATACAGGGTATAATCGCAGATAAAGTTGCTCATCAAGTCGGTGTCAGATTCTACGGGTGTCTTTTCTTCTCCATTCAGGGTTTGTGTGATTTGTAGGCGCAGTACTTTTCCGATGTCATTTTCCGTTATCTTGTATGTCTTTCCCGTGGCACCTTGAATGTCTGTCCAATTGTTTCCGTTGTCGTCAGAACACTGCCACTGGTATGTGATGTTTCCACCGGCCATGTTTTCTACTTTATTGACATATTCTCCGTCTTCTTGAGTACCGTCATAAAGGTATGGGCGGTATTCCCCGTATTCATATTTAATCAGGGCATTTACTACCAGGACGTCATTCTTGCAGTCATAAACAATCAAAGACTCTCTGGCAAGTTCGTCGCCTTCCGCACAGTTGGGACGGAGAGTGTACCGTGCTTCAACAGTCTTGCCTGCATTATCTGAGTCAGAGAAGAAATTCCTTAAATCCTGAACAGTCCAATTAGCCGTATTCTCTTGAAGCTCATGCTTTGTGTCAGGCTGATCATAATTTTCATAAACTTTGAATGTCGTATTGACTGTAACAGCGTTTGGATCATAATTGTTGAACTTTACTTGTGGCAATTCAAATTGACTTGCTCCACCGACAAAAACAGGCTGCCTGTCCAGTCCCAATGACATTTCCCAGTCAACAATCGGCCAGTATTGGAAAGAATCGGTCTTATCCAGGTATCTGTCCGCACTAAAGTGAATGTCATAGCTTCTTCCGCCAAGATCACCGTCATGGAAAGTGGTGTCCAGAATGTATGTTATTTTACCATTGGATGCAACACCCTTTGCCACAGCACCATTACATACAGCAGTTATAACCGTGCCATCCTTTGCAATGGTGTCTGCCGTCAGCTTGTATTCAATTGAATCAAAGACAAGGTTTGACACCAGATTGTGCATCTTCACGTCTTCATCTTGTAAATCAGAAATAAAGTCACCGCATGAGATTGTGATGAATGTGAATGCCGTCAAAATCAGAATAGAAAATTTCCTCATAAAAAATTCCTCTTCGAGCAATATAATTCTCCGGAAACCCCGGAGCCAGTTTCATGTTATGAATTAATTGGTGCCATTACGAAAATCAGAGATGTGCCACATCAAACCGAGCTGCAATCCCAGTTCATGCTGTAGCGCTTTCTTTTCAAAGGCCATTGTATAGATTGGATTAACCATGATTTCAAGATTCTTTGGAAGTATGAATCTAACCGATGGTTTTATGGAAACAAGCGGATTCATGTACATGGATTTAAGTTGGGTTCCATCCAAATCTTTTGCTTTTGGCATGTGGAATATCAGTCCACCGCCCAATTCAGGGACCAAAGCCATCTTGAATTTTTCTCCGTTGACTATCGGAAACCTCATGGTAATTCCTGTGTCAATGAGGATGTCATTCAGGCTGGCAAGCGGAGTGTCGGCTTTTACAAACGAATGGCTGAATCCTGCAGAAAGGAAAACTCCAAACTTGCATTTGTCTCCAAACGGCTGCTGGTTTTCTGGCAGGACATATTCAAGATCCGCACCGCCTCCAACATTTGCAATTGAATAGCTTGAATAATCCCCAAGAGGGAACATTCCCGACCCGTGTAAACCGAGTGAAAATCCTTGTGGCTGGATTTGTGCAAAGACAGGAACGGCAAAAAGAATGCAGATTGCCGTCAAGAAAAGCTTCTTCATAATATGTTCATTCTCCTCATAAAAAAATTCAAACCAATTCAACAGACAAACCAATCCGATATCTTTTCACGATTTTGACTGAACTAAATTTCTTAAAACAATAATAAATTAGCAAAGAATCCGCAGTTTGTCAACAAAAAAAACAATTATGCATTATGAATTGTGGATTAACAATTGTGTCTTTATCATCTTTCAATTTTATGCTATAATTTTTCTATATTTTATACTGACGACATGAATAAAAGAGGAAGAATATGGCTTATCCATTCCAAAACATTGAACCTAAATGGCAGAAATACTGGGACGACAACAAGACATTCCGCGTTACGGAGGACCCCAGTTTCCCGAAAGAGAAAAGAAGATACGTGCTTGACATGTTCCCGTATCCAAGCGGCGCAGGCCTTCATGTAGGCCACCCCGAGGGATATACGGCAACCGACATTTACTGCCGCTACCTCCGCATGAACGGATATAATGTGCTTCATCCGATGGGATATGACGCATTCGGACTTCCAGCGGAAAACTATGCAATAAAGACCGGAACACACCCGGCAACGACAACATTCAAGAATATCGAGCATTTTACACAGCAGATCAAGGCCCTTGGATTCAGCTACGACTGGGACCGCTGCGTAATGACATGTACTCCTGACTATTACAAATGGACTCAGTGGATTTTCCTTCAGCTGTACAAGAAGGGGCTGGCTTATGAGGCAGAGACTCCGATCAACTGGTGCCCCAGCTGCAAGACAGGACTTGCAAACGAAGAGGTAAAGGAAGGACATTGTGACCGCTGTGGTGCCCCTGTTACGCACAAGACAATCCGCCAGTGGATATTGAAGATCACCGCCTATGCAGACGACCTCATAAAGGACCTGGACGGACTGGACTGGCCTGAAAGCGTAAAGCTCATGCAGAAGAACTGGATCGGAAGAAGCGAGGGTGCCGAGGTAGACTTTACCGTTGCCGACAAGGATGGAAAACCGACAGACAGAAAACTCACGGTATACACGACACGCCCTGACACTCTTTTTGGTGCCACATACATGGTACTTGCCCCTGAGCATCCGATGGTAAAGGAGCTTACAACAAGCAATCAGAAAGATGCAGTTGAGAAATACATAGCAGAAGCCTCAAGCAAATCTGACCTTGAGAGAACCGATCTTGCAAAGGACAAGACAGGCGTATTTACAGGAAGCTATGGAATTGACCCTGTGAACGGAGCACTGGTTCCGATCTGGATTGCAGACTATGTTCTTACTGGACACGGAACAGGTGCAATCATGGCCGTACCTGCACACGACGAGCGCGACTGGGATTTTGCAAAGAAATTCAATCTGCCTATAATCAAGGTAGTTGCAAGCCCTGAGGAAATCGCAAGCCTTGCAGACGGAGATGAGGCAAAGGGAGCAGAGCTTGTAAGAAATGCCGCAAAGAATCCCGACGAATACAAAAAACTTGCAGAGGCACATCCTGATGTCTTCTCTGTTGCAGAGAAATGTACCCCGGCAAAGGACGGATATGCAATCAACAGCGAGCAGTTCAACGGTCAGCCGACAAAGGACGTAATCAACACAATCATCACATGGCTCGGTGAAAAGGGAATCGGAAAGAAAGCAGTAAGCTACAAGCTCCGTGACTGGATCTTCAGCCGCCAGAGATACTGGGGAGAACCTATCCCTCTGATTCATTGTCCAAACTGCGGAACAGTTGCCGTACCAGAGGATCAGCTTCCACTTGAGCTGCCTGATGTAAAGACATATCAGCCGACAGGAACAGGAGAAAGCCCTCTTGCCGGAATAGAAAGCTGGGTTAACTGCAAGTGCCCCAAGTGCAATG
>JAGCYQ010000107.1 GCA_017960765.1 Treponema sp.
ATCAGCTGGACGGTATAGTAGCAGAGCATCCTGTCGGTAATCTGATACATGGCCTTGTGGAAGGAGTTGTCGAATTCCATGAACTTCTCGTAGTTCTGCTTCTTGAAGTAAAATTCCTGGAGGACGATGTTTTCTTCCAGTGCGTCAATGTCCTTGGGGCCGGCCTTCTCGCATACCTGTTCGGTAACCGCTGACTCTATGTTTGCGCGTATGAAACAGGCCTCGTCAACAAGCTGCATGTCTATCAGGCTTACAAGGCTTCCTCTCTGGGGAAGTATCTCTACAATCTTTGTCTTTGCCAGCTCCTGCAGTGCTTCGTGTACAGGTGTCCTTGATATTGAAAGGCTGGTTGCTATCTCCTGCTCGCTTATCATGCTGCCCGGTTTCAGCTCAAGATTCTCTATGTTTTCCTTTATAACCCTCATGGCATAGTAATGGTTTGATTCTTTTCCGCTTTTTTCTGGTATTTTCATGTGAATAGAATAACCTTGATTTTTTTAGATGTCAACTAGTGTGCTAGTGAAAAATTCGCCAACTGAAATTTTTTTTCGAAATTTCGCAAATTTTTCCTTGACAAGTTGTTGGTTTGGTGCGAGAATAATATTAGTGTTGTAGGATACTAGTATACAAGTATTTTTCAACTGGAAGCTAAAAAAAGGAGACTGGCTTATATGAATAGGTACATGAAAAAGTATTGGCAGTATTATGTAATGATGCTCCTTCCTATTGTCTATTATCTGGTGATACGTTATGTTCCCATGATAGGAAACATAATCGCATTCCGCCGCTATCGTGCAGGTCACAGCATTTTAGGTGACGAATGGAGCGGTTTCAAGTACTTCAAGCAGTTTATCGGCGACAAGACTTTCTGGAGGGCCTTTAAGAATACCCTCGTTCTGAACATCTCTTACCTTTTGTTCAGGTTCCCTCTGACTCTTTTGTTCGCCCTTCTTCTTAACGAAATAAGAAGCCGCATGGCAAAGAAATTCGTGCAGACAATCTCATACCTGCCCCACTTCATTTCAATGGTCATCGTTACCGGTATGATCCGCGAGCTTGTATCAACGACCGGGCCAATCAACGCCCTGCTTAGATGGCTGGGTCAGGAACCAATCTCATTCATATCAAGTCCGCAATGGTTCGTTCCGATTTTTGTCATCTCAGGTATATGGCAGAGTTTGGGATGGGGTACAATCCTTTACCTGGCCGCAATCTCCGGTATAGATCCTTCTCTTTACGAGGCTGCTGAGGTTGACGGAGCGAACCACTTTCAGCGTGTCCTCCATGTAACGCTTCCCTGCATTATGCCGACGATTACCACCCTGCTCATCCTTGACATTGGTAGCCTTATCGGTTCAGGTGCCGCCTTCGAGAAGGTATTCCTTCTTTACAACCCCATGACTTATGAAACTTCGGACATCATTTCCACCTTCGTCTTCCGCTTGGGTCTTGGCTCAGGAAACTACAGTTACGCTACGGCCGTAAGCCTTTTTGAGGGTGTGTTGAATTTGATTTTGCTTACCACTGCCAACAAGTTGTCACGCAGGATTACGGGCACTGGATTGTGGTGATTAAGGAGGGTATGATGAAAATTCAAGCATTAAAATCATTGAGAGTCCGTGATTCAGTTTCATATAAAGTGTTCCGTTTCTTTAACACCGTAATCATGATTTTTGTCTGCGTGGTGACGCTTTATCCCTTCCTTTACCTTGTGGCTCAGTCCTTTTCTTCGGAAACGGCAATCATGCAGGGAAAGGTAACAATCATTCCGGTTCAGTTCAATTTGGCGACTTACATATCAGTATTGAAAAAGGGTGAGTTCATGCACAGCTACAAAAACACCCTCATATATACATTGATTGGAACGACGGCTTCAATGGTATTCAGCTGCCTTCTGGCATATCCCCTTTCTAAAGAGAAGCTTTGGGGAAACAAGTTCTTCATGAAGATGATAATCTTTACGATGTATTTCGGTGGAGGTTTGATTCCGACTTACATCCTGATGCAGCGTCTGGGACTTGTTAACAAGGTTGCGGGATTCATCATTCCGTCCCTGATTAGCACATACTACATTATTTTGATGCGGTCATTCTTCAGGAACGTTCCCAAGGATTTGGAGGAGGCCGGTGAAATAGACGGACTTACACCAATGGGCAATTTGATTCACGTCGTTCTGCCTCTTTCCATGCCGATTATAGCGACCATGATCCTCTTCAATGCGGTAAACTACTGGAACAACTGGTACAACTCCTTCCTCTATCTGGACAAGAAGGACATGTGGCCTGTTGCCTATTACCTGCGTACAATCATCAACGGTGCCTCAACAAGTGCTGATCCGGGAGAGGTAAGCGCGGAAAAAATGCAGATTGCGGCAAACATCAAGTCATGCTCCATGGTTTTGATGACCCTTCCAATCATCTGCATCTATCCTGTCATTCAAAAATACTACGTCCAGGGCATGATGCTGGGCGGTGTAAAAGAGTAGAGTTTATTATCCGGGGGCGGTTATCCCGGTAATAATATATAGGTTTTATGAGGATAAAAACTCAGGAGGTTTATAATGAAAAGGAGTTTAGGAATTTCATTGCTGGTTGCCGGCGCATTGGTGCTTGCAGGATGCGGTGGAAAGGGTAACGACAAAAAGGCTGAAACAGCAGCAGAGCCAGTTGCACTTGACTATCAGTTTGGAGTAAATCAGGCATTCCATTCTGACACACCTGTAACTTATTCAATCTCATTCAGCGATGCTTCATGGTATCCGATGGTTGACACATGGAAGACAGAGGGTGTTTTCAAGCAGATCAAGGACATCACAAACGTTGACCTTGACATCACCTCTTACGACAGCGGTGACTACAACCAGAAGATTAACCTTGCAATCAACTCTGGTTCAGCAACTTACATCATTCCAAAAGTTTACAGCGAAGACCAGTATGTTGCCGGCGGTGGTGTTGTAGCGGTTTCTGACTATACACAGTACATGCCCAACTTTACAGCATTTGTAGACAAGTACAACATGCAGCCAGATCTGGATACAATCAAGCAGAGCGATGGAAAATTCTATCGCCTTCCTGGTATGCATCAGGCAGCTTTGCAGGACTATACAATTATGGTCCGCGATGACATCTTTACAGCTGCTGGATTTGATGTACGCGAACTTGAAAAGGACTGGACATGGGAAAAGCTTCATGACGTTCTTGTTGAAGTAAAGAAGTACATGGTTGGCGCTGGCCTCTGCAAGCAGAGCGACTACATCTGGTCTGACCTCTGGTGCGGTGAATCTGGAAAGGGACAGGGCGGTAACCTGCTCAAGCTGATGGGTTCATCTTACAAGGTTCTTTCCGGTTGGGCAATCGAAGGTTCAAACGGCGGTATCAAGTGGGATGCATCAAAGAAGGAATTCTATTCTTCTTCAATCAGCGATGACTTCAAGAAATTCATCACAGTTGCAAACAGCTTTGTAAAGGACGGAATCCTTGATCCTGAAACATTCACACAGAGCGATGAAATTGCCCACAACAAGTTCTACAACGGAAACACAGTAATCATGTCTACAAACCGCTCACAGATGGCAAACGACATCATCGGTGTTCAGAAGATTGTTGGCGACAGTGCAAAGTGCTACGTAACTGCATATCCTAGCGGAACAACAAAGGACCTTGCAGAGACTTCACGTCTTGAATGCGGTGTCATGATTGCACAGAAGGCACGCGAAGAACTCGGTGA
>JAGCYQ010000108.1 GCA_017960765.1 Treponema sp.
CAAGGTCTTCCTCTAATGTAAAACTTATCCATGGGGCATCACAACTTGTCTTAAGCTCAAGGCCACCCTCGTTACAGAAGGCCATCTTTATGCAAACTTCATTACATTCCGGATTTTTAAAGGCATCCAGAGGTGCTTCGCGCACAGTCCAGTCCTGACCAGTTGTTGTTAAGTCAAGGCCATCCAACCAGAACACTGCACGACCTTTTCTTGTTGGCTCAACATAAGCATAAACAGGATAGCTGTTGGCAGCCTCACACCAGTTGTTAAAGCCAAAGTGCTCGGACCATGCCATACCAAAGAAGCGTCCGTTTCCAACCTTGTCACATTCATCAACAAGTTCCTTGTCAAACTTCACGCACTCCCGAACCTTGTCCGCATAAAGATTGGCAACAAGGGCATTGTGCTTGGCAAACCAGCGGTTCTTTCCACTGTAAAGCTGCATGAGCTCAACATTCATAGTTCCAACAACCGGCAAATATACCTGGCTGAAGAAGCCTGCATCCTGCTCTTGCGGAACTGATTTACGCAATTCTTCAGTCCGCTCAATCAATGTCTTTGCACGAGTGATGATGTAATCAGCTTCACCAAAGTTTATCGGATGGAAAGTATCTGGCTTAAGGGCTTCCGTCCTGCACATGCTGGAAATTTTATTTGACTCATACACGATGTCGGAAACTTCCTTTTTCTGCACGTCGGTAAAATAGGGGAACTGGGAGGCAAACCAAGAGTCGCTGTAGGCCTTTGTGTCGGAATTGTATTTTTCAAAATCGTAGGCAAGGTTAAGGAAATATGAAAGTGGGAATTCGTTTGTAAGTATGTCTCCCACGTTTACAATCCACAGCTCACGTATTCCAAACTGATATGCCGCACCCATCTGTTCGCGTGCCTTGGGAAGATAGTTGGTGTTCACCCACTCATAGCTGAAAGGCCATCCGTGATAGTCAAAGTGGTAGTACATTCCGTAGCCGCCCTTGTGGCTCCGCATGTGCTCGGTGGGTACTGTACGCAGGTTTCCGTGGTTGTCATCGCAAAGCATAAGGGTCACTCCCTCAAGCTCAGGATCGTCCATCAATCCCTTGGTCTCTTTGTCTCCATAAAAATAAGGCTCAACTTCCTTGTAAAGTGCCAGCATTCGGGGGACCTTATCCAAATCCGGGTTCACATTTTCGCGGATAAGGCGGTTTTGGGTTTTAAGCACGTCACGGAGCAGGTTGATGTTGTCCGCAAGTGTGGCATTCTGCATGATTGCGGTGTCTGCTTCTCCACGCATTCCAACGGTGATTACGTTTTCAAATTTACCGTTGCGCTTAAGGCCGTCCTCCCAGAATCTTGTGATGCCATCCCTGTTCTTCCAGAAATTCCATGCGTCTCCGTAGATTGAACCGGGACCTCTGACATAGCGGTATTCCTCTCCATTCCTGCAGCATGGCTCATGATGACTTGCTCCCATGATTACGCCCATCTCGTCGGCAAGCTCTGCATTTTCAAGACCTGGACCGTCAAGGCTGAACTGTGCGGACCACATTGCAGGCCACAGGTAGTTTCCCTTTAACCTGAGCAAAAGCTCAAACACATGCCCGTACATCTTTGCGTTAAATCCACCGAAATTGTGGTTGGTAAAATTTCCGTATGCAGGCCATTCGTCATTGATGAAAAATCCACGGAAGCGGACAGAAGGCTCTTTTGTCACCGTAATGCCTTCCTCAATCTCCACAGCATCTTTTTTTGCAGGAAGCACACCGGCCCAGTCAACAAGGGGAGAGACACCCATAAGCTCAGAGAGATGGAAGAGTCCGTAGATTGTTCCACGCTTGTCACTTCCGATTATGATGATTCTTTCACTTTGAACGGCAAAAACATAACATTCCCTTTTGCCCCTGATTTTTTCAATTGAATCCGAAAGACCGTAATCCTCGCAAAGTTTTTCTGCCAGAGTTGATTTCCCAAGGCTTGCAAAATATACGGGATTGGACGTTTCTGTTTTATTTTCTGCCATTACAGGTTTTGCATCCGTAACAAGCTCTATATCATCGCATACTCTGGACGCAATCTTTACTACGCCCGAAAATTCTCCGCTGCCATAAACGAATTCCACATTTGATTTCTTTACATTTCCTTTTATGACGAACATAAAATCATTCTCCTTAGTATACTAGTATGGAAGTTAAGTATGTACAATCACACGATGAACTGTCCATAAACCGATTATAGCACATATTCTCAAAATAAACCAGTAGACAAGCAATCAATAAAAAATAATAATAGAGAATATGTAGACTATGCTGATTTTATGACATATACAGGTATTAAGGGGTTTATATGAAGAAAATATGGTTTTTATCCGTTCTGTTTGTTTTGATTTTTACGGCTTGTACTAAAAAAGCGGATGGTGACACTCAGGTTCAGGACGGGCCTGCTCAGGAAACTGATGCAAAAACGCAGGCAGACAGTGGCGAACAAAATCAGCTTGGAGACGAAGAGGCACCGGAGAAAGGCTCCTATAAATATATCCGTTCAATTCATTCTAAGCAGGAATACAAAACGGCCGTCAGGGAACTTACGCAGGATTATCTTCTTGGAACCTGGAGCGTAGAGGTTGTCTCCGAGGAAGATAATTATGTATTCATCTGCTTTGACGAGGACGGAACCTATTACATTTTCTCTCCTTTTGGCGGATACCTGGGACAGCATGGCTCATACAAGCTTGACGGTAACAGCGTAACATTAAGCTTCCCGAATCACAGGGAAAGCCGTTGGGATGACCTTTTATTCCCTGATGGAAAAGAGACAGCATTCGTTTACGATTACGATTATAAGGATTTTTACAATGTAGGCGTTCTTCGCAACGAGAACATCATCCTTCGCAAAGATGTGGAAGAAACCCCAGTCGGAACAAAATGCTTCTTAAAGGGGATTGAGGTTATAAAGACAGATTCCACGGCTGTTGTCGTAAAAGAAAACCTCAAGATTCGCTATGAGCCTTCGACAAAAGGAAAAGAGGGCAGCTTCTGGTATCCGCTTTTTCTAAGGGGCACATTAAGGGAAATTCTTGAAGATTCATATTATGACACTGACACGGAAAAAGGAAGTTCAAACAGTCTTCTTCAGGGAACAGTGACATCATACGATGCCCGTACTGTAAAAGAGGATACAATAGATGGAATCACGGCACCCTGGTACAGAATAAACATATATGATTATGAGGACGAAGGCATACCTCAGTATTTCTGGGTGTTCGGCGGTTATCTTGAAAAATTCGATGAGAGAAAAGAAGCAGAATACAATCAGCAGTTGTTTAATGCCGCCATGCAGAAGGATATGTTCATAATTGATGAGAATGCCTACCAGGAGTACATGGAGACAAAGGCCAGAGAAAAACTGTCGATAGTTGCAAAGGATTCAGTGGAGAAAATCAGCAAAAATGGAAATGTCGCTGACAGTGAAGAAAAACTTGAGGGAACAGTTTTCAAAATCGGCATGACAGGAAAAGAGGTGATAGATCTGCTTGGGGATCCGCCACAAATATGGAATACAGATTCTCAAGACTGGAAATGGCCAAGCTCTGATGAATACATGCGCGGAATAAAGAGTGATAAGTTCAAGTATTGGCTTGACTACGGAGGCTGCGGATATGAAATTATCATTACCTTTACCAATGACAAATTAAGCAAAGTCGTGACCGCGTGGGAGAAATAGGTCGAGACAAGGAGCCTCCGATGGATTTTAACAGGCACCCGCTGAAGATTTTTTTCTCTTATTATAAACCTCATCTGGGACTTTTTATTGCTGACATGGTCTGTGCGGTTTTTATGGCTGTGATTGATGTGGCCTTTCCGATGTTCTCCCGTTATGCCTTGAATACCCTTATTCCGAATTATGAGCTCAGGACCTTTTTGATTCTGGTGGCGGTGCTGCTTGCGGGATTCTGCCTTCATAAGATATGCAACTGGTTTGTGGCGTATTGGGGGCACGTTTTTGGCACTCTTGTAGAGCAGGATATGCGCCGTGATGTTTTTAACAAGCTTGAGAAACTGCCGTTCAGTTTTTTTGATACCAACCGGACTGGAAAAATCATGTCCAGGGCAACGACAGATCTTTTTGAGATAACCGAGCTTGCACACCATGGACCTGAGGATTTTACAATCGCAATGCTGAATCTTCTGGGCGCGTTCATAATGATGCTTCATATTCGATGGGAACTGGCAATCATTGTTGTTGTGGTCCTTCCCATCATGATATTCATCGGGATTGTTTCACGCCGGAATCTTTCACGGACCTCCAAAAAGGTAAAGGAAACCACAGCCGAAATAAATGCAAGCCTTGAATCAAGCATCTCCGGCATCCGTGTGACAAAGGGATTCAACAACGAGGATTTTGAACGCAGGCACTTTGAGGAATCCAACAAGCAGTTCAGTGCGGCAAAAAAATGGCGTTATAAATACATGGCAACTTTTTTCTCAAATATTGAATTCTGCAACAATATCCTTTCGCTGGTGGTTCTTGCGGCAGGCGGTTATTTTATCATTAAGGGAAGAATGACTTTACCCGATCTTGTTGCGGCAAATCTTTTTGTGGCAAGCTTCAGGGCCCCGATATCTAAGCTTAATTTTCTTGTTGAGCAGTACACAAACGGAATGGCGGGATTCAACCGTTTTATCGAGCTTATGCGTGCGGAACCGGAACCAGACGATGCCCCTGATGCGGTTGAGATTTTGTCTTCTCGTGGAAACATCAGCTTTAGGAATGTCTCGTTTTCTTACACCGAGGATTTCCCTATATTAAACGACGTGAACCTGGATATTCATGCGGGAGAGAAGTTTGCCCTTGTTGGTGCGAGCGGTGGCGGAAAATCAACCATCTGTAATCTTATTCCTCGCTTTTATGAAATTACCGGCGGTGAAATCAGTCTGGATGGAATTGACATAAGGCGAATAAAAAAATCTTCGTTACGTCAACAGATTGGAATTGTCCAGCAGGATGTCTTTTTGTTTGCAGGTACCATACGCGAGAACATTGCCTACGGAAAACCAGATGCCACAGATGCAGAGATTGAGCAGGCAGCCAGACGTGCGGAAATTCATGACGACATAATGCAGATGCCGAATGCCTATGATACGATTGTCGGTGAACGCGGTATCAAGTTGAGTGGAGGTCAAAAACAGAGGGTCTCGATTGCAAGATGTTTCCTTAAAAATCCGCCGATCCTTATCCTTGATGAGGCAACTTCTGCCTTGGATACAGCGACAGAGATCAAGATACAGCATTCATTTGATGAGCTTGCAAAAGGCCGTACAACCCTCGTGATTGCCCACAGGCTTTCCACAATCAAAAACGCAGACAAGATAGCCGTCGTTAATGATCATGGAATAGCCGAGCAGGGAACCCACGAGGACCTTATGGCCAAAAAAGGCGAGTATTACAAACTACGCACAGCACAGGAATAATCACCACCACGCAAGCCCCTCGCACACACGGTAAATCACAAGCTGATTGGATGCGTATTTTTCAAAATAGCCTTCCTGACCAACCGAACAGTTTCCGCAAAATAAATAATTCCTGTGAAATGTCAAGTAATCATGATGAATTGTGGGTGTTGTATTATGTTGTTTTATTGCTTTTTGTGGTATAATGAAATGCAGGAACATAACATAATCCGAAGAGTCGGGGCTGACAAAAACGGACATTGGGAGATTATTCAAGCAGAAGGAGAAAATTGAAGATGGCAGAAACAATCGAAATCAAAAAAACAGATGCAAGTGACATAGATGCCTTGATGGACATTCGGCTGGAGATGCTTCGGGAGGTAAACGGGTTAACGCCTTGCGTCGAGTTTGACAAGGTTTTAATCGATTCATCCCGGGAATATTTTTTGAACGGAGACCAGACAACGGTTCTTGCAATGGCCGATGGAAAAATCGCAGGTTGTGCCTCAATCAGCTATATCTGGATTATGCCTACGTTCAGCCACCCCACAGGAAAGCGGGCACATCTTATGAACGTGTATGTGCGCAAGGAATTCCGCAGAAAGGGAATTGCACAGAAGATGGTTGAATTTCTGATTGATGATGCAAGGTCTCATGGGGCAACGGAAATCAGTCTGGATGCAACGGAAATGGGAAAGCCGCTTTACAAGAGTCTTGGCTTTGAGGCGAATATGGCAGGCATGGCTCTTTTGTTGAATCCAGCAAATTCGGATATTGCAAAGTGCAAACATTAACAAAATTACAGTACTTGTAAAATTGTTATAAATCTTTGTAAATGCGTTGGTTTTATTACAGTTCCTGATTGGGTATAATCATTATAGACGATAAATCTTTTTTTAATTACTTGCATGGAGGACTTGAAATTATGGAAGAAATAATTCAGCAGATAAAGAATCAGCAGGAAATTAATTTCATCAACGTAAAGGAACAGATCCTAAAGGCTGATCTGGAAACCGTGTTTGATGCGGAAAACAACTCACGCTATATTTTTCATTATCTTCATTCCATGGACAGGTTTTTCATCAATCCAATGAACTATGTTTACGAGGGAGAAAAGCTTTTTGGCATACCGGAGAATCTCAGCGTCATTGATCCGAAGCGTGCCGGTTACGAAAGTGACTCTTCAATAGTGATTTCCCGTGAGCAGCTCTTGAATTATTTTGAGCATGTTAAGAATAAAATCGATGCCTACTTTGAGAGCCTTAAATACGAGGATCTGTTGGAAAAGCCGGACGGATGCGAATATACCAGGCTTGAATTGATTCTTGCACAGTTCCGTCATATGATGTGGCATGTTGGAGTGTCGAGCGCAATTACGTTTAATTCAAAGAAAGAGTGGAATGCCTTTACTGGATTAAGTGGGTTGAACAAGAAATTTTTTGGTCAAGGGAAATAAGAGAGGAATAAAAATGAGCATAACGACAAGACTTGTAACAATCGAAGACTACGATGGAATATTAGCACTTTGGAACAGCACAGAGCAATCCAAGAGGGCATTGAATCCTGTTGACGACAGCCGCGAGGGAATTGAACGCTACCTGAAGAGAAATCCGACGACCTGTTTTCTTGCGCTTTCTAAGGACGGTACAGGAGATGAGCCACAGATTGTCGGTGTCATTTTAACAGGCCATGACGGAAGACGTGCAATCATTCATCACATGTGCGTTCATCCGTCATACAGAAGACAGGGTATTGCACAGCTGCTCGTGGAAAAAGCAGAGGAAGCAATAAAGAAAGAAGGCATCAATAAAATCTTCGGGCTTGTGTTCAAGGACAACGACGGGGCAAATTCATTCTGGGAAAAACTGGGATACACGCTAAGGACAAACCTCAACTACCGCAACAAAAGTCTGAATCCGGATGTTCCACAGGGACAATAAACGGCAAGCGTTTCAGGAGATAATGGAATGAAGCACGGAATCATTGACTACGAGATCATCGGCGAAGGAACTCCAGTTCTCATCATCCACGGCTGGGGAATCTGCAGGATTACGATGAAAGCCGCATTTGAGCCTGTGTTTACAAAACTTGAGGGGGATAAAAACTTCAAGCGCTATTACATCGATTTACCCGGCATGGGAAATTCAGAGCATGGTGATGTAAGGAACTCGGATGACATTCTTGCATTGCTTTATGATTTTGCCGTAAACGTAATCAAGGAAAAATTCATCATTGTGGGTCAGTCTTATGGCGGACTTCTTGTGCGGGGCTTTGTAAATAAATATCAGGACTGGATTAAAAAAATAATTCTCCTGTGTCCCTGCATCATTCCGGGAGTTAAAAAAGGACGTGTTGAGCCTTTGACTGTTATCGAAAAAGATGACGTACTTCTATCAAGCTTGACGAAAGAAGAATACGACAGCTTTACGATGATGAATGTAATGCTGACGAAAAAAGTGTGGGAGCGCTACAAAGAGTATCTTATGCCTGCACTTGCCATGGCAGACTGGAAATTCCTTAACCGTAACCTTGATGGAAAATTTTCTTTTGATCCTGACAAGCTGGATGCTCCCTGTAAAATTCCTTGCCTCATTATTGCAGGAAAACAGGATTCTATAGTAGGATATAAAGACCAGTTTGACCTTATGACGATTTATCCCAATTCAACTTATTGTGCAGTAGAGAACGCCGGCCATAACCTTCAGATTGAGCAGCCTGAGATTTTCGAGAACCTGGTATTCTCATGGTTAAGGGCATAGGGAAAGAGAAAAAGACTTATGGAAGATGTCTGTAAATTGAAATGGCGTAAAACCTCGCTTTCGGATCTTGAGATGCTTCAGGATTGTGCTTGTCACAATGAATTTTTTGCCAACAATTACGGTGCGGTGAATTCAGTTTTGTACGAGAAAAAATTCAACTCACATATTGCACTTGAAAACGGATGGGTTTTTGAAAAATATTTTGATGATGGGAAAACGATATACAGCTTCCCTCATAAAATCGATTCAGATAAAAGCGGAATAAAGAATGCCCTTGAGATGATGTGTGAAAGCGAAAGGAATGGCGACGGATATTTGACTTTCCAAAACATAACGGCGGATGAAAAAGACATGCTTGCAGAATTGTTTCCTGATGCCAAGATCATCTCCACACCGGAATCAGGGGACTACATTTACCTGACGAAAAACCTTGCTGGTCTTGAAGGAAAAAAATACAGCAAAAAGCGGAATCACATACATCAGTTTCAAAACAAGCACAGCGATTATACATTTGAGCCCTTGAACGAAAGCAACTTCGATTCAGTTCGTGAAGTTGAGGAAAAATGGCTGGAAGAGAATGCGGACTTTGCACGGACAACGGGTACCCTTGCAGATCTTGAGGCCGAAAGGGAAATCATTTTTTATGCCCTGGAAAATTTCGAGGCCTTTTCTAATACATGCGGAATGACAGGAGGTCTTCTTTATATTTCTGGGGAACCTGTTGCATTTTGCATCGCAAGCATTTTAAGCGGAAGAGTTACGGACGTTCATTTTGAAAAATGCCTTTCTCCCTATGCACGTGACGGCGGTTATGCCATAATTAACAATGAGTTCTCAAAAACTGTACAGACGGAATTCATCAACCGGGAAGAGGACTTGGGTGTAGAGGGTCTGCGTAAGGCTAAGCTTTCCTACTACCCTGAACAGGTCCTTGAAAAATACATGGTGGAAATCAACTGAAACATTTTAACCGTAAAAATCACTTCTGGTGATTGAGTGAATGCATCTTTCTGTATTCCCTTGGACTGCACCCGATAATCTCGTGGAAGATCTTGTTGAATGTGGTGGTGGACTGGAATCCTGCCTCAAAAGCACAGTCGGTGACAGAAAGCGTCTCGTTCTCCAAAAGATTGATGGCGTTCTGCACACGTATTCCTGCGAGGTATGCGGGGAAACTCATCTTTGTGTATTCGTTGAACAGCTTTGAGAAATAGAATTGACTCAGGCCTGTTTTTTCTGCGACCTGGGACTGCGTGATGTTCTCGGCGGAATGCTCTGTGATGTAGCTGCATGCGAAACGGATGTAATCAAGGAGCTTGTCCGGGAATCCACTGTCCTTCAGGCTTTCGCGTCGTTCCTTCAAAACAAATTCGCCTATTTCAAGTAGAATCTCATAAATCAAAAGTTTGCATCTGGTTTCTGAAAAATGATGCGTCTGATCCTGCATGTCACGGATTTTAAATACACGCTCGGCGATGTTTCCTGTAAGTTCAGGGTTCTCCGTTTTTTTAAGCAGATGGTATTCGTTCAAAAAATGTGAGGCGGCTGCAAAATCAGAATTACTTTCAAGAAGATATGAAGAGAATTGAACGAAAACTGTGCCCTCCTTGTTGCAGTGAACCACTTCATGCAGTTCCCGGGGCCACACCAGGAGGATGTCTCCTGCGTTCGGTTTGTAAGTTATTCCGTCAATTTTATATATGCCACCGTCCTTCATGATAAGGTGGAATTCGGCCGCATTGTGCCAGTGGCGGGGAAAAGTCGGGGGAGTGCCACCCTCGGTAAATGAGACTCCATGTATGCGCGGATATTTTATGATTTCTTTTTCCGTTTCCATAATATATATATAATAGCACATAATAACAAAAAATGGGCAATTTTCAGTAAAATTCTTCTTTATTTTTTCCAGATCCTGCTTTATCCTTTATTTGAGGGAATTGAAGGTTCCTCACGAAAAGGAGATATTTAATAGCATGGAAAACTTTACATTTTATTCACCGACATTCTTTGCCTTTGGAAAGGATTCTGAATCTCAGGCTGGAGATTTGATAAAGAGATTTGGGGGCAGCAAGGTCCTGATTCATTTTGGAGGCAAGAGCGCGAAAAGCTCAGGTCTTTTGGATAGGGTTGAATCCTCACTAAAAAATGCGGGGATTCCGTTTGTGAGCCTTGGCGGTGTAAAGCCGAATCCAAGAAGCGGTCTTGTTTACGAGGGAATCGAGCTCTGTAAAAAAGAAAAAGTTGATTTCATCCTGGCTGTGGGTGGTGGAAGTGTTATTGATTCTGCCAAGGCCATTGCGGCTGGAGTGGTTTATGACGGAGACTTCTGGGACTTCTACATGGGTAAGCCGATTGAAAAAGCCCTCCCGATTGGAACTGTCCTTACAATTGCGGCGGCTGGAAGCGAGGGAAGCCCTGACTCTGTAATCACAAAGGAAGAGGGCATGTTCAAGCGCGGTGCAAGCGGAAATGCAATCAGGCCAAAGTTCAGCATCCTGAATCCGGCGTTGACACAGACTCTGCCACCACATCAGACTGCGGCAGGAATCACCGACATCATGGCACACCTTTACGAGCGTTACCTTACCAACTCAAAGGAAGTAGAGGTTACCGACAGATTGATCGAGGCCCTCCTTTTGACTATGAAACACGAGGGACCAAGGGTAATAGCAGACCCGAACAATTACGAGGCACGTGCAAACATCATGTGGGCTGGAATGATGGCTCACAACAATTCATGCGGTGTAGGAAGAAGCCAGGACTGGAACAGCCACAATATCGAGCATGAGCTTTCTGCACTTTACGATTGTGCACATGGAGCAGGTCTTGCGGTAACTATGCCGGCCGTTTTCAAATATGTGATGAATCATGATGTAATGCGTTTTGCAAAGGTTGCCGTCCGTGTATGGGGTTGCCAGATGGATTTTGATCATCCCGAGGTTACAGCCCTTGAGGGAATCAATGCATTCCAGTCTTTCCTGGTCAGCATCGGCATGCCAAAGAATTTCGCAGAGCTTGGTGCAAAGGAAGAGGACATTCCAAAACTGGTTGATGTACTCTGCAACGGAGACGGAAGGACAGGCTCAATCTCCGGCTTTGTTACCCTGAGCAAAGAGGACTGCACCAAAATCTACCAGATGATGGTTTAAACCGGAACTTCAATTATAGAAATATAAAGGAGAATGTTTATGGGAATAGACATGGGCAAGATGTCAAAACTTGGATTCGGATTGATGCGGCTTCCTGAAAAAGACGGGGAAATCGACATTGAGCGTGTAAAGACTATGGTTGACAAATACATGAATGCCGGCCTGAATTATTTTGATACTGCCTATGTCTACCACGGAGGTAAATCAGAAGTTGCGGCCCGGGAAGCTGTTGTAAAAAGATATCCCCGCGAAAGCTTCATGCTTGCAACAAAACTTCCGGCATGGGAAATAAAGCAGGAAAGCGACATAGAGCGTATTTTCAACGAACAGTGCGAGAGGGCAGGCGTAGATTATTTTGACTTCTATCTCCTCCACTCAATTGAAGACGGTTCCAACTATGACACTTACGTCAAGTACGACTGCTTCAACTGGGGCCTTAAGATGAAGGAAGCCGGACGCATAAAGCACATCGGTTTTTCCTACCATGGCAGCCCGGAACTGCTGGAAAAAATAGTGGACGCTCATCCGGAAATGGAATTCGTTCAGATTCAGCTGAATTATCTGGACCGCACTAATCCCGTCGTTCAATCCCAAAAACTCTACGACATTCTCCACAAGAGAAACATCCCCATGATAATAATGGATCCAGTACGCGGTGGAATGCTTGCAAACATGGCTCCAGAAATCGAGGCAAAGTTCAAAGCCAAG
>JAGCYQ010000109.1 GCA_017960765.1 Treponema sp.
CGCATTTTACATTGGTTGGTGCGACGACGAAAGCCGGCATGGTAAGCTCTCCACTTATCAGCCGTTTTGAAATCATCCAGCGCTTCCAGTTTTACACGCATGAGGAACTGTCCGACATCATCCACCGTTCAGCTTCAATCTTGAACGTCAAGGTAAAGGAAGATGCGGCACTTCTCATGGCATCATGTTCCCGTGGTACTCCTCGTGTTGCAAACAGGGTACTCCGCCGCATGAGGGATTTTGCCCAGGTACAGGGCAGCGGAGTGATTACAAAGGACATTGTTGAAAAGGGACTTGAACGTCTTGGAATTGACAGTCTTGGACTTGAATATTACGACCGTGAGATTTTGCTTTCGATAATAAATAATTATTCCGGGGGACCTGTGGGTGCGGAAACTCTTGCGATATCCATAGGAGAGTCGATGGATACCCTGGAAGATTATTACGAGCCGTATCTGATTCAGTGCGGACTCTTGCAGCGTACTGCACGCGGACGAATCGTTACAGAAAAAGCCTATAAGCATTTGGGATTGAACCCAAGGAACAGAAATACAAATGAAGACCAGCGACTTTTATTTTGATTTACCCCAGGAATTGATTGCACAGAAACCATCAGGAGAACGTGGAGAAGACAAGCTCATGCTTTTATCCCGGACCGATGGAAAAGTTGAGCACCATGTCATGGCTGACTTACCGGATTTAGTAGAGCCGGGCACTCTTATGATTTTTAACAACAGCAGGGTAAGACGCAGCAGATGTTACGGAATAAAAAAATCAAGCGGACGTGAACAGGAGTTCATGTTCCTTAAGCAGCTGTCTGACTCCGGTGACACATGGCATACGATGGTCAAGGGTGCTAAAAAGGTGAGGGTAGGAAATGTATTTCAGTTTCCCGATGGAAGTGAAGGCACGATAATCGAGAACCCCGAGGATGAAGGAAGCGAATTCCGCACGATAAAATT
Source organism: Treponema sp. (assembly GCA_017960765.1). Taxonomy (GTDB): domain Bacteria; phylum Spirochaetota; class Spirochaetia; order Treponematales; family Treponemataceae; genus Treponema_D. Next base: position 963 of record JAGCYQ010000109.1, read on the forward strand.
TCCGTTCTGCATAGATGAGGATTGGTTTGAGCGGAACGGCCACATTCCCCTTCCTCCATATATCCGCAGAGAGGACACCGAGAACGACGCCGAAAGATACCAGACGATTTATGCCAAGGAAACAGGAAGCGCCGCATGCCCGACAGCAGGCCTCCATTTTACCGAAAGCCTCCTTCAAAAACTGAAGGACAAGAACATCGACCTTGAATGGATTACACTTCACGTAGGACTTGGTACATTCCTTCCTGTCAGGGTGGAGCAGATAGAAGACCACAAGATGCATGAGGAGGTTTACACGGTACCTTATGATGTGGCGGAAAAAATCAACACGGCAAAAAAAGAAGGCCGTCCTATTCTTGCGGTAGGCACGACATCCGTACGCACATTGGAAAGTGCATGCGACGAGAACGGTATTGTAAAGGGTGGCACAGGAAGCACTCATATTTTCATGTATCCGGGTTACAAGTTCAAGGTTGTAGATCAGATGTTCACCAATTTCCACACACCTGAATCAACACTGATCATGCTTGTGTCTGCGTTTGCTGGAAGGGAGAATATTTTAAGCGCTTATCAGGAAGCTGTTGATCAGAAATACCGCTTTTTCTCCTATGGCGATGCAATGCTGATTAAATGAACGAAAAATAAAATCAACAGTTGGACAAAGAAGAACGAAGCAGGTTTAAAAACTGAGTCCTTAAGATTGTAGGTGCCTTTTCGCTTCCATCTATTGAGTCATAGATCTCTGCTGCTTTTTCTATAAAGGAATCCATGTCATCCTTTTGAATCGGTAAATGTGTTCCAAGAAGTATGTTCTCGAATTCCTTTGAATGAAATACAATGACACCTGCAAAAACTATGCTGATGTTGTCTATGCTTCCTCGCTCTGTGTTGCATAGGAATGTAAAGCTTGCAGAATTCTCCGTTATCCGGTGCGACGGGCCCACACGCTCAAAAATATTTGTCTTCCATTCGGTTGTGGGAATGCGAATTTTAGAAAGAACTGCTTTTTCTGGTACTCCGGTGAAATGTGACAGAGGAATTATCTTTGAGTCATTGGCGGTCTTTTTTATCTCTACCCTTGTGTCGAGTGCAACTAGCGGTGCCCATAAGGTAAGTTTCTGGCCCTCTGCGCAGATGTTTCCTCCAAGTGTGGCAAGGTTCCTTACGGCTGCGGTTCCTATCGTCTTCAATGCTTTTTTAATGACAGGCTGAAGTTTTGTCTCGTCAACTTTCAGCATCTCACTCAGTGTTACTGCAGGTCCAATGTCTATGAATCTTTCTCGTCGCTCTATTTGGGATAGCTCAGGGATTCCACGGACAGAGACAGATTTTTCATCGATAAGGTTTTCGAGGGTACATCCGCCTAAAACCCTAAGCGTGCTATTTCTGTCCAGATGAGAAAACAAATCATCAAGTGTTTTTGTAAGCAGAACCTGCTGCTCAGAGTTTTTTGCCATTGTTGGTCTTTCCTTCCCTATTCAGCTTGATTGAATAAGCGAGTTTTATTCCATGAATCAGTGTGTCGCGGTCGGTACAGCATGGATTCAAATTTCTTACAACATCCAGAATGTCTTCATCTTCCGGCAAGACCGGTTCTGTTAGCACTCTATATGCGCTGAAGATTTTTCCGGCATTGCAGTAGCCGCACAGGTGAATGCCTGCCTGCCTGAATCCGTTTATTATATCATTGTAAATCGGCTCTGCCTTGCTGAAATATTCCAGTGTCACGATTGAGCAGTCACGAAGAATTCCGACCGGCAGAGTACATGACGGCACAGGTTTTCCGTCAAGCAATACCATGCAGTTGCCGCATAGTCCTTCTGAGCATCCGAGCTTTATGCTGAATAAATTCAACCTGCGCAAAGTGGTCTGAAGATTTTCTGCGGGTTCTGCGTCCAGTACAGTACGCTCACCGTTAAGTGTTATTGGAATTTTCATTCTTCAACTTCCTTATCCTCGTCAGATATGGCCGGGCCAAAGCTGGACTTAAATTCTTCCAGTTCAATCTTGTGCTGTTTTGCCAATAGCAGTTTGTACATGCTGTCTGTCTGCAACGGCAGATGGTCTATCGTGCTTCCCAACGCCTGAGAAACTGCCTGTGTATATGCGGCTGGAAGAATATGATATAAAAGCTCTCCGATCTGCATGGAATTGCTGTGGGAGTTTACAAAGCTTATGTCAATGTTTGAGTATTCGATGCTGTCGTAATCAACAAGTGAAGAGAGAATCTTTTGTACGGAAAGCTTGAGTGAATTCTCTGCCGCCTGGAAGTTCATTATTTTTCCGCCGTTGACGATTATGTGAATGTTCCTTATAGTCTCGCTGAATGTGTTTGGGTCAATGTCAATCTCACATGTGGCCGCACCGAATGAAGTGCTGTGGAACGGGAAACCTTCGAATTTGTTCTGGTTCCACAATTTCTTCTGGCTTGTCGTTATTGATTTCTTTGTCTCAAGTGGAAGCTTTGATTTCTGGTGCTGACGTTTTAATGTCTCACAGCATTTTTGCAGAAGCTCTGTCATCACGCTGATATTTGAATAGATTGTCTCCGGAAGTGGCGGCTCATTATCGTTTGAAAAATCAGAGCTGATCTTTACGCTTGATGGAGGAATGTCCAGTATCTCAGAGGCGGTTTTTGCCCATATCTCCTGAATGGTGGGAGAAATCGGTGAGCAGTGAATTGTAAGGTTGTCCTCTTTTTCCCATGTTACAGTAAGAGACTGGTCGCTGTCCTTGAAAAGTTGTGATCCGTAATAGCATGAGCCTTCAAATGCACAGGCAAGACCAATTCCACGCAGGGGCAAAGGTGAATCGGAGTTTTCCAAAAGGTTTATTCCATTCTTTTCCCTGACAATTTGGTTTAAATGATATGAGCTGTATTTCCTTTTCAGGTCACTTTCATTCGTAAGTAAACCAAGAATGTCGGGAGCTTTGTCCAGTTCAAATAAAAACGGCTGATGTTGACCTTTCTTGTCTGAGCTTGCCAGATTGGTTAGCCGTATTTCCTGCGGTGTAAGATAGTACGCCTTTCCCAGCTCATTCATCTGATTTTCTATTGCAAAAAAAGCGGCAGAGTCAAGTGTCTGCATGTCGATGGATGTCGGAGGATTACATGAGCGGTATGCTGTTGCGGTTATGCTTATGTTCTGCGGACTGTAGCATCCGTAAGAGGCAATTGCAAGACGGTCCACGATTTCCTGAACAAATGGATTTGATGAGCCGGCATCGACGTCGATGTTTACCTGCATTGCTATGATTTTACCTATCTCATCGGCTCCTGTTTTGTGAACAATCGTGATGGGCCGCATTGACTCCATGAATTTTTCCTGCTCTTCCTGAGTGAATACAAGCTTTACATATTTGCCGGTGTGATATGATGCCACTGCAACCTGGCTTGCGATTATTGAGCTGTACCACACAGATGCGGATGAACGGTTGTTTGAGCGTGTCTTTGATATCTGTATGTCTTCTCCCTGAATGTGAAGCACCTCGGAAAGTGTCTGACGCAGATTGCTCACCCATAGTGTAGGGGCATAGACAAAAAGCTGCCCGTTCTTGTAATTGCATATTGCACCGCTAGGCTCACGGTAATCAGGAGGGTTCAGTTTGTATGACCAGGAGTTTTGAATTACCTTGTGGCATTTGTTGAATACATCATCAATTCCTGCTGAGGATCCTTTTTTGTCCTTGGTAAAGCATGGACCGCGTTCAATCTTACGGCTTGCCATCACAGATGAAAAGAGTTCCTCTATTTCCTGATTTGCGTCAAAGTCTGTATGCTCAGAAATCTCATGAGTTTCATTTTCCGGCTTGGGATTGAAAAAATCATCACCGTCAAGAGCGAGTACTTTTGTAATCGCATCGATCTGAGCCTGATCTGCATTTTCAGGGTGTGCTGTGTTTGCCTTGTTGAAATCCTGCTCCGTGTCCTCGAATGTCTGAAGATACGAGTCGATTGTATTTGAGTCAAACGTAAACTGAATCTCACCATATAGCTCGTTGACAGTTTTTTCGTCAGGGCCAACAAGGATGCCGAGCGGTTCACCTAGATAAGAGATGTTTCCCTCGCTGAAGACAGGAACCTTTCCCTGTGGTGTGTCAATCAGGTTAATTCCCGGTACGTCCTTTGCGGTAAAAAGATAATATCCGTCCGGAAGGTCTCCGTGTGAGATGGAAGAGATGATTCCTGATTTTGCAGGGCTCCGTACGATTACAGCATAAAGCATGTCACGGAATTCAAGATCTGAGTAAAAGCCTTTTTGAAAAGAAAGCCTTGAGATTTTCTTTGCTGGTTTTTCTTTTGCTTGAGTGGCTTTTGTTCTAGGCATGATGCTCCCTGCCTGCTTTCTGGACACATTCAATAACATAGGAAACCATGTCCTCGCTCATGTCAGGCCATAGAGGAAGAGTGATTGTCCTTGAGTACTGCCTCTGTGCGTTAGGATAATTCTCGGCGGTAAAATCAGGATACAGGTTTTTCCAATATGTAAAATGAAACAGAGGGATAAAATGCATGCTTATTCCAAGACCCATCTCCTGAAGTGCTTTTGCAAAAGTGTTCCTGTCGCAGTCAAGCTTGTCCAGGTTCAATCTTAACAAGTAAAGGTGCCATGCGTTGCCTTTTGAATCCGGCGGTAACTCAACGAAATCAAGCTTTGAGAATGCCTCGTTGAATTTCTTGACATGTTCTTTTCGCTTTATAAAAAATTCATCTGCGCGTTCAAGCTGTACACGTCCAAGTGCCGCAAGCATGTCGGGAAGATTGCATTTGAATCCAGGTGCGATGATGTCATATTCCCATGATGCACGAGGAGAAGTGTAGCGGTCCCAGGTTGTCCTGTCCATTCCGTGAAGACGCATGACAGTCATCCGTTTTGCAAGCTCAGGATCCTTTGTGGTAACCATTCCACCCTCGGCTGTCGTGATTGTCTTTGTGGCATAAAAGGAGAAGACCCCTATGTCACCGATGGCACCCGCATATCCTGAGTCAGTAAGGCTCGGAAATGAATGTGCGCAGTCCTCGATTACACGGACATTATATTTTTTTGCCAATGCCATTATTTTTTCCATGTCGCATACATTGCCTGCGATGTGGACCGGAACAATGGCCTTTACGTTTTTTCCCTTTGGGCTTTCAAGTATCTTTTCAATTGACTCTGGTGAAATAGAGTAGGAGTTTTCCTCTACGTCAGCAAAATACACGTCGGCATTCAAGTGGCGTGCGCTTGTTGCGGTTGAGACAAAGGTATATGGCGTGGTGATAACTGCGTCCCCTTCCTTTATTCCGCATGCCTCCATTGCAAGTATCATTCCGCTTGTGTTGGAGTTGACGCAAAGTGCAAAGGGAACATTGATCTTCTGTGCAAATTCCTTTTCAAATGCAAGGGCTTCTTTACCTGTTGTAAGCCATCCGCTCCTCATTACACGAAGCACAGCATCTTCTTCTTCTTTTCCGATTGACGCCTTGAAAAAAGGTACTTTAATTTCCTGGGACATTATAACACCACCTTTACCGACTCAGAGAGATCGACATGCTTTCCCTGATTCTGCTGCTCAGAATAATATTCATCCAGTGTTGGAATTGCCTCCCTCAGTATCTGGATAAGTTTTTCCCTGTTGCGGAACAGTTCCTTTTGATTCTGGTCGAAGATGCAGATGGGTCTCAGTTTTTCAAGAAGATCATCCAGCTTGAACGTCTCCGGCTCCTTTGTTGTAAGCTTTAATATTTTCTTGTATGCGGTAGGCTTCGGGTTTTCTTCCTCAAGCCAAAGCGGCTCATAAAGTCTTTCTCCAGGCCTCAAGCCTATGAACTTTATCTCCATGTCCTTGTATGGCTCAAATCCGCTGAACCTTATTATCTGCTCTGCAATCTCAAGTATCTTTACAGGATCGCCCATGTCAAGAAGATAAGCCTGTGCATTCTGTCCCACGCCACCTGTCTGCAACACTAGTGAGCATGCCTCTGGAATTGTCATGAAAAAGCGCACCATGTCCTTGTCGGTAACTGTGACAGGACCACCGTTCTGAATCTGTTCCATGAAAATCGGAAGCAATGAACCGCGTGAACCCAATACGTTTCCGAAACGCACGAACATGAATGACTGTGCACTTGATGTATTTTTTGCCGCCTGAAGCACAAGTTTCTCTGACAGCATCTTGCTTACACCGTAGACAGAAACCGGAGATACTGCCTTATCTGTGGAAATCAGGACAAAGCGCTCAACTCCAAACTCAATTGCCGCATCCAGAAGATTTTTTGTTCCAAAGACATTGTTCTCGATTACTGCAACCGGGTTTTCCTCCATCATCGGGACGTGCTTGTATGCCGCACAATGGAAGATTACGTCTGCTCTTGTATGCGATATTATAAAGCGGACGTATTCCTTGTCCTTCATGTCTCCTATGATAGGGACAACAGCCGCCTTTTCTCCAACGCCCTCGTTCTGCAGAAGATGAAGCTCACGGTAAATCTTTACGATGGAATTCTCGCCGTGACCAAAAAGGTAGATACGCTCTGCACCACCCGACAAAAGCTGACGTGAAAGCTCAGATCCTATGGAACCTCCCGCACCCGTAATAAGGACACGCTTACCCTTGAGGTATGCAAGGCTTTCGTGGAGCGGTATTATGATGGGTGTCCTTCCAAGGATGTCCAGCGGATTAATTTCACGTGCCTGAACAAGATGGGCCCTTCCGTTTACAACCTGGCTGATAGAGGGAAGGATCTTTATGTGAAGGAAATTGTTTTTCAGTGTCTGGTAAATCTGCCTGATGCGTTCAACCGGTGCTGATGGAATTGCAATGATCGCCTCGTCAATACCGTTTACGTTCAGTAGGGATGCAACATTCTCTATTGGTCCCAGAACGGGTATCCCGTCGATTTTACGGCCAATAAGGCTCTCGTCATCGTCCAGGAATGCAGCGATCTTACCGAATATCTTTTTTCTCTTTATGTCCTCTGCAATCATCTGTCCGGCAAAACCAGCTCCGATAATGTACAGCTTGCTTTCAACTTTGCTCATACAAAAATACCTTATATGTCATATTGTAGCATAGGCGGGCTTTTTCTTCAACAATTTAAACCTAAACTGAAACTTTAGAATACCGATGATATAAGGGTAGATTTAGGTGTATTATCACATTTTATAGAGGGGATTTGCCATGAGCAGAAGAAAATACATACTTTTCATGATAATTCTACTGGCTTCAGCTGTAGCCTCAAGTTACGCAGCAGTTATTTCTTTCCAGGTGATTCAGCATGATGATACTCAAAAAGAAGTCCGGGCAAGTTCTTATGTGATAGAGAATGCCCTGTTTGATTATTTCTTTGACAAGGGATTCATAGTAACCAATTCTCCAGCCGCTTCCTCAGAGGATGAATATGAGGACAAGACAATCTACTACCGCTCAATGGCAGAGGCAAAATTAGGAAGATGCAAGTGGTTTGTGGTTATTTTAACGGATTATCAGGCAGGAATATCTCCAAATCCGGGTGGAATCTATCTGTCACACATCAAAAAGGTGGATTGGACAGTTTATGATGCCTCAACAGGGGCAAAAATAAGCTCAGGAACAAAAGCTCCGGAAAAGATTTCTGACAGACTGGACAATGAGCATGGAATCAGTTCTTTTATGGCAGAAGTTGCCCAGGACATATATAGAACAGTTCAATAAGGGAAAGTGTGGTGAGGATGAAAATGAAAAGATTTTTAGCGGCAATATTCACACTCGGAATTGCATTTTCTCTGTCCGCAACATCTTCTTCTGTTGAATATGAGGATGGAGGGGCTTTAATTGCAAGGACCAATCAGTTGCCGCGTGGCCTTTTTTCCAAAGCCAAGGGATATCTCCCCGGAGACAGCATATCAGTCTCAAATCCAGATACAGGACGAAGTGTTCAGGTCTTGAACCTTGGAAAACTTGATAATGATTCAGATTATGCTCTTTTGATTTCTCAGGAAGCGGCTTCTCAGCTGGGACTTGACGAAAAATCCGCGCTTAAGGTACAGCTTGGAAAAAGATCCAATTCTTATGACCAGAGCTCATCGGGAAATGCGGTTCTTTCTGCAATCAGGACAGAGGAAGAGACCGATTTTGAGCAGGACAGGAAGGACGTACAGAGACCGTCTCCGGCAGAGAGGGGTAATGAGCCTGTAGAGGAAAAGGAAGAAGAGCCTGTTGCCACAAAACCAGATGACATCCAGGAGGAACCGGTTGAAGAGCCAGTTGAAGAAACTCCTGTAGAAGATGAGGTCCCGGAAGAGACAATTGAGGATGAGGAGCCGGTACAGGAACCAGTAGAGGAACCGATTGAAGAACCTGTAGAGGAAGAAATTGAGGAACCTATAGAGGACGAGCCTGTAGAGGATGAGCCAGTTGAGGAGCCTGAGGAAGAAATAGAGGAAGAAACCCCAGTCGAGGATGAGCCGGTTGAAGAGCCAGTAGAGGAACCGATTGAGGAACCTGTAGAAGAGGAAATTGAGGAGCCGTTGGAAAATCTGGAGCCTGATGAAGACTCTGGAGAAGAAGACGTTGAGCCTCAGGAGCCGCAGGAACCAGAAGAAGATGAACCAATAGAGGAACCTGAGGAAGAAATTCCTGAGGAAGAGCCTGTAGAGGAGCCAGTAAATCAGCCTGAAGAAAGACCTCATAGAAATTTTGAGGCCGTTGATGAGGAACTTCCGCCATTTGAGGAGCTTCCGCCAGAAGATGACATGAAGGCCGAGAATGTGCGTTCCGTTGAGCCTGATGAAACAATAGAAGAAGAAATCCCGGATGAGACTGTTCCAGAAGAAAACATCGATGATGAAGTTGAGCCAGAGGAAGAAACCGAACCTGACAGCGATCAGACTGATGAGGAAATAGAGGACACAGAACCCGAGGAGACAGAGCCTGAGGAAGAGACTCCAGAAGAGGAAGTTGGGCCTGTAGAGCCTGTTGAACAGCCAGAGGAAGAAACTGTTCCGGAAGAAAGTGAAGGCGAGGAAGTAGAGGATACTGAGCCAGAAGAGCCGGAAGAAGAAGAAATTGAAG
>JAGCYQ010000110.1 GCA_017960765.1 Treponema sp.
ATTTATCCTCTGTTGAGCCGTATTTCTTGAACAACTGGTATGCACACGCATAGCGCAGTCCTTCTGCCGGATTAGAGTTGAAAACCTCGGAAACCGTAGAGCGGACACTTGTCGGGGCAAAACGAAGTACAGATTCAAAATCCTTCTGTCCGTCCACAGATGCCTTATGGAAAGAAATAAAGTTTATTATGGAAGTATATTTCTGGCTTGAATCACCGAGCGCCTGTGCAAGTTTGAATGCCCTGTCCTTTGCCGATGATGATGAACCAGAAGAGATGCTGTTTATCATCTTTTTTATCTGGGCAGCAGGAATTGCAAAGTTTGCTGAATCACGATAAGCGGCCTTCCATGTGTTGATGCCGACAACAAGGTATTTGCCACCTGAAGAAATCAAAAGCGGTCCGCCTGAATTACCGTAGTCAACCTGTGCGGAATGCTGAATTATCGTAGAGATCTCAGGATTCAAAAGCTCCTTGATTCTTGCACGGGAATTGGTTACAGTACCCTTTCCAAACTGCCATACAGGCTCATCTCCCAGTGCCGGGAAACCAGCGGACCATACTTCCTGTCCGTCCCTCAGGGCTGCCTCGGAAAACTCCAGGCCTTTAGCAAAGGGTCTCTCACCGTTCTTGAAAGCAAGGATAGCTATGTCGATGTCATCGTCTGTCGCCACAATCCTTAGGCCCTCGTATTTTGTAATCTCCCCGGTCTCGTCGTCCTCAAATTCCACAGAAACGGTTTCTGCATTTGCTACAACATGGCGGTTTGTCACAATGTAATTTGTTCCGTCTTTTGCAACCCAGACAAATCCAGAGCCGAATCCTCCCTCAAGATATGAGTCAATAGCCTTTGAATAGGTGTTGTAGCCTTCGCTCTTGAGTTCCTTGCTCATGTTCTTGAAAATGTCAACATACTCTGAATAATATTGCTGACGAACAATACCAACGTACTGCTTTACCTGTGCATAAACAAAACTTGGAATCAACATGAAAGTCAGTAAGATACTTAAAAACAATTTTTTCATTCTGTCCATCCTTTTATAAATTCTCTCTAAATAATTATATCTCATTATTCTGACTGTGTAAACTAATTCTCCCTGTAGTTTGAAGTTTTTGATTTTCGATTCTTTTATTGACATTTATTACTATTTTATGCTAATATCTATGCAAAATCGGTTTATACAGAGGAGTTCCCAATGTCAGGACACAGTAAATGGTCAACCATTAAACATGCAAAAGGTATTGCAGATGCAAAGCGTGGACAGCTGTTCACCAAATTCATAAAGGAAATTTCAATCGCTGCAAAAATGGGCGGTGGAGATCCGGATTCTAACCCACGTCTCCGTACAGCAATGCTCAAGGCAAAAGCAGCATCAATGCCTAAAGACAACATCGAGCGTGCAATCAAGAAAGGTACTGGCGAGTTAGGTGCAGTATCTTATGAAGAGCTTGTATACGAAGGATATGCCGCAGGTGGTGTTGCAGTTCTCGTAGAAGTCCTTACAGACAACAAGAACCGCGCAGCCGCAGATGTACGCAATATCTTCAACAAGAACGGCGGAAACCTCGGTACATCAGGTTCTGTAAGCCGCATGTTCGACCGCAAGGGTGTAATTGAATACGATGCCGAGAAGGTAAACGAGGACGAGCTCATGGAAGTTGCACTTGAAGCAGGAGCAGAGGACATCGTTACAGAAGACGGAGTAACAACCGTTACAACAGATCCGAACTCATTTGATTCTGTACTTGAGGCACTTCAGGCAAAGAATTACGAGTCACTTTCAGCAGCAGTAAGCATGGTTCCACAGGCTTATACTTCTGTTGATGCAGATACAGCAAAGAAGGTTGCCAAGCTCATCAACAAGCTTGAGGAAAACGACGACGTACAGAACGTATGGTCAACAGTAGAATATCCGGATGACTTTGATCCTGATGCAGAGTAATTCAACCTGTTGATAAATGCAGAAAAGCGGTCATGTGGCCGCTTTTTTTTATGGAAAAGGAAAATGGCAAAAAAAAGACGTGTAATGGGGATAGACCCGGGACTTGCAAACACTGGATTCGGCATAATTGACGCATTGAACGGGAAACTCCATGCCGTAAGCTACGGTGTAATAGAAACGGATGCCCAGGAAGACCATTCAATACGGCTCCTGTCCCTTTACAACAGACTGCTTGCCATAATCGACGAATTCAGGCCTGACGAAGCCGAGATGGAGACACTTTATTTCTCCCGGAACAGCTCCTCCGCCATGCCTGTGGCCGAAGCAAAGGGTGTTATAACGCTCTGTCTTGCCCAGCAGAACATACCGGTGCATTTTTACACCCCAAACAGATCAAATCCACGGTAACAGGAACTGCAAGCGCCGACAAGGAGACTGTAGAACACTGCGTAAGGCTGCTCTTGAACCTAAAGGAGCCACCCAAGCCCGATCATGCCTCAGATGCCCTGGCAGGAGCAATAACCCATATTCATTCAAGTGCAGTTTTTTGACAAAACAGGTTTGACATAAATTCAATCTTGTTTCATAATGGTACCTATGAAGAAGCTTACAGAAAACACCGTAAAAGAACAGTCATTTTTTTCACATCTTTTAAATATACTTTTAGGCCGCAAAAATGATGAAAGATATATAAAGCTTAAATCTGCCAATCAAACATTAAAGCGCGAAGGATATAAATACTATTCATTCAAGCGTGACAGGGTAACTCCTCAGTTCGCAAAATTTCTTTTTTCACTTTATGCCATAGTAGCTCCTTTACGTGAATTCTTCCTGAAAAACAATGACAACGAATATTACAAGAAACAGATTCTTGTTTATGCCCAGACAGACAGCCAGAGGGACATAGCCCAGAAACTATCACCGGCATCCATCAAGCTGGCAGCAAGCAACAATCCGATTAAGGCCATCGCAGAGTCAGGACAGAAGCTCTTTGCAGAATTCAGATCCGGTTTTTCCGCAGGCGAAGGAATGCTTATCAACGAGGTGTACCAGACCGTTCTCATCTTAAAGCAGTTCTGTGTACTTGATTATTTTGCATGCCTCAAGAAATTTTCCTATGAAATCGAAGAAAACAATTTTGAAAAGGATTACAAATTCATTCCGGCATCACGTGGGTA
>JAGCYQ010000111.1 GCA_017960765.1 Treponema sp.
CACGGTCCGTTCTGCTGGGGTCAAAACGCATCAAAGGCTGTGTACAATGCGGCGGTACTTGAGGAAGTATGCCACATGGCCCTTAATACCCTGCAGTTGAATCCGCAGGCAGAACCACTTCCAGACTACATCATCCAAAAGCACTACCTGAGGAAGCACGGTCCCAACGCCTACTACGGCCAGAAATAGAAACGACGATTATGTCACCCCGGACCTGATCCGGGGTCTTTTTTAGTCTGCCAGGCACTTGTCCAAATCAGCGGCTATTGCCTTTTTGTCAAGGTTGCGTCCTATGATGCAGAGCTTAATCATGCGGTCACCGACTTTTTCGTCCCATTCATCCTTGATCTGGGGATTTTCCTTGAGGATCTGATCCCTTTCGCTTGCGGGTGCGGCTGCAATCCACTGTCCGCTGTAACCTGCCTGAATCTGTCTTCCTGAAGTCTCAAACACCCATACCATGTCCGGGTCGTCACCAAACCACATGAGGCCCTTGCACCTGATGATGTTCCTTGGCCACTTGTCCGCATATTCATCAAGCTTCTGGCGGTCAAAAGGCTTTCTCCTGTAGTAGATGAAGGTTCCGATTCCGTATTCGTCCTCTGACTCACCCTCATGCCTGTGCTCATGATGGTGATGATGGTGTTCGTGTCCATGCTCGTGGTCGTGGTCTTCATGCTCATCGTGATCGTGATGATGTTCATGCTCTTCGTGATCATGGTCGTGGTGATGCTCATGGTCGTGTTCATCTTCATCGTGATCGTCGTCCTCGTCAACTTCGCCTTCCTCAAGCTTCTTGCACCAGCCTGCGCTTGCATAGACAGTCTCAAAGTCGAATGAACCGGTTGCCAGAACCTCACCCACATCAACCTTTCCGTGGTCGGTTTCAAACACCTTTACGCCTGGATGAAGGGCTTCTATAACCTTGCGCACTTTCTTGAACTGATCCTCTGTGACAAGGTCCTTTTTGTTGATTACAAGTGTTGAGCAGAATTCAATCTGCTGAACAAGAAGGGACTCAATATCCTCTTCTCCGCGGTCTTCCTTTAAAAGCGAATCTCCGCCTGCAAATTCATCCACAAGGCGTGCCGCATCAACAACACCCACAACATTGTCCACATAGGCATTCTTGATGAGCATAAGCTCCTGGGCAATAGGCATAGGCTCACACACACCGGAAGCTTCTATCATGATGTAGTCGAATTTCTTTGTCTTTACCAGATTTTCTATGTTCTGTGCCATCTCTGACTTGAGAGTACAGCAGATGCACCCGTTTGTAAGTGGAACAATGCTTGAAGTGTCTGTGATTTTTGCACCGTCGGCAATCAGTTTTGCGTCTACATTGACTTCGCCGATATCGTTTACAATGACGGCAACCTTATAGCCGCTCTGATTGTTCAAAACCTGGTTCAAAAGAGTCGTCTTTCCGGCTCCCAAATAACCGCACAAAAGAGTAATAGGTACCTTATTCATAATATTAAACCTCTTGAGTATAATATAATGAATTTTTTGATAAAAGGCTAGTTAATTCTTGACGGGTAATTGAGGATTATCACACGGACCCGATTTTCCCACGAAATCCGTGTGATTTTTTATTATGTTTTTTTTAATTTGAACTGGAACGCACGACACGGAAGCCCAAGTCATTATTGCCTTCAAAGGCCTCATGACTGCAGGGAGCCTCCCATGGATCGCCACGGTCTGCCACACGACAGCTAAAATCATCATGCTGGTAGCAGCTTCCACGATAAATGCGTCCCTCCCCAGAAGTTGGACCAGTATCCGGTGTGTCACTGCCTATGATTCCGTACCAATCCCAGCACCATTCATTCACATTTCCACTCATGTCGTATAAGCCAAGTGCATTTGGAGCCTTTTTCTTTACCTCATGGGATTTGTCACCACTGTTCTGATCATACCATGCAACTTCACCCAGATTATTGCTTCCGGAATACACTGTCTGTCCAGAATTACCTATATTCCCTCCACGGGCTAGATATTCCCACTCTGCTTCCGTAGGCAGCCTATAGCCGTTTGCGTCAAAATTGCAGCTTACAGCCTCCCATGCAGAATTAACTGCATCAACAGGAATTTCCCCCATTCATCCGGATTGGTCTTTCCTCCTATCGTATAGCACGGCGTAAGTCCTTCTCCAATGCTTCTCTTGTTGCAGTACACAAGACACTCATACCAGCTTACCATATCAACAGGACGGTTTTCCTGAATTTCCCCCTCGGCTACAGGATTATCATGTTCACAGTTCCAACTGTGATGCGCCTCTTCCCCCATTACGGCCACATATTCAGCCTGAGTAACCTCATGGTCGCAGGCCCACAGGCTGGCACGTATTGAAACAGTACGGCCTTCAACAAATACTTCGGAGCCTTCTATCGCACCAACGACAATTGTTTCTGGCGAAGATGATTCATGCTTACATCCGACAAAAGCCAGTGCAAGAGCCATCAAAACGGCATAAGCTAAAAGTTTCATTCCCTTCATTTTTCCTCCCTTTTGCATTCAAGATGCATTCAAGTTTTATCCAAATTTTTCTATATGATTAAATTATCAAGCATCAATTAAATGCTGTCATGGGTAAATTATTAATAATTTATTGAACCCAATCTGCCCCCTTTGCCTATAAATGGGTTTTATGATACAATAAACCGAAACCTGAAACAATTTCGGGTGTTATATATTCAGGGGAATAATATGAAAAAAACAGCTATTTTGGCGGCACTTTCTTTGTCATGTGCGGCTTTATTTGCCTATAACCCGCCTTTTGGTGGTGAAAACTTATACAAACTCAGCAATCCGACCCTGATGTCGGGTGGGGATTCTGCAAGCGGAGGCCCGTTGTTCGACGTAATTCCTGCTTCAATCTGCTACAACCCGGCCATAACGGCTACAGAACAGCGCACGGTCATAAACCTCAGCGGCGACATCATGTTCAACACAAGTGACTTCAGCTCTTCTTTTGGATGGGGTGCTCAGGCAGGCGTTACAGTACCCACAAAATGGATGGTCTTCAGCGGAACGATAAACGGTATTTTCTGCGGAGATGCAGGGCTTTCATTGGGCAACACGATAACCGTTCATGCTGGAATCGCAAAGGAACTTCTGGACAACATTTACATCGGAATAAACCTCTACGGCGGATCTTATTTTTCTCATGGCAGTGACTGGAGCATAGGCTGTGACTTTGGCATTCTGTACAAGGGAGAAAGAAACCTCGGCTTCCTGAGGGAACCACGCATAGGCCTTTCCGTCCTGAACATAGGAAGATCAGCTGGAAGCGATTATGAGGTCATCGGAATAGACGGTACAGGTGACGCTACAGTTTATCCAGGCGTACTTACACCACGCATCTCTCTGGGTGCAACGGTTTTGCAGACATGGGGCTGGAAGGCTGGCATCTCGGCGGACGCATCTTTTCCGGCATGTCAGAATGCAGTGTTTGACGTGGCATTTGCAGTCTCCTACAACAATCTGCTTGAGTTCAATGTCGGCTGGCAGGCAAACGTAAGGGAACTTGCGGCGGGAGGAAAGGCAAACTGGCCTTCAATAGGTCTTTCATGCAAGATCATGCTGTCATCAAACAAGAATAACGACACCTGGCAGCAGAGCGAGCTTGTTCCTTCTGCGGCATGGCAGAACATGTACGGCGAGGCTCAGAACATCAGTGCAGGTGCTACTCTGTATCTTGGACAGGAAGACAATGAGGCTCCAGAGATTTATCTTTGGGATGAAGATATTTTTGGAAACAACTAATTCAATTATTCTGATTAGTCAATAGAAAGTGAGGAAAATTATGAAAGGGAAAAAATTAGGAATCGCACTTGCTTTAAGTTTGTTCATGAGTATGCTTTCGCTTTTTGCAGAGAGGGCTCCTGAATACATATCCCCGAACAACGACGGCATAAAGGACACACTGGATATTCCACTCAAGATAAAGGAAAAAAGATACATAAAGGAATGGGCCCTTTCGATTTACACGGAAAAGGGAAACGTCAAACGTACAGTGGGCAACAAGCGCAAGGATGAAGAGAAGATGACCATAAAGACATTCTTCAAGAACCTTTTCAAACCGAAGACAGGAGTTGAAATTCCAGAGACAGTTTCATGGAACGGAATCCTTGGAGAAGAAGCGGCTGCAATAGGACTTACACCTGGAACAGTGGCACCGGACGGCCTTTACTACTACATCTTCACGGCAACAGATGACAACGACAACCGTGGTACATCTGCAAAATACTATGTAATAGTCGACACCACCCCACCGCAGATTTCACTTGGCAAAATGAACGACGATGAGAAGTCTTTCGGCGAGGGAGAAAAAACATTCATCAGAATCAAGCAGACAGGCTCAGAGGAACCTGAATGGAGTGCGGCAATCATCTACAATGCGGACGGATCAAAGGTACGCACTTACCACTGGCAGAATTCAAGTCCTTCACCGATAGTTGAATGGGACGGAACCAACGACGAGGGCATCATTGTACCGGACGGAGTTTACACATACGAGATTTATGCAACAGACAAGGCCGGAAACAAATCAGAAAAGGCACAGATCCAGAACATCATCTTCTCTGCTGAAAAACCAATCACATCAATTGCAATCAACGGACCAAAATATTTCTCACCAAACGGAGACGGAACACTCGACACAATCAAGTTTGACATCAACATTCCAGAGACTAAGTCAAAGGTAAACTCAATCAAGGAATGGTCAATCACAATCCAGAACGTAGAGAAAAAGACAGTATTCGAGAAAAAAGGAAGCGGAACTTCAATCAGCGAGCTGGTTTTTGACGGCAAAGGCTCAGACGGAAAGGTACTTCCAGAAGGCTCATATCAGGCTGTCGTAACGGCATCCTACAAGAACGGTTATGTCCCGCCAAAGGCAAACAGTCCTGTATTCATACTTGACGTTTCGGCACCGGTTGCACAGGTTGCAGTATCCGACCTGGTGTTCAACGCAAGCAGAAGCCTGAAGCTCACACAGCAGCAGACATCAAAGGATCCATCATATTCAAGTGAAAAAGAATGGAATGCAAGAATCATTGATGAGAACAAAAACACAATCCGTTCATATTCATACGGCTCAATCCTTCCACCGGAGATTTCATGGAATGGCTCAGATGAAAATGGAGAGCTTGCAAAAGACGGAACCTACATCTATGAGCTTACAGGAAAAGACCTTGCAGGAAACAAGTCAACTGCAACATCACTTCCATTCACGCTGGACACAAGCAAGACAGAGCTTCTCCTGATACCAAGTCCTGAATACATATCACCAAACAACGACGGCATCCAGGACAAGACGACATTGAACCTCACTGCAAGAGCCACAAGCGGAATCGACTCATACACAATCACAATCAGCGACAAGGACGGCAAGGAAGTAAGGACCATCTCCGGACAGAGCACACTTCCATCATCCATCGCATGGGACGGCAAGAGTGACGACGGTTCAGTTTGTGCAGACGGAACATATTCAATAGTATTCAAGACAGTTGCAAACAGCGGAACAGAAGCAGAATCCGAGCCAAAGACTGTCACAATCGATACAGTTGCACCAAAGGTTGAGATCTCAGTACCGTATTACATCTTCTCACCGGACGGACAGAATACAACAGCAAGCACAAGGCAGGGACTTCCAGTTTCAAGCAAGGAATGTTCAACAGAAGACAAGTGGACAATGGAAATCACCGACAGCAAGAACACACCTGTGCGCACAATCGTATGGCAGAATGAAAACGGCATTAAGATCACACCTTTCATCTGGGACGGAACCGATGACTCAGGAAACCTTGTTCCAAACGCAAAATATTCATTAAGGGTATTCTCAACAGACAAGGCAGGAAACAGCGGACAGGCAAAACTCCCGGAGAACATCACTGTCGACACACGCGAGACAAAGGCATACATCACTCTTGCAGAAGAATCAATCTGCCCCAACGGTGACGGCGTAAAGGACGTACAGACATTCAACATCATCACGACACTTAACGAAGGCATCACGGAATGGAACCTTGACGTGCTTGATGAAAACGAAAAGAGCGTACAAAACTGGAACGGAAAGAACGGTCAGAAGATTCCTGCTTCAATCACATGGAACGGAAAGACCGACGATTCAACAAAGCCAGCCGAGGGTGTATTTGCAGGCCGCCTGAAGATTACATACGACAAGGGAAACATTGTTGAGACATACTCACTTCCATTTGTTTCTTCAGTTACAGCACCAATACTTTCTGTAACATCAAGTGCAAACCCCGCAAACGGAAAATACTTCAGCCCGGACAACGACGGTTATGAGGACGAGCTTAAGATGAGCCTCAAGGCAAAGACCAAGGCAAAGGTAAAGTCATGGACACTTGTCGTAAAGGACAGCCGCAATGGAACTGAATTCTGGAGGGCAAGCGGAAAATCAATGGCAGCCGACAAGGAAGCCGATACATATTCAGCAAACATAACATGGGATGGACGTGGAAACAACGGTCAAGTCGTTATGTCAGCCGAGGACTATCCTTACGAATACACAGTAACAGACGAGCTTGGACTTACATCAACCTACACAGGAATCATTCCGGTTGACGTTCTTGTTCTTCTTGAAAACGGTGTACTCAAGATGCAGGTACCTTCAATCGTATTCCGTGGAGACGCAGCAGACTTCCTTCTTACAGGAGATACAGGCCCCGACGGAAAGACAATCGAAAAGAGCAGCCTTACCGCTGAGCAGAAGGCAAACAACATCCGCATCCTTAACCGCGTTGCACAGATTCTGAACAAGTTCGGATCATACAAGGTAACAGTCGTAGGTCATGCAAACCCGACAAACAAATACGCAGGAAAAGAAGAGGACAACCCGGAGGAGAACGTAGACGGTCCATGGGGAAGAGGCTTAAAGGCACTTTCTCTTGAACGCGCACAATTCGTACGTCAGTGGCTCATCACAGAGGGACACATCTCATCATCCAGACTTTCCGCAAAAGGCAAAGGTGGACTTGAGACAATCGTAGACCCCTACTCCCTCGAGAACCGCTGGAAGAACCGCCGCGTCGAGTTCATCCTGGAGAAATAAGTTTAATTGAACTGATAGAATACCTCGGGAAGCAAAAGTTTTCCGAGGTTTTTCTTTATTGAATTAGATTGCACACAATAATGTTCTACGACCGTTCAAACTGGATTACAAGGAGAGAAAATGAAAGTAAAATCATCGGTACTTTTATTAACATTATTTGCGCTTTGTTTATGGTTGGTATGGATAATCGAAGTAAATCCTTTTTTCAATAATACTTGGGAATGGACCAGTGAAAAAAGGATATCATTTATTCTTGCCCCAATATTGTTTTTTGCATGGGCATATATATGCCGTCTGTTTAATAAAGTCTGGCCCAATATCATTACTTTACTTATCTTTTTCGTTTTCTTTTACATCATAACATTTCTTATAACCGTGGCTCATTCAGCAGGACCAAGTGCAGTGATGTTTCTATTTTCTCCTCTTCGCTTTCTTCTTTATAAACATGTTTCATTACTACTGATATCAATACTTTCATTTGGGTTTAACTTTATAGCCTTAAAATTGAACGATTTTAAATTTTCAGGCAAAGAAGCATTAATTCTTTATTTTTCATTCTTTTCTGTTCCAATCCTGATGCTTCTAACAAGCTGCATTTTTAGATTGATAAAAGCAAATGACTGGATAACAGGCTTTTTTGGTTTTAATAACATGGATACAATCTTATGGTTTAAATCCGGCATAATTATTCCTGTAGCATTTATATATGAAGGACTAATTGTCTTATGGAAAAGCAACAGAATTTTTAAGTCGAAGTCAAAAGTTGAATAACGTGGGATCTGGGCTTTCCGTGAAAATTATTGAAATTCATTAAAGATATGTTATAATAAATATTTGAAGGAAAAAAGAATGAAAGATATAATAAAAGTATTAAGAATTATATTCCAATTTATCGGTTTTCTATTACTGAGGATTATTTATGAGCCTCTAAACCGTGTATTGGTAGATATCTATGGATGTGGATGTAAGGAAGGATTTAACTGCAACAGCATAAACACTGTTGTCGTTTTCTTTATGTTTGCAATTCCTTTAACTGTTAGTATATTGAATATTAAAATATATAAAACACGAGAAACTGGTTTAATATGTTTTATTCTTTCTTTATTCTTAAATATGCTTTTGTTTTATTTTATTTTTTTGTCTTTAATGTGGAAATAAGAATTTAAAGATATTTTTTCTGTAACTCAAGCTACGGGAAAAAGGGATAGTGTACAATAAAGTTCGCAATTTGGGGTAGAAAAAAGCCATTGAAAATTCCAAAATGTTGGTGACCAAACTAACAAGAGGGAAAAGACAATGGCCAAGAATAATAATACCACATTTTTCGAAAATAAACTACTGGA
>JAGCYQ010000112.1 GCA_017960765.1 Treponema sp.
CCACAAACCTTCACAAGCTTAGAAAGGCTGCAGGGCTAACACAAAAAGAACTATCCCGGCTTGCAGGTGTAAACCTTCGTACACTGCAGCAATATGAAATTGGCTCCAAGGACATAAACAAAGCCAGCGGCAGAGCAATTAATTCTTTAGCCCAAGCCCTGCACTGCAATTTTTATGATGTCATGGAGCTGGACCTGCAAGAAGAAGAATGGTAAAAGGCCGCCCGCATAATCCTTAGTCCTACTCCACCACCTTCACTGATTTAATGATGATGTCTTCACCAAGAATGTAGAGCTCTCCGCCGGTTTCAAACTCGCAGCTTGTGGCATTGTCTATGCTTACAACAACCGTGTTATCTTTTACCTTTATCATTGCACCATCCAGGCTGCCACCTTTAAGAAGCTTAACCTTGCTTTTTGTCATTACTTCGTTCCAGTTTCCTTTGTAATCATTGTAGGCAAGATAGATTGTTGCTTTTGAACTGAGCTTTTCAACTTCAAATTCAAGCTTGTAGTTTTCTGGCCTTGAGCGGACAAAGACATCGCCTTTTATGCCGGCTCCACCTTCGCTACGAATTTCTACCGGGGCTTCCAGAAGATTTTTTCCGACAATGCTTTCTATCTTTACTTCATTCTTTTTGATGAAATCTGCACTTAAAGGGAACTCTTTTCCTTCTACACCATAGAGAACGGTATCAATGTATTCAGTATCAAACCATTGTAATTTCCATTTATCGTATAAATAAAAGGTCTCTGAATTGTGTGAATCATGCAGCACAACAGCGCAGGAACGTTTTGGATTTGAAACTTCTGCCATAAAATCCTTCATACAATTAATGGCTTCCATAATTAGATGAGCTTTATTCGCATGTCCGGTTTCGGAAATATAGACAGGAATCTTCTTTGAAAAATATGCTTTATCCAAAGCTTTAAAACAATCTGTAATATTATTTTTCTTAATGGATTCCGTATAATAAGTTTTGTTCCACGGAGGGACCCCCATAGGATAATTATGAACTGCAGGTATCAGCCTGTTTTTTACTTTATCTTTAGGAAGCTTAAAAAGATTTGTTGTTATAGTTCCAAAACCACCACCCAGACCTTCTACCATTATGAAGCGTTTTGCATTATTACCGCCTGAGGCCCGGATAGTATCAACTATCATCTGATTATACTCATTCAAAAGTGCAAAATCTTTTTTGCAAACTGCACAGTCAGTTTTTTCCTGAAAAGTATGTTCATGGAATCTGTCTGTCGGTTCATTCAGGGTTTCGAAAATTAAATGTTCATCATAAGAATTATTTAAAGCTGCCACAATCTGTTTCCATACAGCCTGAATAAATGCTTTAGATTCTTTTTTACTCTCCTGGCTGATTGTATAGCCTGCAAAGTGAATGTCATTTGCAACCTTTTCTACCCATGTCTCTTCAGACATAAAATCATTTGCAGGACCGCAGACAATAACATACATACCTTCTTCTATAGCAAAGTCTACAACCTGTTTGAGATTTCTCATAAACCGTGGATCTATAGTGTAATTTTTATCCAGCATGTGCGGATTCGGATTGAATTGAACACGAAGAGTTTTGAACCCCTTTTCCTTTATAAAGTGCATTTCTTTTTTTGATGGCTTTGGACGATTCAATACACAGGTGTACTCTGTTCCAAAATCTATCTCACAATCAGCCTCCAGAATAGAATTGAACAAAGCTTCATACTGCAAGCCGACTCCAAGTTTTTTTAACGAAATCCCAGGCAACAAGTGAATCATCAAAGCTTCCGTTTGCAGCTGCATCAATAACAGGCGGTTCATCATTTGCATTGATATCTGTAGGCTTTGAATTGGCTTCTTTCTCCAATGTAATTGATTCAATGACAAATTTTCCTGAAGAAACACCCCATGTAGCTGAAATACAAAATCCGTTAAGTCTCTTCTGGCCGCTCTTAAGAGGTATAACCATCTCATTAAGATATGACGGACAATATGTACTTTTATCTCTATTCCAGTCCAGAGTGTCGTCGTCGTAATCTGTTGTTAAAATGAATCCGTAATCTTCTTCATTGGGTATTCTGTATTTTACTCTTACAATATTGTAGCTGGAAATATCAAGAGAATTAAGCCAAAGATAGAGGCTTTTGCTGCCTCCATTTTCCAATCTGTCGTTCGCTGTAAGCGTAAAAGTTTTTGTCGTCTTGTTGAATGACATAGTTTTGTCATCATTTACAGCGGATAATTTGTTCAAGTCAACGACATACGGCTTAACATTCTGTGCAAATACAGAAACTGAAGAGATTAAGACGAGCAGGGCAGAAATCAAAAATTTCTTATACCCCCCCCCACTTTTGTATAGTATTACTCATGTGGTCTCCTTGGGTGCGGTAGTGCATCCTGTTTCCACAAATTATAACATGGGTTTTGGGGAAATGGAAGGGAAAGGTTGTGGAGGTGCTTGATTTTTTTTTATTTTTCGACTCTAATAGAAATTGAGTAAAGACTTTGGAAAATATCTAATAGGGGTTAGGATATGAAATTTAGCAGAAATGTTTACCTTGAACGTTTTAAGGCTAGGGAAAACAATGGTCTCATAAAAGTCATCACGGGCTGTCGTCGCGCCGGCAAGTCGTATTTGATGAATGAAATTTTTTATGATTATCTTTGTTCAAAGAAAATTAAAAAAAGACAAATCATAAAATTTGCTTTTGACTCTGACGAAGACATTGATCTTCTTGATTCATTTTTCCCTGAAGAAGAGACAAAAGTGGTTCAAAAAAACGGATCCTATCTGGTGAACGCAAAAAAATTCCGTGCGTTTATTAAACAAAATACAAATGAAACCGATAGTTTTTACCTTCTGCTTGATGAAATCCAGCTTCTTGAAAATTTTGCCGGAACTCTTAACGGTTTTTTGAGACATAAAAACTTGGATCTTTATGTTACTGGCTCCAATTCACGATTCCTTTCATCAAATGTTGCAACTGAATTTAAGGGGAGAGGTTCAGAAATCCATGTCTTGCCGCTTTCATTTTCTGAATACTGCCAGGGACTGAATCTTGATCCACAAGTTGCATGGAAGTCTTATATAATTACAGGCGGAATTCCTCTCGTTGCTTTGATGAAGAGCGAAGAAGAAAAAATCTCTTATCTAAAGAATCTTTGCGATGAGACTTATCTAAAAGATATAATTCAGCATAATGGAATAAGAAAGCAAAGTGAACTATCAGAAACATTTGATATGCTTGCTTCCATGATTGGAACACCAGTAAACCCACTTAAACTTTCAAATACATTCAAGTCTGTGTCAAAGAAAAACGTGACTGATGATACTGTTGCAAGTTTTATTGAATATTTTGAAGAAGCCTTTGTAATCTCAAAAGCAAGAAAATACAGTATCAAAGGGAAAAAATATATTTCTTCTCCATTCAAAATCTATTTTGAAGATATAGGCGTTAGAAACGCACGGCTTAACTTTCGTCAGGTTGAAGAAACTCATATCATGGAAAATATCATTTACAATGAGTTAAGGTACAGGGGCTATTTAGTGGATGCAGGAGAGCTTAGCGTAAATGAAAAAACAGACCGCATTGATGTAAATGGAAAACATATCTATGAAAAAAAACAGCTTGAAGTTGATTTTATCGCAACTATCGGCAGTAAAAGAATTTATTTCCAGTCCGCGCTGTCAATGGATTCAGAAGAAAAAGCCTGGCAGGAAAAACGGTCTCTTTACAACATCAACGATTCATTTAAAAAAATCATAATCACAAAGAATTCCCTCAACCAAATTCAGGATGAAAAAGGCGTCATTTTAATTGACTTGTTCGACTTTTTAATGCAAAAGGACATTGGTGAATGAAGAAAAAGCCGCAGAGCACATTTGGGAATCGCTGTTGCAGACGTGTTTTATTCCACCACCTTTACTGACTTCAATAGACAATCCTTGCCGTTTATGTGAAGGCCAAGATACTCGATGTACGGTGAATACTCTTCCGTAATGCCGACAACAATCTTTTCAGCCTTTGGGATTATGTTGTTGCTTTTACCGTTGTCATAGATTTCGAGTGAGCCGCCCTGAACCTTTTTGTTTTCTGGGATAAGGTAGCACCAGTTTTTGTCGCCATCGAGATAGTTTACGGTGAGTCTTGGGTCAGGCCCTGTTTTTTCAACAACAAGCTCAAGCTTATACTTTGAAGGAACGGCACGTGTAAGAGTACTTATGTTGATATCATTCCAGAATTCAAACTGATGAGGCACAGGCAGAAGTTCTTTTCCAACAACGCTTTCAACCTTAACTGTATTCTTTTTGACAAACTCAGTGCTCAGGAGATATTCTTTTCCCTGTTCGGCATAAAGAACTGTATTTATAAGCTCTTCATCCTTCCATTTGCCGGTGTGAGTATTGTAATAGCACCAGTAGTCATCTTCCTCTGGGATTGGATTAAAATGAAGGTTTACGTTGCAGGAACGTCCAGGCTTCTTTACCTCTGCCATAAAATCCTTCATCATGTTGATTCTTTCCATGATTGGAACCTGACGTGGTGCATTGACCTCGGAGATGTAGAACGGAATATGTTTTTTGAAAAAGCACTTGTCTATCTGCTCAAAGATATCTGTAATAGCGATTTTTTTAATGCCCTCTGAATAAAGCATGTTTTTGTTGTTCTCCACACCAAGGGGATAAATATGTGCGATTGGAATAAGCTTGTTTTTTGATTTGTCCTTTGGCATCTTAAAATAGCTTGCCCAGGGATTTCCAAACGCTGCCACCATAATGAAACGGTTGGCATTGTTTCCGCCTGTTGCACGGATTGTATCGACTATAAGCTGATTGTAGCCGTTTCCGATCTTGATGTCACTTTTGCAGACAGAACAGTTCGGGTCAATGGGGCCGTCATGCCCTTCAACATGAGGATGAATGTCGTCACCTGGCTCGTTCATGGTTTCAAAAATCAGATGCTCATCGTAAGAGTTGTTGAATGCTGTTCCTATCTGAGTCCAGAAAGCCTTTAGCACTTTCTCTGATCTCTTCTGCTCTTTTGCATTTACAATGACGCTTTCATAACGGACAGGGTGCAGTCTGTTTACAGAATCCGGCTGACTTACTTCCCATGCCCAGAAAAATCCGCAGAGAATGACATAAAAATCTTCTTCTATTGCCATGTCCACAAGTTCTTTAACTTCTTTGACAAAGCGTGGATCCAGTGTATATTTGTCGTCAATAAATTGTTCTCCAGGATTAACAAGGAATCTTATGGTCTTGAAACCCTTGCTTCTAAGGTTTTTAAAGTTTTCTCTTCGTCTTGCTTTTGGATAACCGGTGGTGGAGAAATCAAAGCCAAAATCGAATTCTCTTGTAGGTTCTCCATTGAATGCCCAGTATTGAGCACCCACACCAAGCTTAGGAACAAAATCCCATGCATCAGCTTTTGGATTAATCGTTGTTTCTGTGGCGGTATCAACAACAGGCTTTTCATCGGTTGCATGAATATTTGTGTAAACAGGATCATCGACTTTTTCAAAAGTAATTTCCTTTATGGTAAACTGGCAGGAACTCGCACCCCAGGGAGAAGCGATAATAATTCCTTCCAGACGCTTTGGGTATGCGGTTATCGGGAACACCATCTCTGTAAGATATGAAGGACAGTAAATGCCTCTTTCATACCAAGTATAAGAATCTGCCTCTTCAGGATAAGAGACATGAAGCGAAAACCCGATTCCTTCCGTTGCCTCATATTTAATTCTTATGACATTATAGTCTGATACATCCATATTATTGAGCCAGTAGAAAAGAGAGACCGTCTCTCGTACATCACCGTGTTTGTCGATTGTTACCTTTCCGGTTTTCTTGTTGAATGTGATGGTCTTGTTTTCGTTTGATGCCGGAAACTTGCTCAAGTCTAGCTTGTATGGCTTGACGCTCTGTGCAAAGACAGAAATTGAAGAGATTAAAATGAGCAGGACAGAAATCAAAAATCTTCTATAATTTTGTCTCTTTTGTGCGATGTTATTCATGCGGTCTCCTTGGGTGCAGTTGGGCATCCTGTTTCCACAAATTATAACATGGGTTTTTGAGAAAAGATAGTGTGTTTTACTCTCAAATTAGTGGCCGTCATTCCTAGGCTTGACCGGGGAATCCCTGTTGCCGACGAGTCTTACTCCTCCACATCATATTCTGTCGGGGAAATTGACTCAAGCGTGAGGGGCTCGGAGTTGATGAATGCACCGATCTTTAATGCCGGTTCGTTGAATCGGTAGACTGTGGATTTTTTCAATTCTTTTACGCGGGATTCATAGAAGTCAATTACGGCCTGATCTATGTCGTGGAAAGAGACTGTTATGCTGCCTTGGGTGTCGGATCTTTTGTCGATTTTGTATTCCATGCGGCCATAGCCCAGGATCTCCCCGTCATAGGTGTATGCGACCTTTGCGGTGGAATCTGTTGCATCAGTTAAAACAATCATTGCCTCGGTGGTGCCCATATAGCTTTTTCCGCCGTCATTGATGTCATAGTTCCCGGTGGACAGTCCTCCGTTATACCAGATCATGGAAAAGAGGTATATGCCGTTTGTGGACTCGGGGCTGTACAGGAATCCCATTGACTGCTCCGTAAGTGTTGTGCCCATTTTGGTTACAATGCTTGCCTTGTCCTTGTCGAATGTGTAAACATATTGTTGGACTAATTCGCTGTCTATCATGTATCTCTTTTTCTGCAGGGCACAATAATCATCGTCATAATTAGTTGTATATTCGGCATTCATGAAATCATCAAGATTCGTGTACAGGACATCATCGACATAATATCCTCTTCTTGCCATATAGAGGGTTTTTGTCTCGGAGTCGCAGGAATATGCATAAAGCGCGGTCTTTGTGTATCTGCTTGACGAATAATTCATCTGGGAATAAACAGCTGTCCCATCCTCATTGAACTCATACTTGCCGGTTTCCGATACAAATGCTTTTCCTGCAAGTTCATTCATTCCGACTTGTTCTGGAACGGGAGTGGTAAAACTGTTCTTAGGGGTTGAGACACAGGATGCCAGGCTAAGTGCAAAAAACAGGACAAAACAATTCCTCATAAATTTCATAAACGGTTTTCCTCCTCAGGTTTTCATTTTCTTGTTAATAGCACACAATCAGTAAAGTCTTCCGTATGTGTATCCGCGGTCACTTGTTATTGGTGCGGCTTTTATCTCGAAGTAGCACACGGCGTTTTCCTTAAGCGTAAGGCTCACTTTGTTTCCGCATCGTCTGGTCTGAACAAAAGGCTGTGCGCTTGCCCTGAGAAGTTCAATTTCCTTTTTGTCCGGATTTGCGTGCTCACCAAGCTCATGCCATACTTTAAGCGGGTTGCAGACTTCCTCGTCTACCAGCTGTGTCACAAGCACATTGGGTAAGCTTTCATCTGCGGTTTTTCCTTTGGTCCTGTTTTCAAGCGGGAATGTAAGGTTCAGCTTGAGTTCCTTGCCCGACATTTTCTCGTCCACGTTCCATGCGACACCGGCATAGCTTCCGTCCGTGCGTCTTACCACAACACAGTCCTTGTTTTTCAGCACGCATTTCTTGTAATCTCTTGTAAGGTATTTGTAGAATGCAAAGGTCCAGAATGTAGGCTTTGGAATAAGTCCGTTTGCAACAAGACCGAATCCACCGTGGAATGGAGTATACGGCACACCTGCTTCCTCGAATATATCCCCGAATGTCCAGTATGAGTACGAGCGGTGATTGTCTCCAAAGGTAGAAAGCATCAGGGCAACATAGGCGGCGTTCAGGTTCATGTCGTGGAGCGGTGCGTTGGGTATGTATGATGTGTTGAATTCCGTGACGTTGATGTCCATCCCCTTGAATTCCCTGAATGAATCCACAATTCCTCTGGTTGAATCCAGCTGCTCAAAG
Organism: Treponema sp.; assembly: GCA_017960765.1. Classification (GTDB taxonomy): domain Bacteria; phylum Spirochaetota; class Spirochaetia; order Treponematales; family Treponemataceae; genus Treponema_D. The sequence continues at coordinate 7,891 of JAGCYQ010000112.1, forward strand.
CACTTTGCCTTGGGGTGAAGCTTTGGGTATCCGTAGTGTCCGTCGTAGTTCGGGAACTCTGTGGTATAGTGGTGGCGGCTTACAAAATCCAGGGGGCACTTGTTCTTGCGTACAAATTGAAGGAAGGCCTTGATCCATTCCTTGTCCGTTCCTCCGCAAACTGCAGGTCCTCCAACCTTGAACCTTTTGTCCACAGACTTTACCGCACGTGATGAAACGTCATACAGCTTGAAGTATTCGTCCATGTCAGCGTCTTTCCAGAAACCGCGAAGATTCGGCTCGTTCCACACTTCCACCGGCCATGTCACAACCTCGTCCGCACCATAGCGTTCAATCAAATGCCTCAGTGTCGCCTTGATAAGCTCTGCCCACCTTTTGTAATTGTTCGGGGGAGTGGTGTTGCCCTTCCAGTAGAAGATTGAATTGTCTCCGCTTGCAAGCTGCTTTGGCATGAACCCCAGCTCAATGAACGGCCTGATGTTCAGCTCGAGGTAAGAATCCATCACCATGTCCAGATAGGTCCAGTTGAATTCCAATTTGACCTTTGACTCGTCACGACCTTCCCATGCATGAGGTCCAAACTCCGGCACACCCGGCTGATACTCACGGTAAATTGCCATGTCGTTGTGAAAGAGACCGTGTCCGCGTATGTGCTCAAAACCGATTTTCTCCTGCACGAACTTAAGCTGCTCAAAATACTGCTTTTGGAGTGCAAGCCCCATTCGTCCAGTTCCTATGCAATAAAATGCGTTGTTGTTGAATTTGACGTTTTCTTTTCCGGTGATCTTGTATTCTTTCATGTCCACCAGTATATCACAGTTGTTTTGAAAAAGATACAGGACATGCCCCAATATCAAATCTGTGGCTTTAAAATTGACAAAAGGCATGTAAAACTGGTACGATTGTATTCGGAGGATAAAATGCCATTTGATTTGCGGAAGAAATCTGCGGGCTTCGGTTTGCTTGCGTGTTTTTACTTGATGTGTTCAGTCATTCCTGTTTTTGCAGAGGGGAAAATAAAGGAATTGCCTGAGGATAAGGTTTTCCTGGATGATTTTGTGAGCAAGAGCTGGACAACGGAGGACGGACTTCCCGGAATGACAATTACCGACATGATTCAGGATGACAAGGGCTACATCTATATCGGTACCTATGATGGCATTGTAAGGTTTGACGGTGTTGAATTTACGACCTACAGCCGTGCGGTGGATGAAAAATATGACTTTGCCACAGCCCATGCCATTTTTCAGGATTCAAACGGAAACATCTGGATAGGACACAATGACGAGGGAATCACGCGGATATCACCAGTCGGTTCAATCAAAATGTTTACGGTTGAGGACGGTCTGGTAAACAACAAGATAAACGGAATC
>JAGCYQ010000113.1 GCA_017960765.1 Treponema sp.
CACGGAAAACAGGAGCTTGTTACCGATTCTGCCGTAAGGGCCGGAAGCTTTGGCGGTACCACACTCAAGGGGCGGGGCATAAGCTCCAACTCCATTGTGGCCGCTCTTGGAATTGACAGCGTAAAGGATGTTGTATACATAGTCTGCCAGCGTTCACAGGAAGGCAAGATCAGGAACAGCATCATTCAGGGGCTGTCCAATGAAAAAAAACATACGGGCTGCATCTTTACCGTATCCGCAGGTGAACTTCACAGGAAAGAAGGACTTGCAATCGAACAGGGGGAAACAAACATGAGCCAGAATTTTACACACGACGTAATCAACGTAATAGTCAACAGAGGATTTGCAGATGATGTAATGGATGCGGCAAGAAAAGCAGGTGCCGGCGGTGGAACTGTAATCAACGCACGTGGAACTGCCCGCGAGGATGATGAGCGTTTTTTTGGAATGCACATTGTCCCCGAGAAGGAAATGCTGATTATTGTTGTTGAGCATTCAAACAAGGAAAAAGTGATGAGTGCAATTCAAAACCTGGAATGTCTTTCTGAACCCGGAAGTGGAATTGTGTACACATTGCCTGCTGAATCATTTGAACCGCTTGGAAGAAAATGAACTTGACGGAATCCACTGCACAAGACTTTAACACGGACTCTTTCTTTAAGTATTTCGAGGAAGAAAGCAACGGCCAGATTCAGCTTGAGCGAGAGAAAGTCTTTTTTGCCCAGACCGTGGATTCAACCAATACAAGGCTAAAGTCCCTCCTTCAGGAAACAGTCCTGGATAAAAACAAATCCCTGAAGTCCCTGCATAAAACCCTGCTTGCATCTGATACCCAGACCTCGGGCTACGGCAGACTGATGAGGAGTTTCTATTCCCCAAAGGATAATGGCATTTATTTCTCCTTTATCTACCTGCCTGATGAGTCTTCGTTTAATCCTGCATTCTATACTGTCTCGTGTGCCGTGGCGGTCTCTCTTGCACTGGAGGAGCTGCTTGGAATAAAACCGCAGATCAAGTGGGTAAACGATATTTATGTCGGGGACAGGAAAGTATGCGGCATCCTGAGCGAAGGCTTTTGTTCTCCTGGGGCAGACAGGGTTCAGGCAATGGTTGTCGGAATAGGAATAAACCTGCGTACGGATATTCTTGATCTTCCTGAGGAAATAAAAGACAGGGCGGGCGGAGTATTGGATTCACTTGGCACAATAAACTTTTCCAGGGCCAGACTGCTTGCCAGAATAATATTCAAATGCATGAGCTTTTTGGACGGTGGAAGCCAGAGCTGGAAACATGTCGTCGAGGAATACAAAAAGAGGTCATATCTGGACGGGAAAACCGTAACCGTTACACCCATTGTCGGGGAAAAGACAAATTCATATCAGGCAAAGGTCATTGGAATAAACGACGAGGCAGAGCTTGAGGTTGAATGTACTGACGGTTCAATTAAAAAACTGTCTACCGGCGAAGTGACTTTACACGAGAATTAGCGCTTGTCCCTGATGAATGCCTTGTGCAGACGGTCACTCAGCTGCTGAAGCTCTTCCTCTGAATTGACTCCGAACTCAGACAAAATAGAAGGCTCAAACTGACTGTAATCCACAATTCCCTCGTGTACGTGAGAAAGCAAATCTGAGACATAGATGATTCCGGTTAACTTGCGGTATTCTTCCGGGGCAGAAAGCGGCTCGTGGTGATAGCGGATTACGTTGGCGATAACCGGCGGGAAATTCCACTTTTCGGCAATCTTGGCACCGATCTCTCCATGGTTCACACCTGCTACCATACGCTCAAAAAGCACAGGGCTTACACCATGTTCCTCACACTGCTTGTAAATCTGCTCCATTGTATCTGACTGGGCGTTCTCAAAGACAAGCTTACCCATATCATGCAAAAGACCGCAGACATAGCTGTCATCGATAAGTGCCCTCTCATTGGCTCCACGGCAAAGGCTTCGGGCCAGATTATATGAATAGAATGCGACACAATAGGAGTGATCCCAAAGTGCCTTTCCGCTTTCATCCTCGCTACCAGGGAGTGCCTGAATGGAACCGATTGAGAACAGGATGTTTTTGATTCCGCGCAGACCTGCAAGTTTTACCGCTTCTCCAATTGAATGGCATGGACTTGCAAGACCAAATGCGGCTGAGTTTACCATGCGCAGGAGTTCGGCTGTAAGTGACACGTCGTTGGAAATCTTCTGGGCGATGTCGCTCATCTTGCTGTTGGGGTCGTTGATTACGCGGTTTATTTCTGTGATGTTCTCAGGGAATTCAGGAAGTCCGTCTATCAGCTTTACAAAGTTTTCTGAAAGCTCTGTGATGTTGTCCTGCATTTCCTGGCTGAACGGCAAAATCAGCCTTGTGATTGTCTCTCCGTTTTCGCTCAGAACCTGATAGTTCTCGTCGGTGAGGCCTATTTTCTTAAGAACCAGAATCATGATTACAAGGCCAAGACCTGCACCCTCGGAATCATCAAGAAGCTGTGCAAGACCTTCCTCTACGGATTTATACTGCTGTGCCCTGGTGATTTTATCATGGATGCGCTTGTACTCAAAACTTGTAAGCTCTGCCTTGTTGCGTACCTCGATTTTGACGCGGTTGTTGCGGGTTTGCATGATGACACGCACATAGAGGCCGTGATCCTTTTGTTTTTCCAGATAATAGTTTATGTTTTCAAGGGTTTCTTGCTTAAAATGCTCCATTCCCTTGATGTAATCTGCCTTGTTGTTGATGTCCAGGTTGTGGTCTTCAAAATATATGCGCTTTGTATTTGCCTTCTTTGCATTGTTGGCAAGTTCTTTGAGACAATAGGAAAGGCTTTCGACCATTTGAGTCTGATTTACTTCAGTTAAAAAAACCTTCAGGACCTCGCCCATATACTCTTCCATCTCGTGCGGCAAAGTATATGTTGTGATGGTAAGGGGAATACCGGACTGTATCGCCATCCTGATTTTTGCTACATCTACTTCAATTTGTTTTTTCTGGCCCATCTCTAATCCTTAAATACGACTTTTATTTATTATACTATATTATAACACAAGTCGGGTGAATAAACAAGTTGATTTTTTTCAGTTTTTTAGGGGGAATTTTCTGTTATTTCCTGATATTTATAGTATTTATGCAATGAATCTGAAAATTTTATTGTAATTTAGCAGTTAAAGTAGTTAAGATTGCCGGATCGAGTCCGGCAATGACATTTATCATCAATTATTTCATCCGGCGTTAATTCCAGTTGGACATATCCAGACGGTTCATCTCAGCGGCTTCCTTGTTCGGATCTCCGTCATAGAGTTCTATCAGGGTTTCAAAATTGTCACGTGTGATAAAATACCTCTTGTATGATTCCGGTTCCACATCGCTTTCCCATGGCGTAGTCAATGCTTTGTCCATGTATGCTTTGCCGGGGAAAGTGGCTGTAACTGTTCCTTTCTGGGCATCAACTGTATATGTTCCAGGCACAAATGTATATGGGGGCTCGTAATGGGTGGCATAGATACAGTCCGTTGAGTTGACGAACCTTATGCCAAGGCCCTCCATGTACAGATAACCGTCCTGTTCATCATAAAGTCTTCCCGCAAGAGAGACTGCTCCGCTTCCTGATGCAGTTGAACTTGAACTTGAACTGGAACTTGAAAAATCAAGTGAAAGACAGCCTGAAAGAGAAAGAACTGTGAGGATACAGACAGCTGCCACGGTAATAGCACGAATTGTTTTTTTCATATAGATTTCTCCTTATGCCCATAACGGCATGAATTTATTTTACATTAACTCAAGGCAATTCACAAGTGATTTTTTTCCTTTATCACTATTTAATCATCTGCTCAATCCGCTTAAGGTCATTCTTTAGCGTTGCATTTTTCGGCACCAGCTTAAGTCCTTCCTCCACGACTTTCTTTGCCTTCTGGTATTGTCCGGCATTTGCCAGATCTGCAAATTCATTGTGAACTGTTATGGCATAGTTGTTTTCGCTTTGTGTCAAAAGGCTCTTGATCTTGGTGCTTTTTGGTAACTCAATCAAACCTTCCTTGGCATAATCGATTGCAACAAGATAATCAGAGGCGTTTGCGGCATCCACAATCAATTGAAGATGGCAGTTTTCAATCTGACCGTCAATCTGCTTTTGTATGTCTGCGCTGGCGGCCAACGGAGATTTTTTCTGTTCACGAAGGAATGTCAGCTTTTGTACAGGATCTTTTGTTGTCGAGATTTTTTCCTGAATGCGGCTTAAGAAAATCATCTGCTCGATTATTTCTTTATTCTCTGAATCGAACAGTTTTTTTCTCTGGTCGTAAATCTCCTGGGCATAATCGGTGTTGTTCTGCTTGCAGTAATATAGAATCGTGTTGTATCCGATATCCTGATAATTGTTGAGCAGCAGGTCTGACTCACCCCAGCGTGAAATCACGGAATCAAGCCACAAAAGTGAATCTAGGAATTTCTTTGACTTCTGAAGTTCCACGGCGTAATTTGCGCATACCGTATCAAAATCCGTGCGGCTGTCGTTGTTCGGCTCATTTTTTTCACCCTGCAGGAATAACAGCCTGACTACCGCATGTGCAACAGATGAGCTGTAATCCCTCTTGTCCATCGTAAAGGCACTGAGGTTCCTCGAAATCAAGCTCACGAGCATCCTGTCGCTTATGACATGACGGCCGTTGTACTGTCTGGTAGGAATAATCGCATAGGAAGATCCCTTGCTGCCGGAGGAAATCTGCTTTTTGATTCCCGGTTCAAAGCCCATAGGATTTGTTGTCTCAACATCAATGTATTTTCCGTCTATTAAAACAGAACAGAAACAATGATCACTTGCCCTGTTGCCTATCACAGTAAGCCCTGCTGCCTTTGCCAATGCACTGTACAACACGGAAGCCGACACACAGTTGTAAGTTCCGTCTTCAAGAAGGGTCGTAAGCTTTGTCTGATTCTTCTGATATTTCCAGAGTTTTTTCTCATACATCAGGGTGAGCACAGCCTCCGCACGTTCCCTTTCGCTCATGGACATAAAAGTGCGGCTTGTTACCTGCTGTTCAAGATCAAGATATATGTTCATGTATTTTCTCTGGTCAACCATGGGGTATTCGGAGAAACTGAGGCCTGTGGTTATCATCTCGTGGGCAGAAAGAGTTGAGCCCTGTGCATTTGATGCATAGCTGTAGTATGGTTCAAGTGATGGAAAGACTTGGGCAAATGAAATTGATGATATCAGCAAGAGTACAATAGCGGAGAATAAATATTTAAGTCGTGAGATTACCGTGGGCGTTCCGCGGCTTCGCACAAGCCCGATATGGAATTCCTTCAATCTATTTGCCTCCTTTTTCGTTTTTATTCCGTATTGCAGCTATTCTTTCCAAAAGCGGTGGATGATCGTAATTGAAGATGCAGTAGATTTTGGGTGGAGTCAGCTCGCTCAAGTTTTCCTTGTTTAATTTGATGAGGGCAGAAATCAATGGTTCTCCGCTTCCGCACAGTCTGGCACTGAATGCATCTGCCTGGAATTCATCATGCCTGCTTGCCGCATTGGAGATGAGTGAGACGACCCACAGCCAGTCACCGAAAATAACGGGAACCAAGAATGCCCCAAGGAATTTGAAATGCTCGGAAATCAAAAGGCCTTCGCTTCCATTCAACATACCGAATCCCTGGTACAAGGACGGATTGTTGATCAACAGCGAGATTGCAAACAGCACGACAAAGACCATCGGAATCATGATGCAGTATTTCTTTAGGATATGCTTGTGCTTGTAATGCCCCAGCTCGTGAGCCAGGACCGCGACTATTTCTTCAACTGAAAGCTGCTGGATCAAAGTATCGTATAGGACTATCCTCTTGTTCTTTCCCAATCCGGTAAAATATGCATTGCTGTGGCCGCTCCGTTTTGAGGCATCCATCACGAACACACTCTTTGCATGAAAACCGCATTCCTGCATCAGCTTAACAAGGGCATCCTTGAGTTCACCTTCTTCCAGCGGAGTAAATTTGTTGAACAGGGGCGCGATGAGGACCGGATAAATATACGAGGCAAGAAATACAAAGGCAAGATAGAAAACACCAAGCAGAAGCCACCACCATGTGGAAAGATGACTCAAAAGGAAAACCGCGGCACATAAAAGCGGAACCATCAGGACCAGGCTAACGATTAACTCCTTTATGGAATCCATGATCCACATGCCAAGGGTCATCTTGCTGAATCCGAAATCCTTTTCAATCTTGAATTCTCTATAAAGCTCAAAAGGCAGGTCTATTACCGCAGCAGGAATTGAAGAAACAAGGGAAAACAGAAGAACTGTCAGATAAAAGTTTCCGGTCCAGTTCCAGAAGAACATGTAGAGCCACACGTAAAATCCGCTCAGTAGGAGAACCAGAGACAAAACTGTCTTTATTGTAATTCGTGGAATCCATAGAAAATACCGGGCATTTTTATAGGCGACGGTCTTTTCAAGCTTTTCCTTTTCCACAAGGCCCTCAAGCTCGGCTGGAATATCTGTGCCATGTTTCCTGCGGTAAAAAAAATTTCCCGCTTCCAGAGCCTGATCGATGATAAAATCAGAAAGAGTTCCCAGTAAAAATATGATGATGAAAATATTCGTGTAATCCATGCCATATAATATAACACATTTAAGGGATTTCTGTAACGGCTTTTCGGATATGCCCGGAGTCCTTGCATAGAGTCCGTGTTTTATGCTAGAATTTTAATGGAGGATATTTTTGGACGAGATAGTTCTGTTTGCCGCGTGTCTTTTTTCTTTTTCTGCGGGATTGATTTCACTCCTGTTTTTCCTCAGATTCAAAAAACCTTTTTTCTTTCATGTATTTCTGATTACATTCGCTTTTTTCCTGATAAGTTCCGAATCGTTTTATGTGACCTTACATGGGGCGATTACAAGTAAAGTCTTCTTCTGCATTTTTGGCGGAATGCTTTCGTTTGTCTTTTCGTATGGCATGATCAGTTTTGCCCTTGATTTCATTCAGGTAAGTTCATCATCACGGATACGCAAGATCATCCTGATTTATTCTGCCGCTGTTTTTGTCTTTGCCGTGAGCCTGATTTTTATCAAAGGCATTGAGCATCCTTCGTCTATCCTGAATATTCTTGGCATCTGGATTCCCACCACCGTTTCTGTTTTATTGGGAATTGTGTTTTTCAAGCGCATAAACACCGGTGTCTTCAAAAAGGAAAAGTGGATTATCATAATCATCTCTGCCGCCAACCTTGCTCTTTCTTTTGTACTGCACAATGTTCCGTTTGTCTTTATCATCTCCGTGTCCATTTTGATCTACCATGTGTTCTACCGCTTTTATTTTTCGTCACCGATTGCAAAAACCGAACGCAGCCTCTCACCTGATTTCATAAAGGACTTTTCGATTACCAAACGTGAGCAGGAAGTCATACTCGCACTTTTGGACGGAAAATCCAACAAGGAGCTTGCCGAGACTTTTTTTGTCACGCAGAAAACCATAGAGGCACATCTTGCAAACATCTACCGGAAAGTCGGAGTAAAGAACCGTCTGGAGCTGTTTTCCCGCCTCAAAAACGACTGAAAAAGCATCTAAGGGTTTTCCCTATTTCTTTAAAACCGCAAAAATCTAGTACATTCCCCAATATCTTTTAGTCAGAAAGGGACCTATCATATAATCAGAATATTTCGTTTTGGAGGTCCTATGACACGTAAAAACTTTTATGCAGTTCTTGTTTTACTGATGGCGGGTGCTTTTGCCCTTGGAGCGGAACCTGCATCATTTGACAGTTCCCAGGAAAATGACACTTCTTTTGAAATCAAGTTTTCTCTGGGATGGACTTTTGGCGCTTATAAGGAAACGACTTTTGCAAACATTTCCCAGTCACTTTTGTCACCGCATTATCAGCTGGAGGCAAAGATCAAGTCAGGGAATTTCATTCACACTATTGCCGCAGATTATTTTTCCGCCAGACCAAGCTCTGCAATGACGGAAACGGCCGTGGCATACAAAACCTACGATCCTGTTACAGGGGAAACATATTATGATGCTTCAACCAGCAGCCTTTCATTTCACAAAATTAATTTGAAATATGATTTGAATTACGGCATCATGAAAAACGGAAACCTTGATTTTTCAGTGGGAGGCTCATTTATGTGCAATGCCTTCCTTCAATTTGAGCATTATCCTTCAATTACTGGAATTGTCTGCATCGGTCCCTCTTGTGCAATGGATTTGAATATCGACGACCGCAATTCAATCTCTGTATCAGGTGGATTTCCTCTGTTCGGTTATGGTGTAAGGCCATCCTACGCCGGCTGTGATGCAAAGCTGATGAAATATGCCGAGGAAAACTTCTTTAAGATTCTGACGCTTGGCAATTTTTTAAGCCTGCACAACTATCAGTCAGTTTTCCTGGATTTTGAATACAAGGTCAAGGCAACGGATTGGTTTACTACAGGTCTTGGATTTGACTTTGAATATTCCAGGGTCGCAGTGCCAAAAGAACGCCCGCTTTATTATGTTGATGGAAACATAAAGACTTTCGTGTCATTTAATTTCTGATTTCTGGAGGATGAATATGAGAACACTTAAAACTTTTTTGATTGCTATTTTTCTTGAGTTTTGTTTTTTTCCGCTCACGTCATGCACTTTCTTTTACGGAGAGAAAACCGAGCTTTCGTATGAATCGATGTTCGAGTCGATGTGGAAGGATTACAATCAGACCTATGCCCTTTTTGAGGTTCGTGGCGTAGACTGGAATGCACAGTATGATTTGTGCCGCGGCCAGGTTCACGATGACATGACGGACAAGGAATTTCTTGAAGTTCTCAAGGACCTTCTTTATCCGCTTGAGGATGCCCATGTTTATGTAAAGACACCTTTAGGAAGCATAAACTCCGGGGAAGACAACGTTGCTTTGGACAAATTCTCTCTGGAAGAAGTTTGCGCAAGGTATATCGATTCTCCTGTAAAATGCGGCAACAACATCATAACCTATGGAAGATTAAAGGATGACCCAAATGTGGGATACATTCACATTGCGGCTTTTTCAAGCGGACAGACTGGAATCAACCAGAAACAGGACTGGGCTTCCGACATTGACCTTGCCTTGGATGCACTGAGGGACACACGCTGCATGATTCTGGACGTACGCGGAAACAGAGGTGGACTTACAGGTAACGTCTCAAGGATTTCTGGAAGATTCTGCTCTGAGAACAAGACCTATGCAATATCAAGGACAAAGAACGGACCGGGAAGAGATGATTTTGACAGTGGCGTAGAACTTGAGATAAAGAAGAACGGAAGCTGGCAGTATACAAAACCTGTTTTCCTCCTGACGAATGCACAGACAATGAGTGCAGGAGAGGAATTCACAATGGCAATGTGCTCACAAAGTCATGTCACACAGATTGGGAACCACACATGCGGAGTCTTTTCCCTGTCTCTTGAACGCTGCCTTGCAAACGGATGGAGATACTCGGTTTCAGTTCAAAGGGTCACAGCACCCGACGGTTCCACACCCGAAGGCATCGGTATCGTTCCGGGCTCTGGAAACCTTATATTGAATCCATCAGCAAGCAATGATTTGCAGATGGATCGTGCCGTGTTCCTTGCAGGAAATATCAACTAAGCTGGGCCGCGATGTTCTATGCCTGGAAGACAAGTTTCCCGTTGTAGAATGTCGCGACAATTTCACCGGTGAGTTTTTTGCCTTCAAGTGGAGTGTATTTTCCCTTGCTTGCAAAATCCTCGCCGTGGACTGTCCAGATTTTATCCGTGTCCACAATCGTTATGTCCGCATTCATACCCTCTTCAAGAAGCCCGCAATCCTTCAGCCCCAGAATTTCAGCAGGACGTGCAGACATTTTCTCTGACAGCTTTTTAAGGCTCATCCCGTTTTCAAGACAAAGAACTGTGTAGGAAGTTGCAAATGCAGTTTCCAATCCGCTGAATCCTGGAGAACCGGATGCCTTGTCGCTTTGTGTGTGGGGGGCATGGTCCGTTGCAATTAAATCTGCGGTTCCGTCCATAAGTGCCTTTACAACAGCAAGCCTGTCACTTTCAGGCCTGAGCGGCGGGTTTACAATCTGAAACTTGTTGTCTCCCTTCTGGCAGTTCAATGCAAGATGATGAGGAGTTACCTCGCATGTAATATTCTGTCCGTTCTTTTTTGCCAGCTTAATTGCGTCCAGACATTGCTCCGTGCTTACGTGGCATACATGAAGATGAACTCCAGCTTCCTGTGCAAGCCTTATGTTCCTGAATGTGGCAGTGTCTTCCGCAACCGCAAGAATCTCGTGTGCCTGCTTGAGTATTTTTTTTGCCTTGGCTTTGTCTTCTCTTGTAAGTTTCCTCTTGTTCAGGAGAGAAAGCGCTTTTTTTCTTAATGCCCTGGCTTCCTCTGCAAGATCGGGATCCTCACAATGGCAGCTTACGATAATCTTTTTTTCTTTTGCCACGTTCATTGCGTTCAACATAACAGCGGAAGATGCAACCTCATGACCGTCTTCTGTGATAAGGGGAACGATTTTATTATTCAATTTGTTAAGATGAGTAATAGTCTTTCCGTCAAAATCTTTTGTAATGCTCACAGACTGAATCACACGGCAGAATCCAAGATCATTTCCCTTGTTGTCATTAAAGACCGCCATGTCCTGACTTGATATAACTGGATTTGTATTTGGCATAAGGACAACGGTTCCAAAGCCTCCCGCCGCCGCAGCCATGCATCCTGTACGAATATCCTCTTTTTGAGTCAATCCCGGATCCCTCATGTGAACGTGCATGTCAACAAAAGACGGAAGAACAGTGTTTCCTCTTGCATCGAATTTTGAAACCTTGGAATCAGCCATCATTTGCTTGACGGCATCCTTCGTCGGAAAACCGGCTATCTTTTTTCCTTCAATTAAAATGGCTCCCTTTTTTATATCCCTGTCGCGGTCAACAATGCGTGCGTTGTAAATAAGCAGACGATCTTTCATCATTCAACTCCTACGGTTCCAGCAGTGTACATGGCATCACAATAAATGCAGCGGTATTGTTTTTTGTCTTTGTCCACCAGCCTGAATTCCTGCGGGACATAGTGCTCTGTTATTGTTATGCAGCGCGGGTTCTTGCACTGGATGACGTTCTCTACTTTTTCCGGAAGCTCCATCTTTATCTTGCGTACGATTTTAGAATCCTGAATGACGTTTACCGTGATGTTTGAATCTATGAAACCAAGAACGCTGTAGTCGATGTTGATTATGTTGTCGATTTTGATTATGTCCTTTGTTCCAGTTTTTTGCGAAGAGGCATTCATGATAAGGGCACATGAAAATTTCACGTTGTCCAGTCCAAGCCACTTGAACACTTTCCAGCCCGTACCTGCGTGAATGTGGTCGATTACAAGTCCATTTTTTATTTCTGCTATGTTAATCATTTTCTTCCTCCAAAATTACAGACAGCCGGTGAGTTTGCTCATCAATGCCATGCGTGCATACATTCCATATTTTACCTGCTTGAAGTAGGCGGCCCTTGGGTCATTGTCAACTTCCGGTGCAATCTCATTTACACGTGGCAGAGGGTGAAGGACAATCATGTCTTTTCTTGCTAGTTCCATTTTCTTTGAGTCAAGAATGTAGCTGTCCTTAAGACGGATGTAATCCTGCTCGTTGAAGAATCTTTCTTTTTGAACGCGAGTCATGTAGAGGATGTCCAAATCACCGATGACTTCCTCCAGTCTTTCGGCGCAAATGTATTCAACACCCGCCGGCTCAAGTACTGTCTTAACATAATATTCTGGAAGCTGCAATTCCGTTGGACTTATAAAAACGAATTTGTTGTGGGGATACCTGCACATGGCTTTTGCAAGTGAATGAACCGTACGTCCAAACTTCAAGTCGCCGCAGAAACCTATCGTGTGGCCTTCAAAACCACCCTGCAATGCCCTGATCGTTACCAGGTCTGTAAGAGTCTGTGTCGGGTGATAATGGCCGCCGTCACCTGCATTTATTACAGGACATGCACTGAATTGGGATGCCAGAAGAGCCGCACCTTCTTTTGGTGAACGCATTGCAATTACATCGACATAAGAGCTTACCACCCTGATTGTATCTGCCAGTGTCTCTCCCTTGGTTGAGGAAGTATAGCTTGCATCTGCAAAACCTTCGACCGTACCGCCAAGATGAAGCATCGCCGCCTCAAACGAAAGCCTGGTTCTAGTGCTTGGCTCAAAAAAAAGTGTCGCAAGAATTTTCCCGCGACACACGTCTTGAAATGATACTGGATCAACAATCATCTGTTCTGCCAATGAACAAATTTCATCGATTTCCGAAACCGACAAATCTCCCGGCTCTATTACATGCCTGCCTGTTAACATTTAGTTCCCCCTAATGATTTTTGCTATTATAACGAAAAAAACAAGCTATGACAATAAGAAATCTTTTGCCCTAATCCTCCCCAAAAAAAAATTAAAAAATTTTCCTCGATTTTACGTTAAAAACACGGGGTCCTACACCATTTATATAGTGTAGGGTGAAATTTATCACCCTCAATAAATTTCATAAAAAGGAGCAATCAATGAATTTTACAGAAAGCACCCAGAGAGAATACAAGGACCGTCTCTTCAAGGCCATCTTCGGCCGTGACACAGATCAATAATAATTCGTAATGCATAATTAGTTTTTCCCATACAAATCTAATTGCAGGAATGTAATAATGGGAGTTTTTGCGTTTTTTTGCTTGCAAAAAATGCGAGCCTTCGCGAGCAAGAAAAAACTCTAAGAGCAAGCGACAGCTTGCGACATGCACAATGATGTCTCGTTTCTGGTGGACTCACAGATGAACCTGTATGAGCAGCAGAGTACATTCAACCCCAACATGCCGCTGAGGGGCCTGCTGTATTTTTCACAGCTTTACCAGATATACCTTACGGAAAGAGGCAGGAAC
>JAGCYQ010000114.1 GCA_017960765.1 Treponema sp.
CTCTGGACCTTTAAGGCTTTGTCCTTTACGCAGTCATACACCCACCATGACTGTTCATCCTGATCGCAAACCATAAGAGTGTAGTCAGTATACCTAAAATTCTGTTCATATTCGTGGACAACTGATTCTTCCTGAATTCTCCTTGTGGGGTTTTCCCATGCCCAGAATGAATGGAAGGTTGTGTATTGTGAGGACTTCATTTTCCTGCAGTAATACGCTCCCTTGTCGTCTTCAATCTGGTAAACGGCGCTGTTTGGCCATTCCCTGTCGTTCTCGTGGTCATAGACATCCATCAGCATCCATACGCCCGTTTTGTTTACGGCAAGATAAGAAATTCCTGATTCAAGGTGCTGATGAAACAAATCCACAGGTTCCCAATCTCTACCGGTTTGAGAAGCCACCCATAATCCTTCTGTGTGAGGCTCGGGATCCTCGGGATCATCCCAGCAGGTCGTAAAGTAAAACTTGTTTGAGTATGGACTGAAAACCAGGCTGCGTACATCTCCTCCATTCAGAGACTTTTCCCAGACAAGATGCATGCTGTTGTCCTTGTTATACTCACCGATGATAAAAGCCCAGACTCTTGACCTCCAGGCACCGGAACCAGAGTTGGTCAGCATCAAAAAGAGGGAATTGTCTTCGTTTCCAACACAGCCGAATACATGTGAATCTGTAATAGCTTCCTTCTGCTGTTCCCAAAGTTCCTCATAAATTGAAGGATCATAATACAATGCAAAAGAAAGCGGACTTGCCAAGAGTAAAAGAATTGTCACAAAAATGTTTTTACCATATCTCATGACTGTATTTTACCCCATTATTCCAGAATAGAATAGAGAGTTAAACTCACAAAATTTCATTTGATTTTCCCAAAAATTGTGAGTTCAACTCTGTATTTTTTGTAAAAAAACTGTGTTACACTTATATTAACCGCAGATTCCTAATGAATCATGTGGTTGAAAACAA
This sequence comes from Treponema sp., assembly GCA_017960765.1. Lineage (GTDB taxonomy): Bacteria > Spirochaetota > Spirochaetia > Treponematales > Treponemataceae > Treponema_D. The sequence continues at coordinate 964 of JAGCYQ010000114.1, forward strand.
CATCTTTAATCAACAAGGAGTATTTTATGAAGAAGATTATTACAGTTTTGGCTGCATTGGCAGTTACAACAGCAGCAGCATTCGCAGGCCCAGCTATTTCTGTAGGTGGTGGTTTTGGTGCTACAATTGAGCAGCAGCTTGAAATCAGGGAAAATGGATCAGGTGGAATTGGATCTACAACTGATATAGTAGGCTCTCCTGTTTTTTCCGTCAAAGGAGATTTCCAGTGGGAAAAACTCGGTGTTGCAATTGTTTTTGACTTCAACTTGAATGAACTGAGCCCATGGGATAATGGAACTCTTAATACTGAAACTCTATATGTGACTCCGTATGCCAATCTCAATGCAGGAGATTTCAACTTCAATATTGGACCTCTGGTTGGAATGAGATTTATGCAGGATGTAGATGATTACGTATCTGTACATTATACATTCATACTCTTTGGTGGCAGCGTAAACTGCAATTATAAGATAACCGATAACCTCAATGTTTATCTTGAACTCCCTGTTATGTTCAACAATATGCCGATCGGTGGATCAAGAGTGTCTGGAGGTACAACTACAGAACTTGATTTCAATTACTATAGAGCAAGGCTCGAAGTATCACCAAAAATGGGTCTGACATACACATTCTAAAAAAGCATATCCTTTCTAGTTTTAACCCCGCTGGCTCTACCAGCGGGGTTTTTATTTTGACTTAAGAATCCATGCCTTTACCGAAAGGTTTTACTTTGAAAAATTGCAGCAAAAACTTATTTTTTTATTATCTTTTTCATATCGGAGATGATTTTCTTTGTCTTTACCTTCTTTGAATTTGTTATCAGAAGAACAAAGTTGTCGGCAAGGACTTCCTCCGGGTGGATGATATAGTCGGTGTTTTCACCTATCAATTCAAAGTATTCCGGAACATCGGTGTACGAATAGAAACATTCCTGTCCGTAAACGGTTAGAATCTGATTGCTGTCTTCGTCTTCAACCAGCGGGCAGAACACAAGCGTCATGTAGTCAAAGAATTCTCCGCCTTTGCTCTCGTCGTAATCAGCTACGGCCATCAGGAATGGCAGGACCTTTACCTTATTTCCTTCCACAGTAGCGTTGAAATAGTAATTGTTGTGCACTGCGTCGGGATTGGTTATCTTGTATTGGCTCATTAAAGGTGTCATTGCCAGCTCATTTGTCTTGTAGAAACCTATGCTGTTGTAAAGCTTTTCACGGACATCCAGATTGTTTTTAGAGAAGATATGGAACAGCTCGTGAATCAACAGTTCTTTCTTTTCGTTCAAGTCATCCATCTTTATCATGTTCTGGGAAAACACAATCACGTTCTGACCGCGGCAGTATGCAGAATCACCCTCTTCTTTTCCGGTGGTCTTTACCAGATAGATGTCTTTGGGCAGCATGATTTTGTATTTCTTCATCAGCTTTTTGATGTCAGCAATGGCTGTATTAATGAATTTCTTTTCTGCCTCAGTCCAGTCCAATGCCGGCTGGCTTATGAAGTCCAGATATTCCGCCTTGGTGACTTTTTTACTCGTCTTTAACCTTGCGCTCATGTCGAATTCCGAAAGGTTATCGGTAAATTCATCTTCGGTCTTCAAGAGTTCATTTCCCTTTGCCTTATCCGCGAAAATGAAATTAACTTTAGAAGAATCCACACATTCAATTGCAAACGCAAAACCAAATGTCGTCAATGCAAGCAATAAAGCTGCCAATATTTTTTTCATATTTTTCCTCCAAATATTCTAGTCTTCAATTCTATTTTATTTAAAAAACAAAAGCAAGTCATTCAGCAAAGCGGAAAAGATTTTTATGGTACACAATGCGAGCATAAAAAACAATCATCAACTTTTTATTCTTCATAAACATGCTCCTTTTTGCTTAGCAATCACGTTATTGTTTTATTCTACCAGACAATGTTATTTTTTATCAAGACGCAAGAAGACTTTATACCGTGTAAAACATTTGCATTGATTTAATCCTCATGATACAATGGAAAACATGAATATATCTGTTGTCGTTTTTGATCTTGGCAGAACTCTGATGGAATACAAGGGCATGCACCTGAGCTGGGTTTCGTATTACAAGGACAGCTTTGATTATGTGAACAAAAAGCTTTCACTGGGGCTTACAGATTCACAGATAGAAACATCCATAGAAATCTTCAAGAACTATAATCCCAGGGTAAAACCGCGCGAAGCAGAAATTTCTCCGGACACAATCTTTGCAGACATTACCTCAGGCTGGAACACAGATATTCCTGTAAAAACAATCATCGACACCTTTTTCGAATCCCTACATCTTGAACCAGTATTTTATGAAGACTCAATTCCAACCCTGAAAAAACTTCGTGAGCTTGGATATAAAACCGCTGTACTTACAGACGTTGCAACCGGCATGCCAGATGAGATGCACAAGAATTATGTTTCTCCCCTGCTTCCATATTTTGATCTGTATGTGTCATCCCTTTCCTGCGGCTACAAGAAACCGAACATCAAAGGCCTCAGGGACATTGCTGAATATTTCTATGTTGAGCCGGAATGCATGATGATGGTCGGCGATGACTTGCGTGATGTACAGGCTGCAAAAAATTTCGGCTGTAAATCTGTTTTAATCACAAGAAATGATTCCACAATGCAAGACACCGAAAAAGCACCGTCAAAAAATTACGGTCAGGATTACACGATCAGCGGACTTGAGGAATTATTAGAAGATATCCTGCAATCTGAATAAATCTAACTGAGGTCTCCCTAGATTTCTTTTACAAGGTCACAGCAAAGCATTACAAGGTTCTGGCGGATTCCACCCCTTTTGTCCCATGATCTTGTGTCCCATTCATCTTGGGAAACATCGTCTCCACCGTAGATGATTGCACCATAGTCAAAGCTGCGGAATTGGGCTACTGCTAAACAACCGGCCTGTTCCATCTCAACGATTTTTGCCCCCTCTGCCTTGCGTCTTTCAACAAGGGCCTTTGTCTCGCGGAACATTGCATCTGTTGTCCAGGTTATCCCGGTCAGATGCGGAATGTTGTGAGCCTTCAGATATGAGCAGATTGTTTCCGTGATCTTTTTGTCGCTGTAAATGTAGCGCGATGGTTTTATATACCTGTACGAAAATCCTTCGTCACGTATGGCACCTTCCACCACAAGGAGTTCCCCCACCTTTATGTTTTTATCCAGCACTCCACCTCCGCCACAGAACATGACTTTTTTGACACCGCACCCTGCAAACACCTCAAGGTTTCCGGCACAGGAAGGACAGCCTACAATTCCCAGAGTAATCATAACCTCGGGATTGTCCTTGAAACGATAAATGTCAACTGGATTTTCACCACCGAAATGACGCTCAAGCTCAAGCCGGTTGTTTTTAATCAGGTCATTCATAACATCCGGAAAAAAAGTGATGATAAGTTTGTCTGTAGAAAAAGGCTCGAGATTCCATTTGAACGGATTAACCACCGCATCCATGTCGTCATCAAATTCCAAAACCGGGTATTCATTTTCAATTATCATAACGTGCTCCTAAAATCCTACGCTCAATCATAACAAAGTTTTTCAATGCTTACAATATATTCACACTTATGATATACTTTCCTTTGCGGATACGATACAAAAGAGCAAATTGATGATGCAGTCCATTATGAAAATGCAAGTGATGATGAAAAGGACTATGCCTCGGTAATTGCAAACGCCCCTCTTCACTCATACAACGGACAGTGCACTTATTGCGGCCACTGCAAGCCCTGCCCTGTTGATATTGATATCGCCATGGTAAATAAATTCTATGATCTGGCAACCGCACAAAAAAGCATTCCAGAAAGCATAGCCCAGCATTACAAAGCACTTGAGCATACCGCTTCGGAGTGTGTCGCATGTAAAGGCTGTGAAAGCCGATGTCCCTTTGGTGTAAAAGTTGCAGACAGGATGAAACAGACGGAAGAGTTGTTTGGGGTTTGAAAGGAGATAAAAAATGATAATTCGTAAATTTCAAGAAAAAGACCTTGAGCAGATGATAGAAATCTGGAATGAAGTTGTTGAAGACGGAATAGCGTTTCCTCAAGAGGAACTGTTGGATAAGACCTCTGGAAAAATATTCTTTGAATCGCAGAGTTACGCTGGGGTGGCAGAAGATGATGGGCAGATAGTGGGACTTTATATTCTGCACCCCAATAATGTCGGTAGATGCGGTCATATCTGTAATGCAAGTTATGCAGTAAGCTCTAAGTGTCGCGGAAAGCACATCGGAGAAAAACTGGTAACGGATTGCCTGAAGATGGGAAAAGAATTAGGCTTCCGTGTCCTTCAATTCAATGCTGTTGTCGAGAGCAACATCCATGCACGACATTTGTATGAAAGACTGGGTTTTGTTCAGCTTGGAACAATTCCAGGTGGCTTCAGAATGAAGGACGGTCACTATGAAAATATCTGCCCGTACTATCACACTCTTTAATTCCAGGAAAACATAGAATTTTTTCTGAAAATGAGATATTCTATCATTTATGAAAAATTCTTGGCAGAAAAAACAGATTAAAAGGAGCAAATTATGGGAAAAAAGACATTAACTGATGAACAAAAGAAACTGAATATTGATCTGTGGATTATCGCACTGGTAACTTTGGCTGTATATGCCATCTATATGATGATAGGAAGCAAAATTATGGCCTTTTGCAAGGACAGCAGCGTTTCCGTTTGGCCACGTTTGTTTACAGTATCGGCCATGCAGTTTGGAATAGCCGGATTGGGAATAACGATAGTATGCATCCTGCGTAAAGAACCGTTTACGAGCTTTGGCCTGAGATGGAAAAATGCACTCAAGGCGATTGGCGGAACGATTTTGTGTTTTATGCCGTACATTCTTTATATCGTATTATCCGGGCAGTTTGAAAGATATGAACCATTGAGCATTATGGTAACACCCGACCTCCATAAGGCCGGTATTGTTGCCACCATCATTGGAACGCTTATCATCGCAGTATTCTGGGGATTCTTTGAGGGATTCAACTATGCGGTAATCAGCAACATCATAGACAGACGGTATCCTGTAAACTGCAAGCTGTTTTCATGGGGAACTCTTGTATGCACCCTAATGGGAATTCTTTTCCACCCGATGAGTTTCGACCTTTTTGGAATAATTGAATTAATCACAACCTTTATCGCATTGTATGGAATGCTCATCATTTACAGACAGACCAAAAATGCATGGGGATGTGTATTTGCGTTCTTGTTCATCTGGAATGCA
>JAGCYQ010000115.1 GCA_017960765.1 Treponema sp.
CAACTGTTCCGGCACTATTAGTACCGCAGTGACATACAAATACACCGATTCTTTCCATGTTCTATGCCACCTTCCTATTTCTTGGATTTGCGGAATGCACTGACAATTGCCTGCTGAGGCATATCGTCATCCAGATGCTCCGGGACCTGAACAGGATCAAGACGGTGAGGACCGCGCTGACCTTCAACATACTGACGTACACCGTCAATCAGTTTTGCTGGCTCAACCTGGCGTGGACAACGCTCAAGGCATGCAAAACATGAAAGACATGCATAGATTGATTTAGAATTCAAAAGAGGCTCAAGGTCTCCGTTCTCTACCATCTGTACAAACTGATGCGGATGATATTCCATTGCATCGTAGTTGGGACATGTAGCAGAGCATTTACCGCAGACCATGCATTTCTTTGGATTTACGCCGCTTTTAAGAAGTATGATTTCTTTTGCAAGCTCGTTGTTTTCCATTTTTTACTTAGCCTCCTTTACACCTAAGGCTTCTGCAAGGAGCTCTGTAAAGTAAATTACGTCGAGCTTTGAGTCACCCTTGTTCTTTAAGAGATTATAGCGGCAGAGAGGGCATGATGTAACAAGGAAGTCTGCACCCATATCCTCTGCATTGGAAAGGATTTTCTTGGTTCTGTTCTGTGGGATTGATTCATCCTCGAACATTGTATAGGCACCGCAGCATTCGTTCCTCTGTCCGTAGATGACTGGAGTTCCACCGATGGCCTTGATAAAGTCCTCGATAATCTGTGGATTCTCCGGGTCGTCAAACTGAAGGACTTTTCCTGGACGAAGAAGAAGACATCCGTAGTAAGCGCCGATTTTCTTTCCCTTGAAAGGATTCTTTACAGCGGCCTTGACGTTATCCCAGCCTACAACATCACGCAGGATCTCGAGGTAGTGAATTACTTTTGCCTCGCCATGATACTCGATCTCGTCCTGCTTGAGGTAATTATTCACCTTGAAAGCCACAAACTCGTCTGTAGCAACATCGTTGTTAACCTGCTTGAGTACGTTGTAGCATGCAGAACAGAGGGTAACAAGATCTTTTCCTGAATCACGGGCGTTTGCCAGCGCACGGACAGAAGAAAGCTTTGATGCAATCTCGTCTTTTGCCATGGGGTATTCGCCACCACAGCACTGCCATTCAGGAATTTCTTCAAGTGTGAATCCTAATGCCTCCGCAGACTTACGTGCATAAACATCAAGGTCAAGTGCCTTGTTCTTTAGCGTACAGCCTGGGAAATAAGCGTAGTGTTTGGTATTCTCCATTGAACTACTTCCTTTTACAAAATTTATGCGTTAGACCATGCAAAAACACGGTCAAAAATATAAAAGAGGATATTGTAATATTATAGAATAATATAGGCAAATATGCTAGGCATTTTTCTTAGATTTTAACAAAGATTAGCTATAGCTAACTAGCTTTTGCCCACTTTATTTAAATGCTTAAAATACTATATAATTTGAGGTTGAAACTGCAGGGGGTATTCTATGGCTATTCAAAAATCACAGCACAGTGCGCTGACAGATGACAATCATAAAGCTTTGTGGAGCGGAAGGTTTGCGGAAGGACCTGATGCGGCCGCGGTTGAATTTGAGACTTCGATTTATGTTGATGAGCGTATGGCTTTTGATGACATCCATGGTTCAATAGCTCATGCAAAAATGCTTGGTGAACAGGGCATTATCTCACGCGAGGAGTCAGAGCAGATCGTAACGGGGCTCAAATCGATAGAAAAGGACCTTGCGGACGGAAGCCTTGCCATAGATTATTCAGCGGAGGACATTCATTCCTTTGTAGAGGCAACACTTACAGACCGTATAGGTGAGGCAGGAAAAAAACTTCATACAGGAAGAAGCCGAAACGACCAGATTGCACTTGATGAGCGCCTGTACCTTAGACGTGTGATTCCTTCACTTCAGGACAACATCATCACCTTGATAGAAACCCTTGTAAAAATCGCAGGGGAACACACCGAGACCCTCTTGACCGGCTATACCCACATGCAGCATGCACAGCCTGGAACACTGGCACAGCATCTTCTTGCATGGGCAACAATGCTCAAGCGTGACTGGCTCAGGATCCACGACACACTTGCACGCCTGGATCTTTGTCCTCTTGGGGCAGGAGCGTTGCAGGGAAGCACTTTGCCTCTTAACCGTGAGATGGTTGCGGATGAGCTGGGCTTTTCCGGGGTAACAGAGAATTCCCTTGATACATCAAGCGACAGGGATTACTGCATAGAGTTCACGTCTGATTTTGCAATCTTACAGTCGCATCTTAGCCGCATGAGCGAGGAGATTGTGCTCTGGTCAACAACCGAGTTTGCATTCATCAACCTGAGCGAGAAATGGTCAACAGGAAGCTCCATAATGCCGCAGAAAAAGAATCCTGATTTTGCAGAGCTTATAAGGGGACGCACAGGAAAGGTTTACGGAGATCTGTTCAACCTGCTGACGATGGTAAAGGGCCTTCCTCTTGCCTATGACCGTGACCTTCAGGAGGACAAGGCACCTCTTTTTGATGCCCTTGATACTGTCCAGAACAACATCACTGTATTTACCGCAATGATCTCCACTGCACAATGGAATACCAGGAATCTTGAGGAAAGTTGTGAGGGTGGATTTGCCAATGCCACGGATGTCGCTGAATACCTTGTAAGAAAAGGAATGCCGTTCAGGACCGCTCATACTGTTGCCGCAAAGACAGTAAGGATGGCGCTTGATGCAGGACTTGATAAGATTGAGGACCTGGATATTGCAAGCCTTAAAAAAGCCTCGGATTTGATCGGGGAGGACATATATCAGAAGATCACACCAAGAGCCTGCATGGAAGGCAGGAAGACAACTGGCGGACCTTCTCCGGAATGTACGAAAAAGCAGATAGCATCACTTCAGGATTTCTGTGCCAAAAACCGCTGCCTGTAAAAAAATATGGACATCCACAAGTATTTTACACAGTCAATAATCACTGCCATGAAGCGGGACATCCAGGAGGCTTCGGGAAATGAAGTCTGCTGGATAGGAACCATCAATGCGGACGGTCGTGTAATAAGTGTAAAAGTCGGTGCAAGGGGTAACGACGGCATGGTGCTGGTCAACTCTGCCCTTGCTAATCGTGAGCTTGAGGAAAATGCCGTGGAGTCCCTGGGTGCTTCCCATGTCGTAATCCACAATCATCCATCCGGTGAGCTAAGGCCGTCCGAAGCCGATTTGAATGTTGCCTCCACATACATGGAGATGGGCGTAGGCTCTTACATAGTGAACAACACGGTTTCCGATGTCTATGTCATTGTGGAGCCTGTAAAGCCCAAGATCCTTAGCGTGCTTGATGAGGACAAGATTGCATCCTATCTTTCTTCGACAGGACCTCTTGCAAAAAAGGACAAGAACTATGAGGAGCGTCCTTCCCAGATAGAGTTAGTAAGGAATGTTGCCTCTGCATTCAACTCAGGAAAAATAGCGGCGTTTGAGGCTGGAACTGGTGTCGGAAAAAGCTATGCATATCTTATTCCCTCAATGCTGTGGGCAATCAACAACAAGGAACGTATTGTAATCTCAACAGGAACGATAAACCTTCAGCAGCAGCTTGTGGAGAAAGACATTCCGGCTGCACAGAAAATAATCGGAAAAAAAATAAAGGCCATATTGCTCAAGGGACGTCAGAATTATCTTTGCCTTAGGCGGATGAATGATGCCCTTGATGAAAAGGATCTGTTCACCGAGGACGCGGAGGTTCTTGAAAGCATTGCCGCATGGTCTAAGACATCGGAGACAGGGAGCCGCTCTGACCTTTCGTTCATGCCTCCTGATTCAGTGTGGACCCGTGTTAATTCAGAGAGCGATGCATGTATGGGTGCAAGATGCCCGTATCACGACAGCTGTTTTGTAATGCGTGTCAGGAAAGAAGCTGCCGATGCCAATGTGATAGTCGTAAACCACCATTTGCTTTTTGCTGACATAGAAAGCCGTATGAACGGAGTAGGCTATGATGATACCGCAGTCCTGCCACCTTACCGCCGCATAATATTTGATGAGGCACATGGAATTGAGGACAGTGCGACTTCATTTTTCAGCGAGAGCATAAACCGCCTTAAGCTGTTGAAGCAGATCAACCTGATGTATCGTTCTTACCGGGGAACAATGACAGGATTTCTTGTTCAGGCCGCCGCAGTATCTTCTTCGGATACCTTTTATGCCCAGGCTGACGAATGTGTGAATGACATAAAGGACAGTGTAAGTGCCCTGGATACTCTTGCCCTGGAATCGATGGAGAATGACTTTACCGCAAGGATACATTCTGCAACAGTTCCGCGTTTCAGGGCTGTGCTAAAGGGCATGAATGATCTGCGTGAGAGTATCGGTAAATTTGTCTCCATGGCACGCGAGGTTCTTGACGGCATAAGTGATGACGACAAGTTGATTCCCTGTGTGTTTGAGAGCAAGGCTGTCTTACGAAGGCTTGAGGATATGGTTGTCCTGTGCAAGAACTTCTGTGAATGGGATGAGCATGATGATACGGTTTTCTGGATGCAGAAGACAAGGCTTCCCCCGAAAAAGGCAGGGGATGATTTCTTGACCTATGTTCAGTTCATGCAGACACCTCTGGATGTGTCTCCGCTTATGAACATGGGCGTGTTTGAGCCTATGAGCTCTGTTGTCTGTACAAGCGCCACATTAAGGACAGGATCAACGTTCAATTACTGGATGAGCAGGACAGGACTTTCTTTTGTGGAGGAAGGACGTCTGATGGAAGAGACGTTTGAGTCTCCGTTTCCGTACAGGTCCAATGTGGTTTTTGCAGTTCCCCGTGATGCCCCGTTCCCTGACAGTCCGATGTTCCAGCCCTATGTTGAGGATACTGTTCCCGAGCTGATTCTTGCGGCCGGTGGAAGGACCCTGGTACTTTTTACAAGCTATGACTCACTCAGAAATACATATAACTCAACTTACCCCAGGCTTCTTAACGAGGGAATTGATGTCTATAAGCAGGGCGACGATGACCGTTTCCGTCTTCTTGAGAAATTCAAGAAAAACAAGGAGAGCGTCCTTTTTGCAACAGACAGTTTCTGGGAGGGAGTTGATGTTCCCGGTGAAAGCCTAAGTCAGGTGATTATGGTAAAGCTTCCGTTTGCGGTTCCCAATGATCCTGTGTTCCAGGCAAGAAGCGAGGCAGTGGAGAAAAGGGGAGGGTCTTCCTTTATGGAGCTTAGCGTTCCACAGGCTGTAATAAAATTCAGGCAGGGATTTGGACGTCTTATAAGGAGAGGCGATGACCGTGGTGTCATTGTTGTTCTTGACCGCCGTATTGTTGAAAAAAAATATGGCCGCCTTTTTACAACCAGCGTACCCATGACAAGACGCATGTATAATCCGCTGGCCGATATTCTGGCAGCCATCAAAAGGTTCTTTGAGCTTAACTGACTAGAACAGTCTGTTACTCCTCATCCTCAAAATCATCGATGTCTTCTTCCTCGTCAAAACCTTCGTCCTCATCTTCCAGAATCGGCAGTGAGTTGTCTCCGGTCTTTGCTGCGAATGATGCGGAGAAAGCCGGTGCTGAAGTGTTTTCCTGGAAAATTGAGCGTACTACACGGAATCCAAGGTCAACGCCACGAAGCTCTGGAACAGAACTTGCACGGTTTGCATTGCGGCAGAATACTGCGTCGCTGTTGATTGATCCTCCACGGCGCATCTTGCGTCCTGTGAGTTCTGCATCTGCACCAGTCGGGTTGTCGTTGTCAGAGATGTGGTAGTTTCCGTACCAGTCCCAGCACCATTCCCAAACGTTTCCGCTCATGTCGAACAGTCCGAGTGCGTTAGGTGTCTTTAATGCAACATCGTGTGTTACTTCTTCTGCTGTGTCTGCGTTCCAGGCAACATCTGCAATCACGTTGCTTCCGCTGTAGAGTGTTCCTGTTGAATTTGCTCCACCACGTGCGGCATATTCCCATTCTGCTTCTGTAGGCAGGCGGTATCCGTCTGCATCCTGATCCCATTCAATTGAATTCCAGCGGTCCTTGTCTTCCTTGTCTGCATCGATGCGCGGAATGTCTCCCCATTTGTCAGGGTCTGTCTCTCCGTCAAGACTGTATACTGGAGTCAAGTCTGACATGATGCTGAGCTTGTTGCAGAAAATGATTGCATCGTACCAGCTTACTTCCTCCATCGGGCGCTCGTCACCCTTGAAGTGAGCAAAGTTGCTTCCGATAACAGCCTTGTATTCTGCCTGAGTAACTTCTGTGGCAAGAATATAGAAATCATTGAGAGAAACTTCATGAACCGGAGTTTCATTGTTTTCGTTGTCACGGCTTCCCATCAGGAAAGAGCCACCTTCGACAGCAACCATATCGTTGTCAATGATCTTGGTAACGTCCTCTTCCTGTGCAAAAGCAAGACAAGCTGCTGATGCTGCCAAAATAATAGAAATAATCTTACGTAATCTCACAAATTCCTCCAAAGTCGCAGTATCTGTTAACATACTGAACATTTCATGGTATCTGAGATAAAATTATAACATCATTCTTCAAGTTTTTCAACATGGAAATTAAAACACATTGGAATATTGGATTGTGTCATGTAATCTGAATGGCTGGAATTTTTTGAAGTAAAATATTTAAAAAAAGAAAACTCCTGTACTTCCCGAAAAACAGTGTACAAGAGTTCTTTCCTCAAAAAAAAATGAGCCATTGCAGACTCGAACTGCAGACAGCCGCCTTAAAAGGGCGGTGCTCTACCACCTGAGCTAATGGCCCATCACTTTGCGAACAAAGTATAAATATAATACAAATTTGGCCGTTTTTAGTCAAGCCATTGATATGTTTTTTTAACGATTTTTTTTCATATTAAAACAGTTGATTTTTCAAAAAATAGAGATAAAATAGTATAGAGGGCTATATAAAGTTTTCAGAGTTTATCATAGATAAGTGGTTGTGTTGTTAGAGATGGCAAAGATATATTATTTTGACTATTGTGCAATTATCCTCCAGCTTTTCCTCATACTTGCGGTACTGTACCGTAGGCTGACAAGCGGGCGCTCTAGCAAGATTTTTTTTATCCTGACAATAATTGTTCTGGTTAATTCAATTCTTGATCTTGGAATGGAGATTGCATCTGCAGACCCGAACCGTACACCGACGATTCTTCTGCTGACCAATATCCTGACCTACGGATATCTTCTTGTCCACAGCTCAATAAACCTGGTTTACATCCTGTTGATTTTCTCACTTACGCGTACCGGGTTCAGGCTTAAGAAAATTGTTGTACAGGGTTTCCTTATAGTGCCCTTGCTTTTCCTTTATGTCACTATTCTGACAAATCCGATTCACCATGCGGTTTTTTCCATTACCAGGGAATATGGATATCAGCGTTGCAGCTGGTTCCCGCTTTTATATGTTTTTTCGATTCTGTATGCATTGGTCGGAATGGGCTATCTCTTTTCCTGCCGTTTCATAGACCGCTCAAAGTGGTTCTCTCTTTTTGCCATGTATCCGCTTGCTCTGATTGCTACGGTGATTCAGTTCCTGTATCCTCAGTTCTTGGTTGAGATGTTTGCTGATACGATGGTCCTGCTTGTTCTGTTTAACATCGTGTTGAGGCCGGAGGAGATGATGGATCCTCAGCTTGGTGTGCTGAACTGGAATTCCTATCAGGCCGAGCTTAAGAAAATCCATGCGACAAAACAGTCGGTTCAGATATGCATTGTGCGTTTCATGAACTGCTATGAAGTAAGGTCCTCAATGGAAGAGGATCAGTATGTGGGATATTTAAGGAAAATCATTTCCCATATACAGTCGGTACTCCGTGATACGGGTCAAAAATATGATCTCTATTATGAGCAGTCGGGATGCTTCTATCTTGTTTTCCCTGATCTTGATTTTAACCAGTCCGAGGCAGTTCCGACAGCGGTACGTGATTTCTTTATCCGTGCAAAGGATCTGATAGAATATGGAATACGCTTTGTTCCAAAAATATCAACCTTGAATTATCCCCAGGACATATCGGATTTCAACAGCCTGATTCATTTTGGAAGGACATTCCCGTCCCTTATGCCTCCTGATGAGATTTATTCATCTGCCGCCGACATCGTAAAGACAAAGAATTTCAAGATTGCAAACAGCATGGATGACATCCTTACAAGGGCCATTAAGAACAATGCACTTGAGGTGTACTACCAGCCGATTTATTCCGTGAGGGAGAAGCGTTTTGTCTCCGCTGAGGCTCTGATCCGCCTTAAGGATCCGGAATATGGTTTTGTTTCTCCCGGAATCTTTATTCCTGCCGCTGAGAAGAACGGAATGATTCTGGCCATTGGAGATTTTGTCCTGAGGGAAGTCTTTAAATTCATTGCTGAGGAAGACCTTGATTTACTGGGCCTTTCTTATATTGAGATAAACCTTTCTGTCTCACAGTGCATCAAGAGGGATCTGCCGGAAAAGATATTCAGGCTGCAGGAAGAATTCAACATAAAACCGGAGAAGGTCAACTTTGAGATTACCGAGACAGCCTACGAGAATTCCAAGGACGTCATGGCGGATAACCTCAGACAGCTTTCTGCCGCAGGCTATAAAATCTCGCTGGATGATTACGGTACCGGTTATTCAAACATGCAGAGGGTGCTTAAGATTCCACTGCAGATAATCAAGATTGACAAGAGCCTTGTTGACTACATGAACAGCGGCAAAGGAAAATCCATCGTAAAGAACACCATACGCATGATGCAGGACATAGGCCTGGAACTTGTGGTTGAAGGTGTTGAGACAAAAGAGATTCTTGACTACCTTATTCAGATGAACGCAGACTATATTCAGGGATTCTATTTCTCCAAGCCGCTTCCCAAAAAGGAGTTCCTGGAATTCATCAACATCTGCCGTCATTACAGCAATCTTCCCTCAAGTGGAGAAGATGCTCAATTCGAATGACAGTTTCTGTTTGATTAATCCCTAGAACAGTCCTGAGATTACTCCGTTGTCGTCCACGTCGATGTTCAGGGCGGATGGTGCCTTGGGTAGTCCCGGCATGTCCACTATGTCTCCTGCAAATGCCACCATGAATCCCGCTCCGCTGTAGAGCTGAACGTCACGGATGGGGAATACATAGTCTGGCTTTGGGGCTCCAAGCATGCCCTTGTCGTGGCTTATGGAGTTCTGAGTCTTTGCCATGCACACCGGAATGTTTTTGTATCCGGCTTCCTCGTACTGCTTTATTTTCTTCTTTGCCTTGTCCTCGATTTCTACAGAGCCTGCCCTGTAGATTTCCTTTGCAAGTATGTTGATTTTTTCCTCAACTCCTGCGTCAAGAGGGTAGAGTGGTTTGAATTCTGACTTTTGCTCACATGCATTTACCGCGGCCTTTGCAAGTTCTGCGGCACCTTCTCCACCTTTTCCCCAGCCTTCGCACAGGACGGCTTTTCCACCGGCGGCTTCCGTCAATTTTTTAAGCAACTCTATTTCCGCCTCTGTGTCACTTACAAACCTGTTGATTGCGACGATTACGGGTAATCCGAATTTCTTCATGTTTTCAAGGTGAACCCTGAGGTTGCTGAATCCGCTTTCTAGGGCGGCAAGGTTTTCTTTTGAAAGGTCTGCCTTTGCCACTCCACCATGCATCTTGAGTGCCCTGATTGTTGCAACGATTACCGCTGCATCCGGTGCGATTCCGTTGAGCCTGCACTTTATGTCAAGGAATTTCTCTGCTCCAAGGTCTGCAGCAAATCCTGCCTCGGTAACGACGTATTCTCCGCTTGCAAGGGCACAGAGGGTTGCATTTATGGAATTGCATCCGTGGGCTATGTTTGCAAAGGGGCCTCCGTGAATGAATGCCGGTGTATGCTCCAGGGTCTGCACGAGGTTGGGGCGGATTGCATCCTTTAGAAGGGCGGCTATTGCTCCCGTGCATTTGAGCTGTCCAAAGGTGACGTCGGTTTTGGAATATGTCTGGCCGATTATGATTCTAGAAATGCGTTCCTTTAGTTCTGAGATTGTCTTTGAAAGGCATACAATGGCCATGATTTCTGATGCTACCGAAATCTGAAAGTGGGTTTCGCGTGGAACTCCGTCTATGCGGCTGCCAAGTCCTATGATTACGTTCCTGAGTGCGCGGTCGTTAAGGTCTACGCAGCGTTTCCATGAGATTGTGCGTGGATCAATGCCAAGCTCGTTTCCCTGCTGGATGTGGTTGTCGATTAAGGCTGCGATAAGGTTGTTGGCGGCTGTAATTGCATGGATGTCTCCGGTAAAATGCAGGTTTATGTCTTCCATCGGGACCACCTGGGCATATCCTCCTCCACAGGCACCACCCTTTACACCAAAGCACGGTCCCAGTGATGGTTCCCTGAGTGCGATTACGGCTTTTTTGCCTATTTTGTTCAGGCCGTCGCCAAGCGCTATGGTTACGGTGGATTTTCCTTCTCCTGCGGCTGTGGGTGTCATGGCCGTTACGAGGATTAGCTTTCCGCGTCCGTTTTTGTCAGAAGTCTTCTTGACAAGTTCATTCAATTTGTCAAAAGAGACCTTTGCCTTGTATTTTCCGTATAAATCAAGGTCTTTGCCTTCAAGTCCGATTTTTTCAGCTACTTCCGTTACCTCAAACAGTTCTGCTTTCTGCGCAATTTCAATATCCGTCATTTTACACCTCTTCATTCCATTTTACACGAGTTTCTTGTATTCTTCAAGGATTTGTTTGATCTGAAAACTGACCCGGAATAGTTCCTCAAAAAAATAATCCTTTACTATTTGAAATTCAAGCCGTATAATAGATATAGGGATAGTTTTTTTATCATTTTTAATCGACTTCAAAAAAAGAGGAGTATTTAAATATGGCACAACGAAAATCAAGGTTGGTAACAAAACTGCTGGCAGTCGTACTCGCAATCATTGCTGTAATGACTCTTGTGCAGTCCTTTGTAATCATCAAGAGTGTAAGGGACACTACCGGTACAAGCTATGAGGAAGAATGCAAGGCTTTGACCAATGTTTATGTAGACCTTCTTTCCAGCAAGATTCAGGAATACAAGAACCTGCTTCAGGTGTATACCAATGCAGACATCGTAAAGACGGGGGATCCCAAGGCAATAGTTGACTGGCTTCAGTCCCATGCGGAAATTCGGAGCAATGAATTTGACTATGTTGCCTTTGTCGATCTTGACGGAAATTTCGACTCGGACATCATGACGCATACAACGGTTCAGGACCGTTCATACTATATAGACATTATTAAGAACGGCATGGATGAAACCATGGACAATCCGGTTGCCTCAAAGGTTTCCGGAAAATTCGTAGTCCACATCTGCAAGGCCGCTAAGGTAAACGGACGCACAATCGGCTTCTTTACTGGAATCGTTACCCTTGAAAAACTGGAAAACATCATCAAGGACATAAAGATTGGAGAATCCGGCTATGCAACGCTCATGTCAGGTGAACACACTGTAATAGCCACATCTGATGAATCAACTGGCAAGCAGGAAACTACTGAGGCGGTAAATGAGTCCATTGCAGGTGGAAGCATGGTGGAAGCCGTAACGAAATCCATTGCAACAGGCAAGCTGGGAGACGTATGGGACCGCACTGCTGAAGGCAAACGCTGCTATCTGACGTTCAAGCCGATAGAGGGAACGCCAAGCTGGCTCTTTATGTTCTCCATAACCGAGGATCAGGTTTATGCCGCCGCCAATACGGTCATCTGGCTTATGATTATTGTTGCAGGCGTCTATATCGTCATCATGCTTGTGGGAATCGGACTTTTGGTGTCAACTTCGCTCAAGCCTCTGGAAATCGTAAGGAACACAATCGGCGGTATCGCACACGGAGACGCGGACTTGACACAGCGCATAGTCCTTCGCCATACAAGCAACAACGAAATCGGTGATGTAGTAAACGGATTCAACCAGTTCTCGGACAAGCTCCAGCAGATAATCAAGAGCCTCAAGGATTCAAAGGTTGAGCTTGTAAATGCGGGTAAGGCCCTAAACGAAAGCACGGAAGAAACAGAATCGTCAATTACACAGATTATCGCAACCATCGACACGATGGCAAACAATATCGGAAACCAGTCCCAGTCGGTAAGCCAGACGGCCGGTGCTGTAAACGAAATCGCATCAAACATCGAATCTCTTAACCACATGATTGCGGCCCAGGCTACTTCTGTGACACAGGCTTCAGCGGCGGTAGAGGAGATGATCGGAAACATCAATTCCGTTGATGCCTCGGTCACAAAGATGGCGGGTGCATTCGAGGACCTTGAGAAAAAGGCTGTAACAGGTGTTCAGAAGCAGGATGACGTAAACCAGCTGATAAAGACAGTTGAGGCAGAATCCCAGACACTGCAGGAAGCTAACGCCGTAATCTCAAGCATTGCTGAGCAGACAAACCTTCTGGCAATGAACGCGGCTATTGAGGCGGCCCATGCAGGTGAGGCAGGAAAAGGCTTCTCTGTTGTTGCCGATGAAATCCGTAAGCTTTCCGAGACATCATCACAGCAGTCAAAGACAATCGGTGAGCAGCTTCAAAAGATTTCATCAACCATTCAGGGAATCGTCCAGGCATCACTCCAGGCAGGAAAGGCGTTTGAGGATGTTTCTTACGGAATCAACGGTACAAACTCTCTTGTTCAGGAAATCAAGAATGCCATGGTAGAGCAGGGTGAAGGCTCAAAGCAGATATCTCTTGCCCTTAACAACATGAACGACAGCACCTCCGAGGTCCGCACGGCATCCATGGAGATGTCAGAGGGCAACAAGGCAATCCTTCAGGAAATCAAGCTTCTGCAGGACACCACAATGAACATGAGGCAGGGAATGGAAGAAATGGGTATCGGTGCAAAGAAAATCAACGAGACCGGTGCCTCACTTTCTGATCTGTCAGAAAAGGTTGAAAGCTCAATCCTCAGGATCGGCCAGCAGATAGACCAGTTCAAGGTTTGATGAGTTTTTAGCTCAATACAAGGGACGAAAGGTAAAAAAAACTTGCCTTTCGTCTTTTTTTTTATTAAATTATCTAAAAATCATACTAAAGAAGGTCAATTCATGGCAAAGTATCAGTTTCAGACAGAAGTAAATCAGCTTTTAAAGTTAATCATTCACTCAATGTACTCCAACAAGGATATTTTTTTAAGGGAGATTGTCTCCAACGCCTCTGACGCACTTGACAAGCTCAAGTATCTTACCGTAAGCGATGATGCATACAAGAACCTTACGTTCAACCCGCGCATCGACATTACCTTTGACGAGTCAAAATCGGTTCTGACAGTTCAGGACTGCGGTATCGGTATGGACGACAAGGATCTGGGCGACAACCTGGGTACAATCGCAAGAAGCGGCACAAAGGCATTTATCGAGAAGCTTTCTGCAAGCGGAAATCCAAACTCTGACCTCATCGGACAGTTCGGTGTGGGATTTTACAGTGCATTCATGGCGGCCGGAAAGATTGATGTATACACACGCAAGGCCGGTGGTGACGGAAAGGCATGGCACTGGTCATCAGACGGAACGAATTCATACGATATCGAGGAGCTTGACCTTTCATCAGACGTGGCAAAACTCTATGGATTTGACAAAGCGGAGACAGTCGGTTCTGCAATAGAGATTCACTTGAACGACGACAGCAAGGACTATGCCTCAAGGTGGAAGATTGACGACCTTATCAAGAAATACTCTAACCACATCGCATTCCCGATCTACCTGCATTATACGCAGAACAAGTACGACAAGGACGGAAAGCAGGAGGGAACTGAAAGCAAGGTTGAGCAGGTAAACTCAGCCAGCGCATTGTGGAAAAAGAGCAAGAGCGAGCTTAAGCCAGAGGACTACAACGAGTTCTACAAGGTAATAAGCCATGACGGTACGGATCCTCTTCTGTACACGCACACACATGCAGAGGGAACCCAGGAATACACGACATTGTTCTATGTTCCAAAGACTGCACCTTTTGACATGTATCAGGCAGATTATGCAAGCGGCGTAAAGCTGTATGTAAAGCGCGTTTTCATTACCGACGACGACAAGGAGCTGTTGCCTTCTTATCTTCGCTTTGTACGCGGTATAATCGACTCTGAGGATCTTCCGCTCAACGTAAGCCGTGAAATCCTTCAGCAGAACCGCATTCTGGAGACAATCAAGACACAGTCAGTAAAGAAGCTTCTGGGTGAATTCAGGAAGCTTGGTGAGAATGCAGACAAGGCACGCAAGGCAGAGAACCCGACTGACGATGACAAGGCTGTAATCGAAAAGTGGAATGATTTTGTAAAGAACTATAACCGCCCGCTCAAGGAAGGCCTTTACTCTGATTATGCGAACAAGGATGAGATAGCAGAGATCCTTCGCTTCAAGAGCACTGATGAGGCTGGAACAGGTGACGGAAACTGGGTAAGCTTTGCAGATTATGTAAGCCGCATGAAGGACGGTCAAAAGGCAATCTACTACATAACAGGTACAGACGAGAAAAACCTGCGTGCATCTCCTCTTCTGGAGGCATACAAGAGCAAGGGCTTTGAGGTCCTTATCATGGCAGATGAGATTGACGACATCGTAATCCCAGGCTTCGGAAAATACAAGGATTTTGATCTTAAGGCCGTTAACCGTGCAGGAAGCGATGAAGAGCTCGGTATTGACAAGGACGAGGCAAAGAAAAAAGAAGATGCCTTCAAGCCGGTACAGGAGAAAATCAAGAAGGCCCTTGGTGAGCGCGTAAAGGATGTTGTTCTCTCAAAGAGGCTTTCTGACAGCCCTGCATGTGTTGTCATCGATGAAAACGATCCTTCCCTGCAGATGGAGCGCATGATGCGTGCAATGGGACATGGATCTGGCGGACTTGTAAAACCGATTCTTGAGATTAACGGCGAGCATGCCCTTGTAAAGAAGCTTGAGGGTGACGTGAGCGAGGAGTTCGTGTCAAATGTATGTGAGGTTCTTCTTGACCAGTCTTTGCTTATCAGCGGAGAGGAAATAACAGATCCAGCATCTTTTGTCAAAGCCATGAATTCCCTCTTGACACAGGCGTGAACAATTGGCATAATAAAGACTCCCAAGAAACTTCTGGGTAAGGATGGTGAAAAGAACAATGGCAACAATCTTTGTTGACGATAACGAGAACCTGGAAAAGGCAATCAAGCGTTTTAAGAGAATGATTGAAAAAGAAGGTATTATCCGTGAATACAAGAAGCGCGAATACTACGAAAAGCCTTCCACCATCTTGAACCGCAAGAACAAGACATTGCAGCGCAAGCTGATGAAGAAAAACCACAGATCACATGATTCAAAGTCATACTAATTCCTGTGGACTAAAGAAAAGAACCTTGCATTCAGTTGTGGGGTTCTTTTTTTTATTGTCCTCACTATTTTTTTATTCATGCCTTTCTCTTTCATATTCGTTAAGTGACGAGGAGATTGTCTCTTCAGAAAACCTTTACATACCGCAGGAATACAGCTGGATTCAAGTGTGTCCGGGGCTGAGCTATGCAAAATACCATAACAGCCGCTTCCCGATCTTGTATACACTTGTCCGTGTTGATCTTTCTTCGCCTGATCTTAGCCTTATATGTTACCCGATGCCCGATGATGTCCAGGATGGTAAGGTTCAGCGCATTTATCTTTCTGATTTCTCCAAGAATAATTCATGTGAGGTCTCGTTCAATTCAAGTCCGTTTGAGTCCGTCATTGATTCCCGCACGAAAATAATCGGGGTGCATAAGGTTCAGGGGGAGATTGTCTTTGAGCCGGTACAGAAGTATGCCGCCCTTACATTTGACAGCTTTTCTGATGGATGGAGGGCCTTTATTCTTCCTTCGCAGGACGGTGCTTCTGTGTCAGGGCATCAGTATGTTTTCGGCGGTTTTTATTCAGTTTTGGAGAATGGAAAGGAAAAAGGATTCTCAAATCATTCGTATGATTCCAGAATGGCAGTTGGCGTTGCAGATGACGGAAAGACAATTCTTATACTTGCATGCGAGGGTGAATTTCCTGAACAGAGCAGGGGACTTTCTTATTCACAGTGTGCAAGGATATTCAGCAGGTTGGGCTGCACGGATGCGATAGAGCTTGACGGCGGAACAACAACGGCCTTACGCATAGGAAACAAAAGCGGACTGTCGTATTCAACTTACCGAAGGACAGCGGCATGCATAGGCTTTTCATTTGCTGATTGACACATTCCCTTTAATATGTTAGTTTTAATCCACTATGAAAAACACAACCCGTTGGGCTCAGAAAATCTATTCCTCATTGTTGGCCTACTTTTATTCTGGCTATTATTATTCCTCATCTGAGCGCGGAAGTCTTGCCGTATAACGGTGTGTTTTGTGATGCCGGTAAATACAGGAACCTTCCGCAAAGGAGGGTTCTTTTTTTTTGCAAATATATCTGACAAGGAGAAAAGAAAATGATTATCGTATTGAAGCAGGGAACGGAGAAAAGTGCCGTTGACAAGTTTGTTGAGGATGTAAAGGAAAGGGGATTTGGCGTTCATCTTTCAACCGGTGTGAACAAAACTCTTATCGGACTTCTGGGAGATACATCAAAGCTTGATCCCGAGGCATTTCTTGCAAACGATATAGTTGAGTCAGCCGAGCGTGTCTCTGCCCCATATAAAATGGCAAGCCGTTCATTCCATCCGCAGAATACTGTTGTTGCTGTTGGGGGAGGCCAGAGCGGTGTTGTCTCATGCACTATCGGAGACGGAAAGACCATTCCTGTAATCGCAGGTCCATGTTCTGTTGAGAATGAGACTCAGATAATGGATGCGGCCAGGGCTGTAAAAGAGGCTGGTGCACGCATACTTCGCGGTGGAGCATATAAACCACGTACTTCCCCATACAGTTTCCAGGGACTCGGTGTTGAGGGCCTGAGGCTTCTTTCCTTGGCAAAAAAGGAAACAGGACTTCCAATCTGCACTGAGCTGATGTCCATCACGGAACTTGAATATTTTACTGACGTTGACTTGATTCAAATCGGGGCACGTAATTTCCAGAACTTTGACCTTCTTAAGGAACTTGGAAAATGCGGTAAACCAATCCTGTTGAAGAGGGGGCTGTCCGGTACCTTGACCGAGCTTTTGATGTCTGCTGAATACATCATGGCAAACGGAAATGAGAATGTTGTCCTCTGTGAGCGCGGTGTCCGCTATTACGATAATTACACACGCAACTGCCTTGACTTGAGCGCCGTTCCATACCTGCACAAGGTAAGCCATCTTCCTGTCGTGATTGACCCGAGCCATGCATGCGGAATCAGATGGATGGTAGGTGATCTTTCAAAGGCGGCTGTTGCAATCGGTGCTGACAGTCTTGAGATCGAGGTTCACTGTAATCCGGAGAAAGCGTTGAGTGATGCATCCCAGCAGCTGACTCCTGTCATGTTCAATGAATTGATGCTGAAGCTCAACAAGATCGCGGCTGTTGATGACAAGACAATGTAATCGGAGATAAAGATGAGACGACTTGATGAATTGACATACGGAATTGTCGGACTTGGAATAATGGGAGGCTCTTTTGCCAAATCAATCAGGCAGAACATCCTGAGCCGTTCAAGCTCAAGCGGAAAGATTTATGCCTGCAACAGGAGTACGGCATGCCTTAATCTTGCAATGCAGGAAGGCATTACCGACAAGACATTCACCTCTGACCAGGTGGATCGGATGCTCTGTGAGTGTGACATTGTGTTTGTATGTCTTTATCCCCATGCCACTGTTGACTTCCTCAAGCAGCACAGGGACAGCTTCAAGTCGGGCTCAATCATAACAGATATAAGCGGTGTCAAGGGAATCTTTATTGACGAGGGTGATTCTCTTGTTCGTGATGATGTTGATTTCATTATCGGTCATCCTATGGCAGGCGGTGAAAAGGAAGGGTATGCCGCATCAAACGCAAAGTATTTTATAAACCACAATTACATCCTTTGTCCAAGAAAAGAAAATAAAACCGAGAACGTACAGCTGTTTAAGAACCTTATCGGCGAGATGGGATTCTCTCGGATAACAGAGACCTCATGTGATACCCACGACTGGAAGATTGGCTTTACAAGTCAGCTGTGCCACGTTATAGCAAGTGCCCTGGTTCAAAGTGCCGACGGACCGGACATAACTGCTTTTGGCGGTGGAAGCTTTGAGGACCTTACACGCATAGCAATGATCAACGCACCTTTATGGACCGAGCTTTTTATCAGCAACAAGGAAAAGCTTGTCGAGCACATAGAGAATTTTGAAAATGCACTTTCAGTTCTAAAAAAAGACATTGCCACCTCTAACGGAGAGGGCCTGAAGTCCTATCTTGAGGAAGTCAGGGCCAAACGTATAGCGATGGCATGTAATCATACAAGCGTTCAATAATCTGTCTTGCAGTCTGTTTACTTGACGGCTTCCGTTGAGTATTCAATCAGGGTTGTCACGTCAAGCCCTTCCAGGGTTTTCTTGTAATTCAGGAAGGGTAGGCCTATGACACCGAATACATCCGTGACTTTGGCTTCTCCCATCTCCACCAGCTTTTTGCTTGCAGTAAGAGTTCCTCCAGTTGCAATCAGGTCATCCACAAGAAGAATGCTCTGTCCTTTCTGAATATCAGCACAGTGTACCTCAACTTCTGCTGTTCCGTATTCAAGACTGTATGCACATGAATAAGTCTTACCAGGAAGCTTGCCTTTTTTGCGTATGAGGATCAGCGGAATGCCCATTTTTTCTGCAAAGGGGGCCGCAAAGATAAACCCTCGTGATTCGATGGCTGCGACCGCATCAATTTTTTTTGCAGAGTAGATTTCCACCATACGATCGATGCAATAGCGGAATGCCTCCGGATGCCTTAATATGCCGGTGATGTCGTAGAACAAAACCCCAGGCTTCGGAAAGTCCGGAATCTTACCAATTACCCTGTCAAGTGTCTCAAAATCCTTGTTCATTCTTCACCTCTATGATATATGTAAATAAGATTTTTCCGTAATCTTTTCTGCAATTTCCTGCACTTTTTCAAGTGGGAGACCGATAGACTGTGATATCTGCTCATAGGAGAGAACATTTAAGCGCAGAAGGTTTTCGGCGTCTTCGATGGCTTTCTGGGAGGCTCCTTCTTTTTTTGCCCATCTTATTAAATCCCTGTCGTGTAAATTCATGGCTAAGTATTGACTCCTGAATCTTTCGTTATTCTTGAGTTTTTCCACAATCTCTGAAAGACGATTTGTAAATTCATCTTTCCCAGAATCATTCGTATGTACAAAATGGAGAAAGGCCCGCACAGACTCATTCTTTTCCTTTTCGTACATACTGGCATTATAAAATACTTTTACAGTTTTGTCATTTAAATTTATTAAAGAGTTTTCCTTGCACATGTTCATAAAAGTGTAGCAGGGCAGGCCATATCCCATATCATTTTCATCCTTGAATGGATCCTTTTTACAGATGAAGAGAATGTAACAGTCCTTTAACTCCGAATAATCATGACCCTTCATAAGGCAGTCAATATCCACCATGCTGTTGTAGTAGCGGGTGCGTTTGCCTGGCTCATCCAAGGGGTATGACTGAAGTTCAACATCGATTACCTTATCCGTATCCTTTAGATAGACATCAAGACGGACTCCTTTAGATGAATAGAAAGGTGCGATTGTTTTTTCGAGCTCTGGATACTCGATGTGATTCACCTTAATGTGAAGAAGCCTCTCAACAAGTTCCGCACATATACCTGGCTCATGCAGGACAGCCTGAAACATTCCGTCATCTGTAAATGTAAGCTCATCAACAGTTTTCCTGTGATAGTCTCTTCTTTCTCTTTTTTCCATAATTCCTCCAATTTTTCCTCCCACTAATATATAATTAGTATCAGACCCGCTGTTTTTAACAGAAAAGTGGGAAGAATTTTGAAAAAAGTGAATTTATTTTTCTTGACATCATGCAAAAGATAACAGAAAATATTATTTATATACCTAAAAATGTGGGGGAAATAAAAAATGAAACGAATCAGCGTTCTTGCTCTGTTTCTTACAGTGTTGTGTGCATCTTCCGTATGGGCGGAGGGCTGGACTAAAGGCCTTGAGATTGGCGGCGGTGCACGTTTTGAGCTTGCCATGGGGGACATGAAGGAGCACGAGAGCGGAAACCTTGGCTTTACCATTGATGCCACAATGCCTCTTCCGCTTGGACTTTCCGGAGACGGAATACTTTCAGCAGTAGGACTTTCTGCACAGACAGGGGTACTTTTTCCCATTGGAAAGAAAAGCTACATTGACTCATGGTGGGCGCTTGACTTTGACATCGGGGCATATATCGACCTGAAGTTCAGCGAGCTTGTCACACTGCGACCGGGGGCTTCATTTGACATAAGGCTCAACAGCGTGAAATCGGAAGAAAAGAATGTGAGCGGCATGTTTGCAGATTACGGTGCAAGGCTTGGAGCCACAGTGCTTTTTGATGCCTTTAAGAACGGAATCCTCATAAAGGCTGGCGCGGATTATGTACTCTTGCCAGAGCAGAACAACATCTGCCACTATCTGTCATTCAGCCTTGGTGCCACGTACCGTTTTGAATAGGAGAAAAGAAAATGAAAAAGAAACATATTTTACCCGGTTTTATAACGCTTTCACTCGTGCTTGCCGCGACATTGTTTTCCTGCTCCAACCTGATAGAGGAGCTGAGGGGAAGAACTCCGGCTGTCTATCAATTCCATGAGACAGTCACCGAATTGCCTGCCGGTACCGATGGAACAGCAGGGCCTGAATGGACTTACGTACTGTTCGGTGACTGGCCGCAGACAATAAAGGCTTCTGATGTTGAGGTGGACGAGACACAGAACGTGACCATGGGTGCAAACACCTATTACCTTGGAAGCGATTATAACTATTACGCCAAATGCACGGAGAATGCCTACGAGTCAAATTACACATACAGTGACGGCACGACGGTAGCCCAAGCCAGTGCAAACAGCTACAAATACTTTAAGGTGGAGCCGATTAAGTGGCGTGTGCTTACAAATGATTATAACGGAAAAAAGCTACTGCTTGCAGAGAACATCCTTACGGCAAATGTTAAGTATTATGATTATCCAGATGTAAACAGATCCATAGGAGGGACGACGGTATATCCCAACAACTACAAGGAAAGCAGGATAAGGGCATATCTTAACGGATATTCATATGAATTGAAATCAGACAGCTCAACAAGTCAGACTACAAATTCAGAATATTCTGGAAAAGGCTTCCTGCAGTCAGCGTTCACGGCATCTGCCCAGAACCGTATTGCCACGACAAATGTTGACAACAGTGCAAGAAGCACGAATACGGACTCCAACGCAACACAGTGGAGCGGCGGAATCAACAGCCATGCCTGCGAGGATACTTCCGACAAGATTTTCCTGCTGAGTGAGCAGGAAGTGACTAAAGCAGAGTATGGATTTGCAGATTATAATGTCTATAAGGGGGATTCAAACGGAACGACAAGCTCAACAAGAATCCGAATGACAACGGACTATGCCAAGGCAAACTATGCATATCAGAATACAACCGCAGGATACGGCGGTTGGTGGTGGCTCCGCACGCCTTACTATGCGCTTAGTAATAGTGCACGCGGTGTCGACAACACTGGCTCTGCGAACTATCGCGCCTATAGCGTTAGCCTTGCGAATTTCGGTGTGTGTCCTGCTTTGTCCATCTCATTTTGAGATGGGAATGATTGCAGGATCTAGTCCGGCAATGACAAAATTTAAATTTATTGTGCCTCAGCGACGTTAGTCGCTGTGCGGTACCGCGCAGTAACACCCTAGTGGGGAAACACGTGGCAAAGCAAAGCTCCGTAATCTCTCGCTATTATAGTGCAAAGTTTTACCGTTTTTCCCCTAAC
>JAGCYQ010000011.1 GCA_017960765.1 Treponema sp.
CCGGCCTTCATGTCTGCCATGATTGTCTCAAGGAAGAATGGAACTACACGCTCGATTGTTGTCTCAAGGCTTTCGTTCTGTGGCAGGAAGAATGAGTCTACGTCGCGGTACATGGCCTGCTTCTTTGCTGAGCGCTCGTCGTCATCTGAAAGTACAGGTGGCTTTACGTCAAAAGAACGGCGCCAGATCTTAACCTGGTCCTCTCCGAACTTTGCGGCTGCCTCAGACTTGTTCTTGCCCTGAAGATCACCGTAGTGCCTTTCGTTGAGCTTCCATGTCTTGTAAACCGGGAGCCATGCCCTGTCCATCTCGTCGAGGATATGGTTCAAGGTATGAATTGCACGCTTGAGGTAAGAAGTGTAGCAAACGTCAAAATCATAGCCCTCTTCCTTAAGAAGCTTTCCGGCTGACTTTGCTTCCTCATGACCTTTCTCGCTTAAATCAACATCTGTCCAACCGGTGAAAAGATTCAATTTGTTCCATTCTGATTCACCGTGGCGAACTAAAACTAACTTTGTCATACGATACTCCTATAATTGGCAGAGTATATCATAAATACCTGCTCTTCTCAACCTTATTGGGCGTTATTTTTCTGTTTCTCTTCAAGTGCCTTTGCTGCGGCTTCTTCTTTCTTCGCTTCCTTTTTGTCCTTGATGTCGGCAAAACCGATGAACACGGCAATCAATCCGATGAATGCGGCGAAAACCGGGGCACAGCCTTTTAAAAATGCCACAACATCATTACCCCATGCCAGACCAATTCCTGCAGGGAGACATGCAAATACACAGAATGCGATAAGAATTATACCAACGATTAATGCAACCATTTTATTCCTCCAGAGATAATTCAGTCCATCCATTATCCCACAGAAAGAAAATCAAGTCAATTGATAAAAGACGAATCCGTAATTTACTTATGGGCTCTGAGGTCCCGTTTTCAATTACGGATTATGAATTTGAATCAGTTCTTTCCTACAAGGCACATCCATTCTGCTTCGGCGCAGAGGGTATCTCCCACGTAGGCCTTTCCGCTCTGCTTTACCATTTTAGCGGTGCAGCGCAGGTTTTGGATTTCCATTCTGACCGTATCTCCAGGACGAACCTGATGACGGAATTTTACCTTATCCACTGTGGCAAGGAAAAAGAGGCTGCCTTCCTCAAACATCTTTTGGTGGCTCAAGGCGGCTCCTCCACCCTGTGCCATTGTCTCCACCAGGATTACACCAGGTACGACAGGATATTCGGGAAAGTGGCCCTTAAAGAAAAAATCCTCTTCCGTGAACTTCCTTGTGCACACGCAGCCTTCATCGCTTATGCTTTCGATTGTGTCCACAAACAGGAATGGTTTCCTGTGAGGCAAAAGGCTTTCTATATCATTTGTTACCATAAGTTTTCTCCGTAATTTCCGTTAGGCCTGGAATTTCTTGAACACGACGCATCCGTTGTGACCGCCGAAGCCAAAGTTTGCGCTCATGGCGACATCTACGTTTGTAAAGATTCCCTTGTTGGGGGTGTAGTCCAAATCGCATCCGCCCTCTACGTCAACCTCATCCAGGTTGATTGTCGGTGGAATGAAGTCGTTTTCAATTGCCTTGATGCAGACGAGGGCCTCAAGTGAACCCGCGTTTCCAAGACAGTGTCCGGTCATGCTCTTTGTTGAGGAAATGTGCAGTTTCTTTGCGGCTTCTCCAAATGACATGTGGAGCATCTTTGTCTCTCCTGAGTCGTTAAGGTGGGTTGATGTTCCGTGGGCGTTGTAGTACTGGACCTGTTCAGGTGTGATTCCAGCATCCTTCATTGCAAGTGTCATGCAGCGTCCGCCGATTACTCCGTCTGGATTTGGCGCTGTAAGGTGGTATCCGTCGCATGATCCTCCGTAACCCAAAAGTTCTGCGTAGATGTGTGCTCCGCGGGCTTTGGCATGCTCGTATTCCTCAAGCACGAGGATTGTTCCGCCTTCTCCCATAACGAATCCATCCCTCTGCTTGTCGAAGGGGCGGCTTGCCTTTTCAGGTGCATCTACCCACTTTGAGCTCAATGCCTGGAGTACTGCGAATCCCAAGTTTGCGAAACCGTTCTGTGTGCATTCAGCTCCACCGGAAAGGACTACATCGCTTCTTCCGCTCCTGATGTTGTCAAGTGCGTCACCGATTGCGTCTGTACCGGATGCACAGGCTGTTGCGATAGTGTGTGTGGCTCCGTGAATGCCGAATGCTATGCTTATGTTTGCGGCCGCTTCGTTTGGAATGAGCATTGGAACAGTCATCGGAGGAATGCGGGTCTTGTTAGTCTCAAAATAGCTCTTGAGGCTGTCTTCTGTAACTTCAAAACCGCCGATTCCAACGCCAAGGAAAATGGAAGTCCTGTCCAAAACCTCCTTGTTGTCAATCAGCTTTGCGTCTTCCAGAGCCATCTTTGCGGCTGCCACTGCATACTTAGAGAAGTTTGCCATCTTGCGGGCTGACTTCGGATCCATGTATTTTGAAGCGTCAAAATTCTTAACCTCAGCGGCATACTTTACCTTGAAGGGAGTGCTGTCATAGCGGGTGATGTTTGCGATTCCGCTTTTGCCCTCTGTAATTCCCTTCCATGTCTCTTCAACTGAATTTCCAAGTGGTGAAACACATCCCAAACCTGTTACTACTACTCTACGCATTTTTATCTCCTAATATAAACTTAACAAAAATAATTCAATTAAAAATCAGCAGCCC
>JAGCYQ010000116.1 GCA_017960765.1 Treponema sp.
GATGAAGAAAACTGGAACTATTCCATCGGCGGCGGCGGATGGGGAAACGCGGAATTACAGAAATACACTGACACCAGGGACAACTCTTACATAAAGGACGGTCACCTTGCAATTGTGGCACTGAGGGACGGAAGCAAATGGACAAGCGCCAGGCTTAAGACCCAGTTCAAGCATTCATGGACATACGGATATTTTGAGATCAAGGCAAAGCTGCCGTCTGGAGTGGGAACATGGCCTGCAATATGGATGATGCCGGAATTTGACACTCATGGAGGATGGCCACGCTCAGGTGAGATTGACATCATGGAGGCAGTAGGATTCGACCAGGACAGGATTCACACCACGGCACATACTGGAGCCTACAACCACAAGAAGAACACGCAAAAGAACAACAACGACATAATCAAGAATACCACGACAAAATATCATGTCTACGCAATTGAATGGACAGAGGAATACATACAGTGGTTTGTAGACGGAGAGCCTTTCTTCAAGTTTGACAAATTGAGCGATGATTCCGAGGAATGGCCGTTTGACCACAACTTCTACATGATTCTTAACATCGCAATAGGCGGAAGCTGGGGCGGTCAGGAAGGCGTAGCAAAAGACCTGGAAAAGGCGGAAATGGACATAGATTACGTCAGGGTTTACCAAAAAAACTGAAAAAGAGTAACCTGAATTGAGTCCGTTTGTTTTACTTTTACAGACAAAAAAAATTATTAAGGAAGGTATGTATCAATTCGTAAAAAATTGATATACTAGAAAAATGAAAGATTCAAAATTCATTGGAAAAAAAATAGTTACACTCGCATTTGCATCTGTATTTGTACTGTCATCGTTCATTGCAACATCATGTACTTCAATTCCTGAGACAGTACCCGATGATCCACATCAGATCGTCCAGCTGGCACAGAATGCAACCGATCACGGAAATACAAAGCTCGCACGCTTTTACTATGAGCAGCTTCTTGAAAAGCACGGAAATGAGGCCGACATCTACATCGAGGCAAACTACGAGCTTGCACATCTTGACATAAAGGCAAAGAAATATGCTGATGCAGTGCCACGTCTGGATCAGATACTCTACATTTATGACAATGTAGCTCCAGGTGTACTGCCAGGAAAATTCAAGAAACTAGCAGCAATCGATCTTGCAAAGGTTCCGGAAGCGGAGGCAGCAAGAATCAGGGCTGAAAAAGAGGCGGCAGAAAAAGAAGCGGCTCAAAAGCAGGCAGGAAGCCAGTCTGATGATCAGTCTGAGATTCAGGAGTAAAAAATCCATACTTGACACGGGCATGGATTTTTGATAATATCTTAACATCATTTGGCGTCTTACCCAAGCGGTAAGGGACAGGTCTGCAAAACCTTCATGCGGCGGTTCGATTCCGCCAGACGCCTTAGAGGGGCTGTTTTAGGAATACTTGGCAGCCCTTTTTATTTTTTAAATCAGGAGCATGTCGCTCTTTAACGGGCCTCTGCTCCTTAACAGGTTGTATTGCCAAGCAGCAACCTGAAGCATTACCGGTGACGGTTCTGCACATATATTTGCCGGCTGCATCTTGTGGTCGGCTTTTTTTCTAAACTTTGGGGAAGAAGATGCCTGGTAAGAACAAAACAAGAAAAATCCTCTTCATTTTTTTGGCCTCTGTTTTTGCATCCATGAACATACACGCTTACGAAGGCCTTTTGTCAGGACAGAAAAACCTCAAGTGCATCAAGACGGAATACTTTGACATAATTTATCCGGAAACATCAAGAGAAAGTGCCGCAGAGCTTTACGTTCATGCTGATGACATCTACAGGGAGATATGTGCGGACTACGGCATAAATCCTACACTCAGGATGCCTGTCACTATTACAAACTCAACTGATGCATACAACGCGTATTTTACGACATTTACATACAACCACATCGTACTGTTCGACACAACTCCCGATGATAACATGGATGTATTTGAATCGACAATCTGCGACACATTCAAGCACGAGCTTTCACACGCCCTCACCATAAACATGAAGAATCCGTTCTGGACCTTTATGGCAAAAGTTTTCGGCGACGTGGTGACCTTGGGCGATTACCTGAACATGACAACGGCAATAAAGGAAGGTGCGGCTGTTGCAGAAGAAAGTACCGGTGGATACGGAAGGCTCAACAACCCCTACTACATGCATACTGTCAGGCAGGCAAAAATTCAGGAAACATTTCCATCGCAGGCAGACATCATGGGCTCCAGGGACATTTACCCGGGCGGCAACATGTCTTATGCCTTTGGAGGTCCGTTTACAAAATGGCTTCAGGACAAGTACGGCATGGAAAAGTATGCGGAATTCTGGTACGCGGGAATTAACACCGAGGCCCTGACATATCAGCTTGCCTTTAGAAAAGTTTACGGTGAAAGCATCAACACGGCATGGAAGGAGTTTTACGAATCCCTGCCTGTACCGGAAAATGTCATTTATGCTGAGGACACAGAATCAATACGAACTGTACCCGGCACAAGCGCAAACGGTTTTCTATATTCATCGCTCACCGCAGGAAAAAACAAAATTGCATGGCTTGAAGAAAGGACTTCTACCGTATGGATTTGTGAGGCAGATGAAAGCGGAAATATCAGGAAACCAAAAAAGTTCCTTACCAAACAAAACATAAATTCAATTTCACTTTCCAGGGACGGCCGGTATCTTGCACTTTCATTCTACACTCCAAATGCGGCGGAAGTTAATTCAAGAGTCATGGTGTATGACACGGAAAACAAAAGCCATGTTCTCCTGAAGGAAAAATCACTTAAAAAACCTTTCATAATGCAAAACGAAGAAGGCTCAATTTTATGTGCGGTTCAAAATCATGGACAGACCGAAACCCTTGTCAAATACAGCATTATTGAAAAATCAAGCGGAAGGACAACAAGAATAAAAGACGTGAAGGAAATCTCACGCTATGATTTTCCACGTGGAGAAGGCATCTATTCTCCAGTAGATTTCGGCAACGGTCAATTTGCATGCATCTACAGAAATGCAGGTAAATCACAGTTCAGGTTTTATGACAGCGGAATGAACTGGCAGGAAATTGATTTGTCAGGATACGGAATATTCGTGCAGGGACTTTCCGTTGCGGATGATTCCACGCTTGTGTTTTCATGGGCAAGAGAGGACACGCTTCCACGGCTTGGTCGTCTTATGATGAATAAAGGTGATGATGCGGTTCTTGAATTGAGCGGCACAGATATTTCAGGCGGAGTCTATTGTCCTGCGGCATTCAACGGTAAATATTTTTATTCAGGAAATTTTGTGGATAAGACAAGGCTCTTCATGCAGAATCAGGAGGAAGCAGTCTTTACCCAAACAGAACTAAAAGTCAACTCATTCAAGGCACAGGAATGGAACAGGGAAGAGAACATTTCAAAAGCAGATGAAGTTCTTTCTGATGCGGAAAACTGGAATACGTTATTTTACGGAAAAGGCATTTTCGCTCCGTTGTCATACATTCAGGAATACAGCCAGACTGGAGAAGCTGACGAGATAATCTTTCTGGGTGCAACATGGATAACATCTAATCCCTGGGACGGAAATCACTTTGCATTGGGTGGCGGCTTTACTCCATGGGGCAAGCAAAAAGGCGGCTTTATGTCGCTTATCCGTGGTGGCGGTGAAAGCTCATTTTTCAACTATCAGATCATTCCGGCAGTACTGCTCAACGACGGCGGCTTTTTACAGGCAACGGTCAGCTCCAGCATAAAAACAAGAATCTCCATCAACAACTTTTTCTATCTTCTGGCACAGGATGATTCGCTTTTATTCCTTGGGCATCAGGAAACGGACAGAAACGGCAATTACATAAATGCCTATGGAATGCAGGAAAAAATCTCGGAAAACATAGATCCGTCATTCTACCTTTCATTTTACAACAGTTTTTCAGTCCAGCTCTCCACCATGCACCTGATGGGACCGGGAAGATACAACACCGGGGGCTTTTCCGTACAGCTGAACTATGACATTGCATCAAGCAATTTCATTGATGATTCAGAAGGCATTATTATGGGAACTTTTGAACAGAACCTGTATCCTGTCTTATTAATTGCACTGCCCCGGCTGCTTCCATTTGAATGCTCAAATCGCCTTACATACAATCTTCCGGTAAAAGCCTCGGCTTATTTTGCACCGACAGATTCAATCGTTCTGGCAGGCTCAGTCAGTTCCGTACTGTTTTCCGCGGAGATTCAAAAAGGGCTCACTTTCTTTCCGCTCTTCTTCAACACATTTACCTTGCGCGGTGAATACATGTTCAACCTAAAGGACTCCAACTCAGACGTAGCATTGCTGACGATGGTGGACACAATGCTGAACAGCCCACTATCTTACATTGACTCCATCAGCGTTACTGCCACGATTTCCGGAACAATCAACACCGGCATATTTGCATCTTCATCCATGGTTCAGGATTTCGGCTTAAGATTCACCTACTACCCCAGGGACACCTCGGACAAACCGTTCAAGCTTTCGTTTGTGACATCTTTAAACTTTTAGTCTTTTAGTTTATACTTTTACCCATGGAAAACTCAGAAAAAAAAGAATACGATCTGATTGTAATTGGTGCCGGTCCAGCTGGCTTGGCTGCTGCCCAGTATTCGGCAAGGGCAAACCTGAATACTCTTGTCCTTGACCAGGGGCTTGGAGGTGGTCAGGCTGCGAACATTTTCAACCTTGAGAATTATCCCGGCGTTTTTCCTCCAGTTCAAGGATGGCAGTGGATATCCACGATGAAAAATCAGGCGGAATCTTTTGGTGCCGTAATAAAACAGGCTTCCGTTTCTTCTGTTGATAAAGTTGACGGACGTTTTATTGTTAAGACACATGGAGCAGAATATACTTCCCTGACTTTGATTTTTGCAACAGGGGCGGAACACAGGACTCTTGGTGTGACCGGTGAGAAAGAATTCAGCGGACGTGGAGTCTCGTATCGTGCCACTTGTGACGGTCCGTTTTTCAAGAACAAGGATGTCGTTGTCGTAGGCGGAGGTGATTCTGCATGCGATGAGGCTTCCTATCTTTCTACCTTGTGCAGCCATGTCACCGTGGTCCACAGGAAAAGCCAGTTCAGGGCACAGAAGGCTGTTGCACAGAGAGTTCTCTCCAACCCAAAGATTACGGTGAGATTCAACTCATTAGTGACTCAGATTCTCGGGGACAAAAAAGTTTCATCAGTTGAATTGACGGATACTGTTACTGGAGAAAAATCATCACTGGAGACTTCGGCAGTTTTCATTTTTGTCGGCATGACTCCTCAGGTCTCACTCTTCTCAAACCTTAAGACCGATGACGCAGGTTATGTTGTGACAGATGAAGACATGGCTACTTCCATTCCAGGTTTGTTTGCGGCCGGAGACGTGCGTTCAAAATCTTTCAGGCAGATTGTCACGGCATGCTCAGACGGAGCCATTGCATCACACTCAGCACAAAACTACATCCGACTGTTGAAAAACGAGGAATATAAATAAATGAAAATCAAAAGAATCCTTGCATACATTTCAATACCGCTTGCAATTACGGCAGGCCTATTTTGTCAGGGAAGCTCTGTATCCGTATCAAGGCAGGCCGCAGCAGACGCACTTCCTGCAAACATTACATTCTGGAGCAATTACGAGAACGATGTCCTGGCCCTTGCAATAGTTGACCGCATGGACAACAGCGAGCTTCTGGCACAGACACTGATGTTCGGATGGGCTGGTGCGGAACCGAGTCCACTCCTGAATGCATGGGTTACACAAAGAAGCCTTGGAAGCGTAAAGGTTTTCGGCTGGAACACAAACAACATCCAGCAGGTCGCAAAATCAATCAAGCTTTTACAGGAGGAAGCACAGACATGCAGGTTCAAGATTCCTCTGTTTGTTGCCACAGACCAGGAAGGCGGATGGATCAGGCATGTAAAGGGTGAGACATCCGAGACTCCGGGCAACATGGCAATCGGGGCATCAGGTTATCCCATTGACGCATATTACTCAGGCTATTACCTTAACCGGGAGATAAAGGCTCTTGGAATCAACATGAACTTTGCTCCAACCGTAGACCTGTACACGGATCTGGACTCAACCGTAATCGGTCCGCGTTCCTTTGGCTCTGACCCAAAGAATGCAGGCATACTCGGAGAAGCATTCTCACAGGGCTCCATCGCTGCAGGTGTGATCCCAACGGCAAAACATTTCCCCGGACACGGAGACACAAGCCTTGACAGTCACGGCCGACTTCCGCAGATAAACATCTCAAAGGACACCCTCATGAACAGGGAGCTTGTTCCATTTAAATATCTTATTCAATCCGGTATTCCTGCAATAATGAGCGGTCACCTTTCTTTCCCACAGATTGAGACAGACGGCACACCGGCTTCCCTCTCACGCTACATGCTTACAGATGTTCTTCGTGGGGAGCTGGGATATCAGGGACTTATCATTACTGACGACATGCAGATGAACGGTGCGACAAATTTCGCAGGCTCTTTCTCACGCTCTGTAACAATGGCTCTGGAGGCAGGCAACGACATCATAATCAGTTCATCGACGGCAGGACTCAGCAGCGCAATGTGGACCGAGAACCTTAACCGCATGCAGACTGTTCCGGAATTCAAGGAGAGGGTCAAGGACGCCGCATATCGTGTTATCCTTGCAAAGCTCAATTATTTCAAGGGCGGAAACGCAGCACCACTTTATCCAGATGCAGCGACAATCTACGAGAGCATCCCCGACAAGGAAGGTCAGAAATTCTTCATGGATCAGGCATGCCGCTCAATCACGCTGTACAAGCAGGGAAGCGCCTATCCTCTTAAACCATCGGACGAAGACAGGGTTCTTATCGCAGGACCTTTCCTTTCACTTTATGAGGAAGGCAGAAAACGTTTCCCGAACGCCGACACATTCCACTACAGCTACGAGCTTGCAGACGACCAGAGCAACTACTCAGACTGGAATGCAGAGGGCATCGAAAGCGTTGCACGAAGATATGACACAATTATCGTAACGGTATACGACTGGCACACGGCCAACATAGCACGCAGGCTTCAGTATCTTAACAAGAGGGTTATAATCTTCTCAATACTGTCACCGGTTTATGTACTGGACGGATTTGAATGGGCAGACACTATCCTGTTCGGCTATTCGTACTCATCGTATTCATTTGCGGCTTTGTGGGGTGCCCTGCATGGGGAGTTTACACCAAACGGCATTGTACCACTTTCAATCTCAAAACCAAACTGATTTCAGGAGCATGATATGAAAAAGGATATTGCAGTTTTAGTAAGCGGCGGCGGAACAAACCTTCAGGCCTTGATTGACTGGGAAAAGGAAAACGATGACTGTCCATACCATATTGCGCTGGTCATCTCGAATACAAAAAACGCATACGCACTTGAGAGGGCAAAACAGGCAGACATTCCGGCTTTTATCCGGAGTCCGTTCTCTGTTCTTGGTGCGGAGACTGCAAAGACTGCTGACCGAGACACAAAAAGGATTGCTGTTTCCGATGCCATACTTGAGCTATGCCGTGAATATAAAATCTGTGCGATTGTTGAGGCCGGTTTCCTTACTGTGCTTGGCGGAAAAATCATCGAAGAATATTCAGGACGCATCATAAACCTTCACCCTGCCCTGCTTCCAAAATTCGGTGGCGTGGGAATGTGGGGTCATGCCGTTCACGAGGCTGTAATTGCCGCAGGAGAAAAAGAAAGCGGATGCACTGTTCACATTGCGGATTCTGGATGCGACACGGGAAAGATACTTGTGCAGAAAAAAGTGCCTGTACTTGAAGGTGATACCCCGGATACTCTCTATGAACGTATTGCCCCTGTTGAGCACGATGCGATTGTAGAAGGAACCTGCATGCTGGTCCGAGGCCTGTAAGGAAGATTCGGTTTACCTCAGAAGGTTCTCCAGCTCTGCGTTCTGGGCCTGGTATGTGGAATCGTTTGGATTCAAGGCGATGACCTGCTTAAGGTAATACTGGGCACGTCTCCAGTCCTTTCTGCCGTAGTAGATGCGGTACAGCCTGTAAAGAGTGTCCTGATTCCTCGGGTTGGCAGTCAGACTTGAACGAAGATCCTCCAGTGCGGCGTCGCTTGTTCCTTCAGTAAGGCTCTTCTGGTAATAAAGGAAGCTCTTCATCTGTGAGCTTGCAGTCGGAAGAAGTGAGCTGATCAATGACAGGGCCTGACTTGAACGCCCCGTACCAACCAGAACCTTTATGTATACCTGAATGTTTTCTTCCACCGTACTGTCATTTTTATAAAGATCTTCTGCGACAGTCCATGCCTCATTGTTTTTTCCAAGGGCAAGGCAAATATCCACATAACTGTACAGAACAGAAAGCGGAACATCCTCTGACTTTATCATTTCTGAGCTGATAGTGTACGCCTCGTTATACCGTCTGGCCTTGTTCAGCTCCTTTACGAAAACCTCTTTAGCCTCGATGTTGTCCTCTTCAATTTCCAGAACTCCGCTGGCAAGATCAAGCGCAGTTTTTCCCGCAATTGAAGAATTTGACTCTGAAGCTATCTGTGCAGAAAGAAGAAGTACATCCTTGTCATCAGGATATAGCGAGAGAGCCTTTGTCATTGTAGTGGATGCCAGGGAAAGGTTCTTGTTCCATTTTTTCTGAAGCTGTGCCCTGAGCAGAAGGTAATAGCGGTCATTCGGAGATGTCCTTGCATAAGAATCCAGCAGACTTGATGCCTTGATGTAATCACCTTTCGCCATGAGTATGGAAGCACGTACAAGAGCAAAGTCGGAGTTATTCGGCTCAACCTGAAGGACCCTCAGTACGAATTCCTCAGCCTTGTCGTACAGTCCAAGAGAAATAGAAGCCTGAGTGCAAAGCTCAAGATACTCTATATTCTGCGGAACAGCGGCCAGAAGCTCCTCACAGATATCAAGGGCCTTCTTATGCTCACCAGAGCCCTGATATGCCTGTGCAAGAGCAAAAAGTATCTCACGGTTTTTTGGAGCGGAACCAAGGGCTTTGTTAAGGCATGCAATTGCAGCCTGATAGTCTCCGCCAAGATTTTTCAGACGTCCCATGAGGTAGTTCGCAAGACATGAGTCAGGTTTAAGTGCAAGTGCCTTTGTAATGGCCCTGTCATATTCCTGATAGTACTCGGTTTTTGCAGGCCTTGTGACCATAAGCAATGCCGGAAGCAGAATCGTAAAGAAGTCTGAATTGCCCGTGCTTGAGTCAAACATGCCCTTTTCTGCATAATCGATTGCAGGCGTATACGGATTTGAATGTGTCACACGGCTGTACTCATAGTTCATGATTTCTGACGGCCACACGATTTTGCTCACGCGTACGCATATCTCAAGGAGAACCTGCTCAACCTGAGTATATTGCTCGGAAGCAGGCTTGTGAAGCTGGGATATCGCCATCTTGAATGATGAGGGAGAACCGTTTTCCGCATAATCAAGCGCCTTTTTGTCAATTGAATAAAAATATGATCCCTTGGATTTTGGGAAGGTAATGCTCACGCCCAGACTTGTCCCGGAACCTGAACCGTTGGAAGTACCGATTGAAGGAGCAACTGTTTCTGTTGAAACCGACTGTCCGCCCTGTCCATTGCCTGATTTTGAATCGTCCGCACCGCTGCCGCTCCATTTATGCCCCGTAGAAGAATCTGACTCCTGAACGGTTTCCGGTGAAGTGTCGGGTTTAGGAGTACTGGCACAGGAAAACAACAGTAGAGAGGAAAAAACAGCTGCAATTGCAAAACCAAGCCGGCAGAGCTTCAATTTTACTCATCCTCCATCAGGGAATCATCGTCCATGTACGGGAAATCCTTTTTCCTTACCTGCTGAATGAAATACAGGACAACAAGAATGACACCCGTAATGACTATAAGTATGGGCCACCACTGATGCATGAACAGTGAAAGCGAGCCATTCAGTATGCGGAATGAAAACAGGGAAAAGAAAACTCCCAGAAGAATCAGCAGTATTGCGGGGAATAAATAGATGCTCTTCATCCTCTTGAGCTTGTAAAGGCCTGCGGGTACAAGTGCAATGCCAGCCGCGCTCACCAGGACAGGCCACATCTGACGCATCGTAAACGGTATGACATGCAGGTCAACAAGAAGAAACAGAAATCCCATCTGAAGCATAAAGAGTCCCACAAGAATCAGGAACCAGTTGGAGAACGGTCCAAGCCCCAGGAACAAGAACACGGCACCTGCTATGATGTTGATTTTAACCCGAAGCGTGATACTTTCGTCAGAGGTAAAGGAATGCTGTGCCATAAGGAAAATACCTGCAATCACAAGAATGATTCCAAGTACAAGTGCAAATGTCTTTCCCGATATTTCCCTGAGTTTCTTAAGCTGCTGGCTTTCCGCTAGATTCTTTTTCATCAGATTGAAATTTTCCCCCTTTCTTATTGTTATTATCTATAGAATATAATACTTTTGACATCTTGCCAATATCTTTTTCCTTTGTTACAATCAATATTATGAAAGATAAGTTACAGATTTTTTATATAGTCATCATATCATGCCTTGTTTTCCTCTTTTTATCATGCTCACAGGGAACAGGACCCATTCTGGAAAGGGCATTTACCAAGGAATTTCAGGAAGAACAGGCACAGTACCTGCATATTCTGGAAAATGAGGATTTACCGACACAGACAAGATTCGGCGTATTAAACCAGATGTCAAAGAACATGCTTGCCGTGAAGGACTACAACAACCTTATCGTTTTCCTTACGGACTGGGTGGAGTCTCATCCCGATGACGAGTACAATGCCTACTGGCTCCTTATGACAGCTTTTGCCTACCTGGAGAACAATGCGGATCCGATGGCCCAGTATTACTTTGAGCGCATACTGATCAACTACGAGGACCTTATAGTCGAGGGAACATCTGTCCATTACCGATGCCTCATGCACCTGATAAAGCTCTGTGACACCCCGGCAACACGCATAAAATACTTCAACCAGCTCATAGCACGCTTCCCCAACGAGGTAAGCACAACAGAACTCTATATCCGCATGGCACTTGAATACGAGAAAGAAGGTGACTGGAAACAGGCCCTCAAGTGCTTCCAGCTGTTTTTGGACCAGGAAGATGCCGCCACGATACAGATCACCGACATCCCGAATGCATACATGATGGCACGCCAGCTCATCAACTTCAACAACTCAAGCAAGGACTGGACATACTCAAGCCTGGACAGACTCATACGTGACATCAAGGTCGCCATAAACGACTATGACCCGTATACGCTGGACACACTCAAATCCAAGGTCAACTTCTTTGCAATGTCATGGAGACAGGATGAAACCGCCGACAACGCGCAGGATGAGTTTACGATGGACTCCTACATGATCGGAAACACAATCCACTACGCATCCACGATAGACGAGTCCTCAACACCTAGCGAGGCATACCTCAGGACATGGGGATGGACCTCCTACCTGAACGTATGGTACTTCTACTTCCGCAGGGTAAACTTTCCCGCAGACCCGGAGATTCACGGCCGCTGGGAATGGGCAGGCATCTACTACGGCGAGAAGATGTAGGCAGGATTCCTAACCCCACCAGTCCTCAACTTTAAGGGAGCTGACGGAGCTCAGTGTGGCAAAGTCGGAGGTATTGTGCGTTATCAGGATCATGCCGTTTGCTATGGCTGTGGCGGCAATCTGTGAGTCAAAGTTAGGACAGGGATGCCCCTCTTCCTGACAAAGAGCCTGAAGCTCACCGCATATCTGGGCTGCAAAATCGTCATAAGGGATGGTCTCGTAGCTCTTCTTTACATCCTGTATGCTGGCAAAAACAGCATCCTTTTTTCTTCCCTCAGGCATTCTCTTGCATCCGAAAACAGATTCCTGCCAGACAGTGGAACATATAGCACAATGCCCCTCATGTTCCTTGACCTTTTTGATTAATTTTTGATTCGGTCTAGGCTTGCAGAATTCCGAGATTACATTTGTATCAAGTAAATAAATCGGTTTCATTCATCTCTCCACATTTCATCTATTTTTCTAGTATATTCCTCATCCATCGGGTAATCTTCCGGTACGATCAGACCATCAAAATCTGGATCATCAAAAACATCCGCATATTCCGCACGGGTTTCCTCCAGGAAATCGAAAAAGCTCTTCTTCTTGCATTTCTTCTCATACTCTTCCCAGCTGATGATGACGGCCACAGGTTTATCATGGCGGGTAAGCTCTACAGGTTCCCCGCTTTCCGCTAACTTGACCAGAGAAGAGAATTTGTTCCTTGCCTCGTAAATTGTTGCCCTGCACATAACAAGCCTCCTTTACAATATATTACACACATATTAGCCAGTTGTCAATATTTCTAGCCAGTTTTTGATTTTAATTAAAAAATTTCCTAATCAATCTATCGTACTTGACGCTTTTTAATGTAGGTTTTATAATGTTTCTATGGAAAGCAATGAAGCTTTGACGAAGGTTTTGAATTCTTACCGCGGATATTACAACATCAAAACTGATGATGTTGAGTCCCCTTTTGTCGCAGAAGCAGTTTTCCAGTCCCACACAGAAAAATATGTCCTTGTAAAGGCCGCACATCTGGCTGACATAGATTCCAACGAATATGTCTTTTTCGCAAAAGAAACCGCTCTCACTCCGGAACGACTGGCAGAACTCGATGCCAGGGCATGGGAACGCGGCATTTCCAGAGTCCAGCCAAATTCCAACCACAGGAATTCAGACGTAATCCTGATTGTCATTGCAGATTCAATTGAAGAATCCGTCTTTACGGCGGCAAAAAAGCTCAAGCA